>NZ_JBICUF010000015.1:0-203183 GCF_043198035.1 Micromonospora sp. NPDC048898
GCCGCGCGTCGCCGCGGCCCCCCCCCCCCGGGGGCGGGGCGGGGGGCCCCCCCCCGCGGGGGGGGGGGCGGCGCCCCCCGCCCCCCCCCCCGGGGGGGGGGGTGGGGGGGCCCCCCCCCCCCCCCCCCCCCCCGTTCGTGGTCAGCGCAGCTCGTAGTCGGCCGGATCGACGGCCCGGGTGCGCCGCCAGTAGTCCTGGGCCGGAAACGGCCAGTTCTGCGCGGTCCGCCCGGCGGCGTTGACGAACCAGCTGCTGACGTTGGAGAAGCCCCAGGCCCGCTGGGCGTTCGCCTCGTCCACCCAGGTGTTGAACTCGCGGAACACCTCCGGGCGGACCTCCATGGCTCGGTGCCCGCCCTGCACCAGCCTGCGCACCGCGTCGACGAGGTAGGTCACCCCGCACTCGGAAAAGTAGATGATGCTGCCGCCCTGCCCGGACAGGTTGGTGTTCGGACCGTACAGACAGAAGAGGTTGGGGAAGCCGGGCACGGTCAGTCCCAGGTACGCGCGTGCGTCGCCGTTCCAGTACTCGTGCAGGTCGACGCCGTCGCGCCCGGTCACGGTCATCGGGGTAAGGAACTGCGAGGCTCGGAATCCCGTGCCATAGATGATCACATCGGCCGGATGCAGCTCGCCGTCCGCGTCGCGTACGCCGTCCGGGGTGAGCCGGTCGACGGCCGCGGTAACCAGGCGGACGTGGTCGCTCTTCAAGGTGGCCAGCCATCTGCCGTTGTCGCGCAGCACCCGCTTGGCTCCGACCGGGTAGCGCGGCAGGACGAGTGGCAGCAGGTCGGGGCGGTCGGTCAGCTGGCTCTCCAGATATGCCGTCAGTGTGGCGCGCAACTGGTCATTGAGCGCCGACACGGCACGCTCGCTGGGCGGATAGTCGGGGTCGACGACCCAGCCCTCCAGTACGCCGCGCAGGCCTGGCGCCAACAACCAGAACCGCTGCCACGCCGCGTAGTAGGGCAGGTGCTCGTAGAGCCACTGGACGCCGACCGGAACCGCGTCGTGGTAGTGCGGGGTGGGCCGGAGCCAAGGCGGGGTGCGTTGCAGGACTGTCAGGTGGCTCGCCTGCTTGGCTACCTCCGGAATGAACTGGAAGGCGCTGGCGCCGGTGCCGATCACCGCGACCCGCTTGCCCGTGAGGTCCACGCGGTGATCCCACCGGGCCGAGTGGAACGCCGGGCCGGCGAACTCCTCGCTGCCCGGGAACTGCGGCACGTGCGGGCGATTGAGCTGACCGACGGCGCTGACCAGAACTGTGCACTGCTCGGTGCGTGGCCCGTCGGGCGTGTCCGCAGTCAGCCGCCATTGACCGGCCGCTTCGTCCCAGTGCGCCGCGCGGATCTCGCTGTTGAAGCGGATCAGGTCCAGCAGACCGTGCTGTTTCGCGAAATCCCGCAGGTAGGACAGCAACTCGTCGTGTTTACAGAAGTGGTCGGGCCAGTCGGTACGGGTAGCGAACGAATAGCTGTACAGGTGGCTGGGCACGTCGACCCGGCAGCCCGGGTAGTGGTTCTCGAACCAGGTGCCGCCGAGGTCGGCGTTCTTCTCGTAGACCACGACCGGCACGCCCGCCTGGTTGAGCCGGTGCGCTGCGAGCAGTCCGCTGAGGCCGGCGCCGATGACTACCACCCGGGCGTCTCGGCCCGGGGCCTCCTGGTCGAGCCGCCAGTCGGGCTCCTTCGGGTCCTCGCCGGGCAGGATCACCTCCTGCTCGAGCAACGGCAGAAGGTCCTCGGTGTCGCCGCCCATCGCCCAACTGGTGACCCGCCGCAGCGTGCGGCGGTCGAGCCGGGGCACCGCGGCTCCCTCGCGCAGTCGCCGCAGCGCGTTGAGGGCGAGTTCGCGGGCATGGTCCTGCTGTTCGTCCGTCAGGCCGCCCTGTGGCAGGAAGAGCCAGCCGTTGGGTCGCAGATCGTCGCGCAGGATCGACAGGTCGCCGGTGAGGTGGGCGACGGTCATCAGCAGGGCCGGTGCCTCCGCGTCGCTCAGGTGGGCCCGCAGCGTGTCGTCGTCGGCGGTGATCGGCTTGATTGCCCGCATGGCTTCCCCCGGTGTCGTCGTCATGGGCCGGCCGGTCCGCCGTCAGCCGGACCGCGCAGGTGGTGAAAGCCGCGGTCGAAGTAGACGGCTGGCTCGGTGTCTCCGGTGACCCGCACGTCGCAGACCGCGCCGACGAGGATCATGTGGTCGCCGGCGGTGTGCCGGCTGTGCACCGCGCATTCCAGCACTGAAGCCGCGTCACCCAGCACCGTCGCGCCGCCGGCGGTGCGTTCGAATCCGCCGGCGGCGAACTTGTCGACGCCTTTGCCGGCGAAGCGCCGGGCCAGCTGGGTGTGGTGCGCGCCGAGAATGCTGACGGCGAAGCTCCCGCTGCTGGCGAACACCGGGTAGGAGTTCGCCGTGCGAGCCAGACAGACCAACAGCATCGGCGGGTGCAGCGAGACGGAACAGAGCGAGCTGGCGGTGAACCCGTAGGGCGTACCACTCTCGTCGTGAGTGGTCACGATCGCGACCCCGGTCGGGAACCGGGCCATCGCGTCGCGATAGTCGGCCAGGTCGAAGGTGGAGGCGCCGTCGACCGCGGAGTCGGTGGAAAGCATCAGTTCCTCCTGTCGGGTGCGGTCGCCCTCACACTCAGGACGCGGACCGCTGAACGAAACCGGTCATCGAGACTGTGAAGTCCTGCCGGTTCGGCCGGTAGGCGACGCAGTACTGCGTCGGGTACCAACCCGCCACCTCCCACGCGGCCGGCAGCTTGACGGGAGTGCAGGAGTTGGCGGCCCGTCCGGCGGCCAAGTCGTCGAACCAGGCTTTGTTGATCATCGGCTCGTAGAACGTGATGTCACCGTCGTAGGCGCCGTACAGGAAGGTGTGGGTGAACGGCGCGCCGTTGAACTCGGGAGCGGCCGGATCGCCGAGGTGGTTGCCCATGCCGGGCACCACGGCGTCGATGTCCACGTAGCCGGCCGGCAGGTAGGCCGGCGGCACAGGCTTGCGGCCCCGCGCGTAGTCGTCGCAGTTGATCAGGTTCATCCCGCCGCACGGGCCGGTGCGGATCGCCATCGCCTCGGCTTCCTCCTGCAGATAGAAGTGCAGGTCGAAGTGGGGCACGCCGTAGATCTGATCGGGTGCGTGTCCGCGCGGGTCCCAGTTGAGCATGGCCCACTTGAACGGGCCGCCGACGCGCTGCCGGAAGCGTTGCGGCAGCTCGAGCATGTACTCGTGCTCATGAACGCACTCCGTGTCGCGGGTGATGGCGCCGTCACCGTTGACGTCGTAGCAGTGCTTGCCGTCGGACAGTTCGGTCGGCAACCCGGTGAGCATGCCCTTGTCGAAGACGAACGACATGCTGATCGGGCGGCTGCCGATGCTCTGGGTGGCGATCCGCACGCTGCCACCCGTGCCGACCCGCTGGGCCGGGCCGTAGTCGGCGCACGGGCCCGGGTAGGAGCGGGTGTCCTGATAGAGGCGTTGCGCCACGCTCGCCGGCAACCGCAGGTCCTGTTCGATCTCCGGCCGGCCCAGGACCAGGCAGACGGCGACAGCCTTCCCTGTGGCGTCGGCGCGCTGCGGCGCGGGCTCATCCGACGCAGCCGAGTGTTGGGAGGAGGTGGTGTGTCCGGCTGCGGCGAGGTGTGGGGAGTGAGCGGTCTGCCCAGCCGCCGTTTGAGCCGCCGGCTTCCCCTCGCTGCGCATCGGCTGATAGGCAAGAGTGAGGACCGCGGCGGCGGCGACCGCTACGGCGAAGACCCGGCGCAACGGCCAGGTACGCGGTGAAGTCATCGAATGTCCTTCGAGTAAGCGGGTCAGGCGAAACAGGCAGGCAGGCGTCCGTCGTTGAAGGCGACCATCTCGCCGAAGACGCTGACGACGTCGAGCGGGCGCCCGAGCGGTCCGTCGGTGAGTTCCGCGTACGCGCGGTGCAGGTTGCCGACGATCCGTTCCGGGTCCAGCAGGTGGTCGAAGGCGGAACGATCCGCCGACAGCGCGGTTTCCAGCGGGCTCATCCCCAGCGCCGCGCCTTCCTCGGCGAGTTGTTGGATCCAGCGCAGATAGGCGAGGTTCTCGTCGATCACCTCGGGCCCGGCGAGGGGCCCGTGCCCGCACACGATGACGCGCGGGTCGAGCTCCCGGATACGCTGTAACGCCGTCACCGCGCCGCTGACCGAGCCCATCAGGTTGAACGGGGCCGCGCCGCTGAGCAGCACGTCCCCGGCGAACAACACCCGTGTGGCAGGCAGCCACACCAGGACGTCGTTGGTGGTGTGCGCCGGGCCGACGTGGACAAGCTCGGCGACCCGGTCACCGAGGTGCACGGTGGCACGATCACGGAAGGTCAGAGTCGGCAGAGTGACCCGTACGTCACCCCACGACACGTCCGGCCAGAGCCCGGTGAGCGCCAGGCCGGTCTCGGCCATCTCCACCCGGGCCTGCTCGTGCGCGACCACTGTCGCCGTGTCGAAGACGTGGTTGCCGAAGTTGTGGTCGCCGTGGTGGTGGGTGTTGACGACCAGTCGGCGTGGCCCGCCGAGGCCGCTGAGGGCCGCGTGCAGCCGGCGAGCCCGCTGCTCGGTGGCGAGCGTGTCGACGACCATCAGCGTCTCCGGACCGGAGACCGCACCGGCGTTGCTGACGCACCACCCGCCGGGCAGTTGCAGATAGGCGAAGACGCCGTCGGCGATCTCGACCAACTGCTGACTGCCTGAAGGGCCGTCGGTACGGCTCGTGCCGGCCATCAAGCTCATCGCGCAACGCCCTCGTCCGGCGAGAGGGCCGCCCGGTCGCTCGCGTAGGCGCCGGCGTACGTCAAGGTGGCCCGGCTGTTGCGGCCGAGGGCCTCACGCAGGAAGCTCCGCGCGTCCGCCACGGTTTTTCCCGCACCCAGCACGCTGGTGATCGCGGCCGGGTTGATCGCGACGGTGTGCTCAGCAACGACGAGCGACCCGCCGGGCCGCTCGCTGAACAGCCACGAACCACTGTGCCCGGTCAGCAGCGCCGGCGGGACCAGTTGTTTGTAGACGATCCGCTCCCCCGGCAGGCAAACCCGAACCGAACGTGTCGTGTGCGTGCTGCCGTCGCCGGTGACGGTCTCCATCTCCATGTCCTGGACGCCGGGCTCCTCTTCGCGCAGCACCACCCGCCGCACGTGCGGCAGCGCGTCCGGCCAGCGGTCGCTGCGGTAGACGAAGTCGTACACGTCGGCGGCGGTGCCCGGCAGCTCCACCTCGTCCGAGAAGGTGAAGACCAGGTCGTCGACGGGATGTCCGAGCTCGCCGATGCGGCCGAGGGCAGCCAGCTCACGCTCACTGTTGGCGTCCAGTGCCTGCTCGAGCAACGCCACCTGTCGCTCGCCGCCAGCGACCGAAAACTCGTGCACGAGCACGATCTCGGTGCCGCCGTCCGGCTGCGGACGGAAGATCCATTCACCGCTCATCGAGGTGACCGGTGGCTGGCTGTGCTCCTGGCGGAACGTGATCCGCAGGGCCTCCGGGTCCAGGGTGCGCCGCGAGGTCCAGGTCTTCACCTCGCCGTTGACCATCGCCCACAACTGGAAACGCTCGTGACCGTCGCCGCGTTCGAGGTGGTGGACGTGGATGCTGGGCTCGAAGATGACAGGCCAGCGGCTCACGTCGGCCACCAGGCCGTAGACGGTGGCGGCGGGCACCGCCACCACCCGCGAGTGCACACGCCGGTGCGTCATGACGCCTCGACGAGGACGGCGTTCACCACGTCGACCACCGCGCGCGGTGTGTCCAGCTCCACGATCTGCTCATCGGGAATGCGGACGCCGTAGTCCTGCTCAATCCGTGCGGCGGTCTCCATCAGGGCGAGCGAGTCGTATCCGAGATCGTCGAACTGGCGGTCGGCGATGTCGCCATTCAGGTCGGCCTCGCTCTCGCCGGCGCACGCGATCAGGATGCGGCGCAGGTCGTCGACGGCGAAGTTGCTCATCGGTAGGTCTCCTTCTCGAGCGAATCGTTGACCCCGCGGACGACGACGGCCGCGTTGAAGCCCCACAGACCGCGAGCCAGCACCAGAGCGGTACGGACCGGAGCGGAGCGCGGGGTGCCGCACACCAGATCGATGCCGTAGTCGGCCGGTACGTCAGCGGTCCCGGCAGTGGCGGGGATGACGCCGTCACGGATGGACAGCAGGGCGGTGACCAGGTCGGTCGGACCGCCGCCGGAGTACAGCCGGCCGTAGAGCGACTTCGGCGCGGTGACCGGCACCTCGTTCGGACCGAACAATCCACGGATCGCCTCGGCCTCGGCGGCGTCGGACGCGGCGACACCCAGCGCGTCGGCGAACACCACGTCCACCTCACCGGCCTGGATCCCGGCGTCAGCCAGGGCCATCTCGGCGGCGCGGCGCAGGCCGGGCGGGCGGCCCGAGTCGGCCGGCGGATCGAAGGTGGACGCGTAGCCGGCGATCTCACCGTGCACCCGCTGCACCCCACGGGCGCGGGCCGCGGCGGCGTCCTCCAGGACCAGCACGGCGCCGCCCTCGCCGGGCACGTAGCCGCAGGCCGAGGCGTCAAAGGGAAGGTACGCCCGGGCGGGATCGACGGCCCGGCTAACCCTCCCACTGGCGATCTGCGAGACCCAGCCCCACGGATCGAAAGCGGAGTCCACGCCGCCGGTCACCATCAGCGCGGTGCCTCGCCGGACGGTCCGGCGAGCATGACCGACCGCGTCCAGGCCACCGGCCTGCTCGGCGACGAGCGCACTGCTCGGGCCACGCATGCCGTGCCGGATCGAGATCTGGCCGGTGTTCACCGCGTAGAACCAGGCGAACGACTCGTAGACGCTGACCGCCTGCGAACCGATCGACCACAGCTTCTGGAACTCCCGGTGGGTGAACTCGAAACCGCCGGCGGCGTTCGAGGTGACAACGCCCATGTCGTAATCGGTCAACTCGGACGGGTCCACCTTGGCGTCGGCGAGCGCCCAGTCGGCGGTCACCAGAGCGAGCCGGGTGGACACATCTGTCTGCGGCAGCAATCGGCCGGGCAGGTGCTCGCGCGCCTCGAAATCGGTGATCTGGCCGGCCAGAGTGGCCGGGAAGCGCTGGACGTCGAAGCGGGTCAGCGGCGCGATGCCGCTGCGCCCGGCCAGCAGGCCGTCCCAGAACCGCTCGAGACCCAGCCCGTTGGGCGCGGCTACGCTCATGCCGGTCACGTACACCGGGGTGGTCATCGGGTCTCCTCCGGACGTCGCAGAACCATCGCGCTCTGGAAGCCACCGAAGCCGCTGCCCACCGTGAGCACGCTCGGCACTGCCTGCTCACGGGCTGTCAGAGGGACGTAGTCCAGGTCGCATTCGGGATCGCGGTGGTGCAGGTTGGCCGTCGGTGGGACCACGCCGTGCTCGATGGCCAGCAGCGAGGCGGCGATCTCCACCGAGCCGATCGCGCCGAGCGAGTGCCCGACCATCGACTTGATCGAGCTGATTGGCACCTCGTACGCGTGCGGTCCCAGGCTGCGTTTGAACGCGGCTGTCTCGTGCCTGTCGTTCTGCTTCGTGCCGGATCCGTGCGCATTGACGTAGCCGACGTCGCCGCGATCCAGCCGGGCCTCGTCCAGCGCCACCCGGATCGCCTCGGCCATCTCCCGGCCGTCCGTCTTCAGGCCGGTCATGTGGTAGGCGTTGCAGCGTGTGGCGTAGCCGGCCAACTCGGCGTAGATGTGTGCGCCACGGTTGCGCGCGTGCTCGTACTCCTCGAGAACGAACATGGCGGCGCCCTCGGCGAGCACAAAACCGTTACGGGTCGCGTCGAACGGCCGGGACGCGTGCTCCGGGTCGTCGTTGAGCGTGGTCGTCGCCTTGATCGCGTCGAAGCAGGCGACGACAATCGGGGTGATCGGCGTGTCCGATGCGCCGGCCAGCATCACGTCGGCGCTGCCCTCCCGGATCAGCTGCCCGGCATGTCCGACCGAGTCCAGGCCCGAGGTGCAGCCGTTGGAGACCATCGTGACCGGGCCCTCGGCCGCCACAGTCCAGGCCACCTCGGCCGGCATGACGCTGGGCACCAGGTAGTCGAACATGTGCGGCGACACCAGCTCGGGGTCGACGACCCACTTGCGGCCGCTGTCCGAGAGCACGAGGTATTCGCGTTCCAGGCTGGTCGCTGCGGCGACCGCGCTGCCCAGGCTGACCCCGAGCCGGTACGGGTCGAGAGTTCCGACGTCCAGCCCGCTGTCCGCGACGGCTTCTCGCGCACAAACCACGGCGAACTGGGTGGCCCGGTCCATCCGGCGGATCTCCCGAGGGCTCAGGCCCTCCAGGACCGGGTCGAAGTCGACCTCGGCGGCAACCTGGGACCGGTACGGCGAGGGATCGAAGAACGAGATCCGCCGGGTCGCCGTACGGCCCGAGCAGAGCAGATCCCAAAATTCCTTGACACCGTTGCCACCGGCAGCACGGACACCGAGCCCGGTGATGACGACACGCCGCGTCACCGGGCACCGTCCGGACGTTCGCAAGTCTTCGAGGTGAGCATCGACAGGGTCCTCACTGCTCATCTTGGCAACCGCCCGGCGGGATCCGCGGCGGTGAACCCAGCGTGCGATGAACGGCTCGAACCCGACTGGAAGATCGATGGGAGCCACCGGCCGGTGGCTCCCATCACGTGTCACCCGAAGATCGCCGGAGTGTCGCGGGACCGCTTCAGCTCGAAGAACCCGGGCGTGCCCGCGACCAGCAGGACGCCGTCCCACAACCGGCCCGCGGCCTCGCCCTGTGGGGCGGGCGTCACCACCGGGCCGAAGAAGGCGACTGTCGTACCGTCCGGTCCGGGGGCGTGAATGATGGGCGTGCCAACGTCGAATCCGACAGGCTTGAGCCCGGCGTGGTGGCTCGCCAGCAACTCCTCGTCGTACTCTTCGCTGCCGGCCGCCGCGGCCAGGTTCGGATCGAGACCGACATCGGCCAGGGCCGCCCGGTACAGCTCGTCACCGAGCTGCTGCCCACCGGGATGGATCCGGGTACCCAGTGCTGTGTAGAGGTCGCGCAACACCTCGGGACCGGCGGTCCGGGCGGCGGCGACACAGATGCGCACCGGGCCCCACGCCTCTCGGCGCAGAGCGAAGTACGCATCCGGGCGATCGGCATACTCCTGCGGCACGCTGTCGTTGTCGGCGTTCAGCACGGCCAGGCTCATCACCTTGAACCTGACCCGTACCGGCCGGACCTGCTCCACCTGGAGCAACCAGCGCGATGTCACCCACGCCCACGGGCAGAGCGGGTCGAACCACATGTCCAGCGTCTGGCGATCGGTCATCGAGGGGCCCCTTCGGGTAAGCGGCGTGGCATGCGGCCGCGAAGGCATCCTGGCTCATCACGCTCAAAGATCGATCTCACCCACCTGGGCCCGCCACCTGCCGGCTCCGATCGTCGCATGGAAATCATGCTCGTGGATCCACGCCACGGTCTCGGGCAGTGCCGGCGGCCGCGCATCTTCAAGCCCTCCACCGAGAGATACGCGGCCAGCGGCCGGTCTTCTCAAGATCATTGAGAGCGTCCGACAGCAGGCAGCCGGGCCCGCGCCAGCGTCACCCGCCCCGCTGGCGCCCGGATCTCACCTCTGCGTGTCCTGGGATCGTGGATAGAATTCGGTGACCTCGGTCAGCTTGTCGCCCATGTCGCAGACCCTGTCCCGCATGTTGCGGGTCCCACCGTTCTGCATGGCGTGCATCGCGTCGCACGCCTGCCGCCACGCCCGGCAGGCGCCAGGCACCTCGTCGAGACCCAGGTGTGCTTCGCAGAGCATGATCGAGGCCTCGAACACGCCGATCCGGTTCTGCGACTCGGCGGCCGCGTCGACCGCCCGTTCGAGGTGCTCCACGGCCCGGTGCTGATGGCCCATCGCACCGAGACACTCGGCCATCGAGATGAGGATGTCGGCCTCGTCCGTCGTCCATTCGCTCTTCTCGCCGCGAGCGAGCGCCTCGTCCAGACACGACATGGCCTCGTCGAGAGCACCGAGCCGGACGAGCGAGCGGCCCTGGGCCGCCGATGCCCAGATCTCACCCTGCTCGATGCCGGCGGCACGGTACAGGGCCAGCGCTCTCTCGTTCTCCTCCAGCGCACGCTGGTGCTGGCCGAGCTCGCTGTGGATCCGGTGCAGGGTGGAGTGAACGACGCCCTGCTCCGCCAGCAGGCCGTGCTCCGCGAAGATCTGTTGCGCGCTTGAGATCAGGTCGAGGGCCTCTGCGTACGCGGCGAGGTAGGAACAGGCGTCGGCCAGGCTACACATGACGTGCGCCGCGCCGACCCGGTCTCCCCTGTCGCTGGCCGACACCAGTGCGACACGCATGACGTCCTGCCAGTCGTGAAATCGCCCGCTGCGCCGCAACCACGGCTGCATGGTGAGGGCCACCTGCCACCCGGCGACGCCGAAGTCACCCTCGGCGGTGCGCCGCACTGCCTCCGGCAACACCTCGCGGTGGTCGTCGAACCAGCGCATCGCCTCGTCGTAGGTGGTGGGCTGCTCCGGCGCGACGCCGGCCGGTGCCGGAGACGGCGCGACCATCGGGCGTTCCGGTGCCAGCACCATCGCCGCCCGATATCCACTGTGCAGATAGTGCTGCAGAAGCCGGGCGGTCGCCGCGGTCCTGTCCAAGGCGGGCTCGTGCGTCAGAAAAAGCTCCTGCGCGTATGCCTTGACCAGCACATGCGATGTGAATCGCCCCCTGTCGTCCTCGTCCAGCAGCGCCGCGTCGGCGAGTTCCCGCAGCGTCGCGCGCGCAACCGGCCCCGGGTGCCCGGCCAGGCTGGCGGAGGCCGCGGCCGACAGGCCGGGCGCCATGGCGGCGGAGGACAGCCGGAACAGCCGGGCGGCGTCCGGGCTGAGCTGGCGGTACGACCAGGCGAAGGCGGCCCGCGGATCCCGGACGCTGTGGCTGCTGGAGAAGGCGGCGAGCCGCTGCGTGCCGTCGCGCAACTCCGCGGCCACGTCGGCGAGTGCGAGTCGCGGACGGGCACTCAGTCGCCCGGCCAGGATTGCCAGCGCCAGCGGTAGGCGACCGCACAGCTCGATGATCTCGTCCAGGATGTCGGCCGGCGACGCGCAGCCCACCACGGCACGGTTCGGTGCGCTCACGAGCCGGCGCCGAACCAACTCACGGGCGGTCCGCATGTCCGGAGGGTCAAGGTGCAGCAGGTGGGCTCCGTCGATGGCGGCAAGCTCGACGAGCGGCTTGCGGCTCGTCACGAGGACCAGGCTCTCCGGCGAGTTCGGCAGCAGCGAGCGCACCTGCGCACAGTCGCTCGCGTTGTCGAGGAGCACGAGGATGCTCTTGCCGGCGGTGAGGCTCCGGAACGTACCGACCCGCGCCGCCAGCGTCTCCGGAATGCTGGACACGTGGACACCCTGCGATGACAGCAGTGACCCGACGGCGTCCCCGGCGGACACGCTCTCGTCCGAGGTCTGGTCGCCGCGCAGGTCCAGGTACAGCTGCCCGTCGGTGAAGTCGCCGGAAACCAGGTGTGCGAAGTGCGCGGCAAGCGTGGACTTGCCGACCCCGCCCATCCCGTCCAGAGCGACGATCAGGGGGCCGGTCCGACCGGCGCCACCCGACCCGCTGCGCAGAGCGCTGAGCGTCGCGAGTTCTTCGGTACGCCCGACAAAGGCGGGCAGGTCGGGTGGCAGTTGCGCCGGTCGCACCAGCGGCTCCGGGGGGAGGCGGTCGAGTGTCTGCCCCCGACCGGCGCCCGCGGAGTCCTCCGCCGTCGTCGCCTGGGTGAGCACGTGCCGGTGCGCGGCCTCAAGCGCCGGCCCTGGATCGATGCCCAGGTCTTCCAGTAGGCGAGAGCGCACCGTCCGGAACACCTTGAGCGCGTCGGCCTGGTGACCGGCCGCGCCCAGCGCGGAGATGAGACTCGCCTGCACCGGTTCGTTCAACGGAGCCATCGAGGCGGCCAGGCGCAGGGGTTGCAACACGCGCCCCGAACAGCTCAGCGACACCGCGAGTTCGGCTGCGGACACGCACACGTCGAGGAACTCGCGGTCGAGCGCGGCGAAGATCGACGTCGCGGCCGACCCGGAGGCGTACGTGTCGCCCGCCGGCCCGCGCCACAGCTGGAGTGCCTCGACGTAACTGTCGAGCGCCCTGTCTCGGTCCCGCAGGGCGACACTCGCCCGGGCGGCGCCGGTCAGCTCGCGGAAGCTGACCAGGTCGAGGGTGCCAGCACCTGGCGCGAACAGGTAACCGCCACCGTGGCGGCGAAGGTACGAGCCGGTTGCGCGCGGGGGCAGCGAGGGTTCCATCAGCCGTCGCAGGGTGCCGACGTACTTGTGGATGACGTTTGTGGCGCTGGTTGGCGCGTCCTCGCCCCAGAGCAGCTCGGTCAGGTTGCTCACGCTGATCGGTCGCCCTGCTCGCGCCAGCAGCAGGGCCAGCAGGTTGCCCTGCTGTCGGGGCCCGGCGCTCAGCTCGACGTCGTCGCGCCAGATCCGCAGGGGGCCCAGGATCTGGAACCGCATGCTGCCGCTGACCGGCCGTGCTCCGTCGTCGGGGTGACGGGCACCGGCCGATTTCGACAATTCGATCTCCTGTTTCACTTGACGGATCGTGAACATCCGCTGCTCGCGGTACCGACAAGTCTACGTCCGGCCACGCCGAAGGGACTCGCCAGTCAGGGCGAAGCGGACGTCTGTGTCGATAGCGGCGCGGAAGGGCGGAAAACCCGCGACGGCGAGCTCGTGGGAACACCTCCTCTGCCGGTCGAGCGCCAGCATCCGTTTCGTCACGGATGGGACCCTTGCCCCGCGCGCTGAGGTTTCCGACCAGGCCGAGTGGTTCGGCGGGCGGCGTCGCGTTCGGGCATGCCGTGCGGATCTGTTCGGTTCGCCAGTCGCCCGGGCTCGCTTGTGGACAGCACCTTTCCGCGCTGCTCCAAAGCTCACTCAGAAGTTGTCAACTACCTGTCGTCATCATCTGCCGGAAGGTATTCCTCGGCAAGGACAGGGCTCCATGACCGCGTCAGCAAGCAACACTCGGACCGACCCGGACCGACCCGGTGTGTTCAACAAGCCGTACGAGTCCCAGCGCTCCCCGGAGGCGAAGCGGCGTACCGCCGCGCAACCGGGTCGCCGGAAGGGGCTGACCCTGTTCGCGTTGGCCCTGGGCGCCTTCGCCATCGGCACCGGCGAGTTCGGCAGCAACGGGATCATCCAACTCTTCGCCTCCGACCTGGACGCGTCCATCCCGGTCGCGACGTACGCGATCAGCGCCTACGCGTTCGGTGTCATGATCGGTTCGCCGGCGATCACACTCCTCGCGGCCCGGGCCAACCGCCGTACCCTGCTGCTGGGCCTGCTCGTGCTCTTTCTCGTCGGCAACGTCCTCTCGGCCCTGGCCCCGAACATCGCGACCCTCGTCGTCTTCCGCTTCGTCACGGGGAGCGTCCAGGGCGCCTACTTCGGCGCCGGCGCGGTCGTCGCCGCGTACGTCTACGGTCCGGGCAAGGGCGGACGGGCCTTCGCGACAGTGATGGGCGGTCTGACGGTGGCCACCGTCCTCGGGTCGCCGCTCGGCACCCTCGTCGGCCAGCACGCCGGGTGGCGCGCCACCTACTGGACCGTCATCGGCGTGGGTCTCCTGGCCGGCGCGGCGCTGCTGGCGTGGCTGCCCCGCACCGACGACCTGCACGGCAACTCCGTGGTACGCGAACTCGGCGCCCTTCGGCGACCCGAGGTCTGGCTGATGGTCATGGTCGCGGCGCTCGGCATCTCCAGCATCTTCGCCGTCTACACATTCATCGGGCCGTTCGTCACCGACGCGGCGGGCCAGAGCCCCTCGCTCATCCCCGTCGCCCTCGCCGTCTTCGGTCTCGGCATGGCATTCGGGAACTATTTCGGCGGCCGGGCCGCCGACAGGTACGGCAGCCGACCGCTCATCTACGGCTTCGGCTATGTCCTGGTGCTGCTCGGGGCCATCGGTTTCCTTGGCGGCGAGATTCTGATCCTCATGCCGGCGCTGTTCGGCGTCGGAGCGACGATGATGTTCGCCATTCCCACCATCCAGGTACGGCTTACCGAATTCGCACCGGACGCGCCCACCCTCATGGGCGCCCTCAACCTGGCCGCCCTCAATCTCGCCAACTCGCTCGGCGCGATCGGTGGCGCCGTCACCATCGCCGCCGGGTGGGGAACCCTCTCCACGGTGTGGGCGGGATTCGTCCTCACCACCGCGGGCCTGATTCTCTTCCTCACCACCCTGGGCCGGACCAGGGCACCCGTCACGCCCGCGTAAACGCCACACCCCGTGCCGGTGGGCGGCCACACCCGCGAACGCCCGACCGCCCACCGGCACGATGGGCCGCGCAGCCCTTCGATATCGCCGCGCGGTCGACTTTTCTCGCCCTAGACTACGAGCGTGTACGGCAGGGCCGTCCCACTGTCGGCGGGGGGAATTGGGTGCCATGCAATCTCGGTCGACGCCTTCCAGCTCCCAGTCGTCAGAACGCTCCGGCACGACGAACGGCGGCGTCACCCGGGATATGCCACCGGAACTGGGCTCGGACTCGGTCGGCGTATTCGAGGGCCGGACGTTCATGTTGTCCAATTCGACAGGTGACGTGCCGACGGACTCCATCGCTGGTCTGGTACACGATGACACCCGCTATATCAGCCGTTGGGAACTGACCCTCGACGGGAAGGCCCCGCTCGTGCTCAGCGCGAACCCCGTCGACGCGTACTCGGCGGCCTTCTTCCTCGCGAATCCCGAGGTCGAGGGCCTGGCGGCGAACCGGGTCGGCGTGCGGCGGGAACGGTTCGTCGGAGACGGCATGTGCGAGCGGATCACGGTGGAGTATTTCGGCGCCGAGCCGGTCTCCGTACGTCTGCGGTTGGCTGTCGGCGCGGACTTCGCCGACCTCTTCGAGATCAAGAAGGCGGGACGGAGCAGGCTGCCCGACATCCAGCGTGACCACCTGTCGGACGGCTCCGCCCTGCGATTCTCGTATCAGAACTCGCACTGGTCGGCCGTCACGACCGTGGCGGCCGAGCCGCACGCCGACCGGGTCGAGGGCGACGCACTGGTCTGGGACGTGCACCTGGGACGAGGTGACAGCTGGGGTTGCGAGCTGCGGGTGCTGCTGAACTGCCAAGGCAGGGACTACCTGCCGGTCAGCAGAACCTTCGGCGAGGAGCACGACCCCGGCGCCGACGACGCGGCGTGGCGGTGGAGGGCGAACAAGCCGCACCTCAGCACGGATTCGGACCTGTTGCGCGACGTCTACCACAAGTCGGCCCGCGACCTGGTGTCGATGCGGATCGTCAAGGAGATCCACGGCGAGCAGGTCGTTCTGCTGGCCGCCGGCATGCCCTGGTTCCTGGCGGTGTTCGGGCGGGACACCCTGATCACCGCCTACCAGAGCATCAGCTGCGGACCGGACGTGGCCCGGGGGGCGCTTGTCACCCTTGCCGCACACCAGGGCAGCACCGTTGACGACTTCAGCGACGAGGAACCGGGCAAGATCCTGCACGAGTACCGGTCCGGCGAGCTGACGCAGCTCGGCATCATGCCGTACGGCCCGTGCTTCGGCGCGTCCGACACCACCCAACTGTGGCTCATCCTGCTCTCCGAGTACTGGCGATGGACGGGCGACGACGCGTTGGTCCAAAGCTTGCGCCCCAACGCCGACGCCGCCCTGCGGTGGATCGACCACTTCGGCGACCGCGACGGCGACGGTTACGTCGAGTACGCCACGCGCTCCCCCGAAGGCATGCGCAACCACTGTTGGCGCGACTCACCCGACGGCGTCCAGTTCGCCGACAGCAGGCTCCCCTCCCTGCCGGTCGCCACCTGTGAGATCCAGGGTTACACCTACGACGCGAAGCTCCGCGCCGCACAACTCGCCGACGGGCCCTGGGCCGACAGCGCGTTGGCACGACGTCTGCGTGCCGAAGCCGCCGATCTGCGCGAGCGCTTCAACCGCGACTACTGGCTGCCCGCACGCGGCGGCTACTACGCGATCGGCCTCGACGCCGACAAACGCCCCATCGACTCGATGACCTCGAACATGGGCCACCTGCTGTGGAGCGGCATCGTCCCGCCCGACCGGGCCGCCACGGTGGCCCGGCAGTTGATGTCCGACCAGATGTTCTCCGGCTGGGGTGTCCGCACCCTATCCACCGAGGACGTGGGATACAACCCCATCGGCTACCACCTCGGGACCGTCTGGCCACACGACAACTCGATCATCGCCGCCGGGCTCGCCCGGTACGGTCACCGCGACGCGGCGAACCGCATCGCCATGGCGATGCTGGAAGCGGCCGCCCACTTCGACTACCGCCTCCCGGAGGCCATTTCCGGGTACGACCGCTCGCTCGGCCAACGACCGGTCCCCTACCCCACCGCCTGCAACCCCCAGGCCTGGGCCAGCGGAGCGCCGCTGCTGTTCCTGCGCGCGATGCTCGGGCTCCACGTCGACAACGGGACCGTGGCCACCGATCCGCACCTCCCCGATGCCCTGGGCAGCATCCGGCTGACCGGTGTCGCCGTGCACGGCGCGCGAGAAACCGTGGAGGTCTCCGGCTCGGTCCTACGATCGTCCACCTAGCTTGATCTTTAACCTGGGGTTGGTTCGCATCGACCCCAGGTTAAAGATCAAGCTAGGGTCATCGGGCCGTGCAGCTCGCCCGCAGGGCGGACAGCGCGTGGTTGTGCCGGGACCGGACCGTGCGGACCGGGACTCCGAGCACACGGGCTGTCTGGTGCGCCGTCCGTCCGGCGACATAGGTGTGCAGAAGCACTGCGCGATGTTCCTCGGGCAGCCGACGCAGCAGCGTGACAGCCTCGGCCGTGGCGGCGGCGGCGTCCGCGTGATCCGGTTCGGGGACGTCGACCTCCGCATCGATCGTCTCGCGCTGGACGGCGACCTCCCGCAGTGACGTGACCGCCAGGTCGCGCGCCATCGTCATCAACCAGTCACGGACCGAGCCCTGCCCGTGGCGGTGGCGGTTGGTGTGCCGCCAGGCGCAGATGAAGGTTTCCTGGACGATGTCCTCCGCGAGGTGGTGATCCGTCACGAGAGTCCGGACGAACGTGAACAACGGTTCCGTGTGGTCGGTCATCAGCTCGTCCAGCGAGAGAGTCTGGCCGGTGGCCGGGCAGGTGGGGTCTGCGGATGTCATCTGGCGTCTGGCCTCCCAGGTGCAGGGGTGGGACCAGCCCCGCCAGCGACACCGCTCTGACGCGAACGCAATGCGGTACCGGCGACCGGTCCCAGCTCAGACGCTACGTGCGGCCACCATCCAGCCTCTTGACGAACTCTTGACCGGCGGCGCCCCGTCCGGGTCGGGGTGCGCGCCACCGCGCCACCGTTGGGTCACTTCGGGCGCGCGACGTCGATCTGCCCCGTCGATTTGACGGTCACCCAGGTCGTGACAGTGGCTCCGGCGACCTCAGCGGTGCCGGCCCGGCCAGTGGCCGAGCCGGCGCGGTGCCGTGCCGTGCCGTGCCGTGCCGACGGGGTCAGCCCAGCCGCACCGAGACGACCGCGTTGTCGAAGCCGACAGTCCCCAGATCCGCGACGTCGCCGTTGATCACCTGCGAGCGGCCGGTGCAGTCCTTCCCCGCCCAGATCTTGAGCGAGCCCGGAGCGGCCACGGAGGACGCGGCCCCCGGTCGGTCCAGGTTCCGGCAGCCGGTGCCGGCCACACCCTGCGACCCCGCACCATCGCCGAAGTTGGGGTCGTCGAAGAAGACGGCGCTCGTTGCCGGAGACGCCGGCGAGGCGTCCGGGGTGGCCTGCTCCCCACCGGGGACGCCGGCCTTCCCGCCGACCGGGGTCACCCCGAACCAGGTGCCGCCAACGCCCTGACCCAGGGTGTCACCCGGCTTGGTGTCCTTGGCGAACCGGTAGAGGGTCAGCCCGGCACCGTTGACCACGACCGAGTCGAGCTTTGCCACCCTGCTCGCGGTCAACTGGGTCCAACGCTGGGCGGACTCCTGGGCGCTCCCGGTCGCGACCCCGCCGTTGGGCACCGCCCAGTCACCGGTGCCCTCCGCCGAGTTGTTGGACTTGGCGGTGCCGGACAGGAGCGCGGGACCGGCCCCACCGCCCGGAGCTGCCGGCTGGCTGCTGCCCAGGTCGACGGCCCGGGCCGGGCCGGGCGGAACCTGGGACGAGCCGCACCCGGTGAGCGTCGCCGCGCCGAGGGCCAGCACGGCGAGGATGGGAGTCAGGTGGTTGCGTGTCATCTCGGATTCTCCAGCGGTCAAGCGGCTTCCAGGAGGTCCGGAAACCGATCGACATCCACACGGAGCATGCCCGTGATCGGTTCAGGTCCGCACCGGCCGTCGGCGGCACGCGGTTGTCGTCAGTTCGGTGGCGGGTGAGCCGCACGATCCAGCTCTGCCGCCAGATGACGCAGCTTGGCCTGCATGCGCAGGGGGCCGCCGCCCTGGAACGACCCCAGCACCTCCCGGGCGCCCGCCAACGCCGTACGCGCCGCGCCCACGTCACCCATCGAGATCAGCAGCTCGGACAGGCTCACGAAGGCCTGGAAATGGTACGGCCCCTCGCCGAGCAGGCGCGCCGACTCGACGGCCGCCTCAAGCTCCTTGACGGCGTCCTCGGCGCGACCGAGCTTGACCAGGTTGTCCGCGACGAAATCCTTGTTCATACCTTCCTCGTGCGGGCGCCCGACGCGGCGATTGAGGTTCAGCGCCTCCTGCAGCACCTGGGCCGCGTGCTCGTACTGGCCCAGGTGGGTGAGCGACCTGCCCCTGGAGTAGAGGCCGCGCATCTCGGCCGTCTCGTTGCCTGCCGCACGGCAGAGGGACACCGCCGTCTCCGCGTACTCCAGGGCTCGCTCGTGCTCGCCGAGGCTGGTGCAGACCGCGTGCATGTTGATCTGGGTGAGCGCCTGCTCCAGCAGCATCCCGTTCGCCACGAACACCGTCAGCGCGGCCGACAGCAGATCAAGCGCCTCCTGGTCGGCTCCCAGAAACCACCGCGCGCCGGCCAGGCTGCGCAGCACGTGCGCCTCGCCGACCACGTCCCGGTCGTCGCGCGTGGCTTGCAGGGCGAGCCGCATGACGTCCTCCCAGTCCTGGAAGTATCCGGCCCACTCGAGGTACTGCTGCATCGTGAGCGCCAACTGCCAGGAGACGGTGCTGTAGCCCAGTTCGGCCGCGACCCGAACCGCTTCCCGGAGCACCTCGCGCCGGTCGGCGAACCACCCGTTGGCCTCCTCGTACGACGCCGGCTGTTCCGCCCGCACACCCGGCTCCGGCGGGGCGGGTGGAATCGGAGGGCGGTTCGGATGCAGCATGACCTGCGCGTTGAAGCTGCTGTGCAGGTAGTACTGGAGCAGCCGGGTGACGGCGGCTCGCTGCTCGTCGATCGGATCGGTCGTTCGGAGCAACTCCTCCGCGTACGCCCGGACCAGCACGTGCGAGGTGTAGCAGCCCTTGTCCTGCTCCGACACCAGCGCCGCCTCGGTCAGTTCCTCCAACTCGGCCCGGGTCCGATCCGGGTCCCGTCCGGACAGGCTGACGCAGGCGCCGAGGGTGATGCCCGGGGTCAGCGCCACCGACAGCAGTCGGAAGAGCCGTGCCGCGCCGGGGCTCAGCTGCCGGTACGACCAGGAGAACGCGGTGCGTGGATCGGTGACGCCCACGCCGCCCGGGAACGCGGCGAGCCGTCGGGCGCCGTCGCGCAACTCGGCCGCCACCGTGGCCAGCGAGAGCTGGGGCCGCACGCTCAGCCGGGCGGCCAGGATCGACAGCGCGAGCGGCAGCCGGCCGCACAGTTCGATGATCTCGTCGAGGACGTCGGCGTCGATGCCCTCGGCCGCACGGCTCGGCAGGACGGAGAGCCGGGTCGACAGCATCTTGCGAGCGTCGGGCAGGTCGGGGACGTACGCGCGGTACAGGCGTGCGCCCTCGGAGGCCGAGAGACCGACAAGCGGGCGCCGGCTGGTGATCAGAACCAGGCTCTCGGCCGAGTTCGGGAGCAGCGGACGCACCTGCGAGGCGTCGCGGGCGTCGTCGAGCAGGACGAGCATCCGCTTGCCGACGGTCAGGCTCCGGTACGTGCCCACCAGCGCGTCGAACGTGTCGGGCACCTCCGCCGCGCGTACACCGAGGGCGTACAACAGCGAGCGCAACGCGTCCGCCGCCGAGACGGTGCCGTCCTCCCCCGTGTTGCCGCCCAGGTGGAGGTGGAGTTGGCCGTCGGTGAACTCGTCCGCGACCGAGTGCGCGAAGTGGGTGACGAGCGTGGACTTGCCCACGCCACCCATCCCGTCCACCGCGACGACCATCGGGCTGGTGCGCTGGCCGTCGCCCATGCCCAGAACCAGGTCGCGCAGCACCGTCAGCTCGAACGTCCGTCCCACGAACATGGGCTGGTCCGGTGGCAGCTGCGCCGGACGCACCAGCGGCGCCGGGAGCACCGCCGCGCCGGACTCCACGTCCGGTGCGGCCGCCTGGGTCAGCACCCGGTGCTGGGCGTTGCGCAGATCCCGCCCCGGGTCGATGCCCAACTCGTCGGCGAGCCGGGCGCGGATGCTCCGATACGCCTCCAGCGCCTCGGCCTGGTGTCCGGCCGCCCCGAGCGTCGTCACCAGGCTGGCGTGCACCGGTTCGTGCAGCCGTCCCATCTGCGCGGCGAGTCGCAGCGACGCCAGAACCCGCGCCGGTTGGCCGACCCGGGTGGCGATCTCGGCGGCGGCGACGGCGGCGTCGAAGACCTCACCGTCCAACCCGGAGAAGGTCGCCGTGGCCCCCGCGGTGTCGGCCAGGGTCTCACCGGCCGGTCCGTGGCAGAGTCGCAGGGCCTCCAGGTAACGGGCCAGCGCTTCCTCCAGCCGGTCGCCGCGCGCGCTCTCCGCCGCCTGGGCGACGAGCTGGCGGAACGCGACGAGGTCCAGCGTCGCTGGGCCCGCGGTGAAGCGGTAACCCGTGTCGTGCCTGGTCAGATACGAGCCGGCGGCCCGCGGCGACAGGCCGGGTTCGAGGAGCCGGCGGATGGCACCGATGTACTTGTGGATGACGTTCACCGCGCTGGGCGGCGGACCAGGTCCCCACACCAGGTCGATCAGCTCGGTCATGGCGATCCTGCGGCCCGGGTGCGCGATCAGGAGGGCCAGCAGGCAGCGTTGCTGCCGCGGGCCCGCGTCGAGTTCGACGTCACCCCGCCAGATCCGGAGCGGGCCCAGGATCTGCAGGCGTAGCGCGTTCGAGTGGGCCAACCGTTGTTCCTTCGAGGTCGAATGACCCTCGAAACGTAGTCACAGACAGTGGATCATTTGTTGACGTCGACTGGACCGGCCGTCACCGCGGTACGGTTCCGAGCCACCAAGAGCCCACGAAACATCCGCCGGCCCACTGCACGCGCGATGGACCACCACGTGATTCGACGCCGATCGGCGGTCACGCGGTCCGCAGGGCGACCTTCAGCCAGCCGGGGCTGCGCCTGTCGAACTCGCGGTACGCGTCGATCGCGTCGGTGAGCGGCTCGTGTTCCGTCACCACGTCCTCCGGATGGACCTGGCCGGACGCGACCATCGCCGCCAGCTTCGGGATGTACCTGGGGTGATTGCCGTTCCCGGCCCGGACGGTGAGGTTACGAGCCATGGCCGTGCCGATCGGGAAGAACCGGTCGGCGGGCGGGTAGACGCCCACGATCCCCAGGGTGCCCACCTTCGCGAGACTCTCCACCGCCCAGGTCTGCGCCTGGCTGGGCGCGTCTCCCGGCTTCCAGTGCCCGTCCACTCCCCCACCGTCGAGGTTCGGGGAGATCTTGCGTTGGTCCTCGCGATTGCGCTCGTCGTCCCTGCCCGCGGCGGGGCCCGACTTCGGGCTCTCGCCATCCACGCCGACCGCGTCGATGGCGCAGTCGGCGCCGATTCCGTTCGTCAACTCCATGATCGCCTCGACCGGGTCGGTCTCGTTGAAGTTGATCACCTCGGCCCCTCGCCGGCGGGCGTGTTCCAGCCGGTCGGCATGTCCGTCGATCGCGATCACCCGCGACGCGCCGCGCTGGTAGGCGGAGAGGACGGCGAACTGGCCCACCGGCCCACAGCCCCAGACGGTGACGATGTTGCCGTCGCTGGCGTCGGCCAGCACCGCGCCGAAGTAGCCGGTGGGGTAGATGTCGGACAGCGTGATGGCCTGCGCCTCGGTGACGTTCTCCGGCAGCCGGATCAGGTTGGTGTGCGCGAACGGGATCCGCGCGTACTCCGCCTGCAACCCGTTGAACGGGCCCTGCGCCTCGGGTGAGCCGGGCGAGCCCGTGCCGGAGCGCGGCCCGTACGGGTTGACGTCGTCGCACTGCGCGAAGAGCCCTCGGCGGCAGTAGGCGCAGGACCCGCAGCCCAGCACCGCCGAGATCACCACCCGGTCTCCGGGCTTGAGGTTGCGGATCTGTGGTCCCACCTCCTCGACGACCCCGACGCCCTCGTGGCCGAGGATCTTGCCCGGCTTCATCCCGGGCATCGTGCCCCGCACGAAGTGCAGGTCCGTGCCGCAGATCGCCGCCGTCGTAATCCGGACGACGGCGTCCGTCGGCGCCTCGATGCGGGGCTCGGCCACGTCGTCGACGCGGATATCGCCGATGCCGTGCCAAACGACAGCCTTCATTGGGCGCTCCTCTGCGACACTGTGCACCGGCGTTCGATCCAGCACGCGCTGACCTTCTGACGAAATTCCGGGCTACCCGTGACACAGCACCGCAAACCCGTCCGAGATCGTCAGGCCGGGGACAGCAGTTCGGTGAGACGGATGAGAGCGGCACGCATGCTGTCGGTGCCACCGCCCTGCAACTCCCCGAGAACCGCGCGGGCCCGCTCGATCACCCGCTCGGCTCCGGGGACGTCACGCGCCGTGATCAGCACTTCGACCAGCTGCCGCAGCGCGTCGAACTGCAACGGCCGATCCCCGACGCGGTACGCCGTCTCCGCCGAGAGCTCCAGCTGCTCGGCCGCCTCGTCGACGTGTCCGGATGCGGCCAGGTTGCGGGCGATGGCGGCCCGGATCTCGCTCTCCGCTCGGCCGCGTCCGATCCGCTGACTGAGTGCGAGGGCCTCGGTCAACACCCGAGCTGATTCCTCGACCCGACCCAGCCCGGCGAACGACGTCCCGCTGAACAGGAGACTGACGACCTCGGCCCGACGATTCTTGAGAAGGCGGGACAGCGACAGTGCCTTCGCGCTGTGGTCGAGGGCGAGGTCGTGCCGGCCCAGCGCACTGAACACCTGGTGGAAGTTGTTGTGCACGAGCGCCTGTTCCAGCCGCATGTCCCGGTCCTCGAAGATGCGCAGCGCCTCGCCGAGCAGGTGCAGCGACTCGTCGTTGGCTCCGAACACATGACGGGCGCCGGCCAGGCTGCGCAGGACGTGCGCCTCCCCGACCACATCACGGCTCTCCCGTGCCGCGTACAGCGCCACCCGCATGACGTCCTCCCAGTCCTGGAAGTAGCCGGCCCACTGCAGGTACTGCTGCATCGTGATGGCGAGCTGCCAGGGCGCGATGCCGTACCCGATGTCGGCCGCCCGGTGGACCGCCTCCGTGAGCACCTCCCGTTGGCTCGCGAACCAGGCGATGGCCTCGTCGTACGTCTCCGGCTGCTCCGCGACGACACCGGGCAGGGGCGGCGGTGGCTCGATCGGCGTCCGGTTCGGCTCCAGCACCACCTGCGCGTGGAAACTGCTGTGCAGGTAGTACTGCAGCAGGCGGCTGATCGCCGCCTGTCGCTCCGCCGCCGGCTCCTCGGCGTGCAGGAGCTCTTGCGCGTACGTCCGGACCAGCACGTGCGACGTGAGCCGGCCGTCCGCGTGCTCGGTCACCAGGTCCGCCTCGATCAGCTCGGCCAGCTCGGACCGGGTGTCGTCGGCGTCGCGGCCGCCGAGACTCACGCAGGCCGCGGCCGTGACGCCCGGCACCGGGGCCACCGACAGCAGCCGGAACAGCCGGGCGGCACCGGGACCAAGCTGCCGGTAGGACCACGAGAACGTGGTACGCGGATCACTGAAGCCGCCCCCGCCGGGGAACGCCTGGAGCCGGCGGGCGCCGTCGCGTAGCTCGGCGGCGACGGAGGCCAGCGACAGTCGCGGGCGGACGGCGATCCGGGCCGCCAGGATGGCCAGCGCCAGCGGAAGCCGGCCGCACAGCTCGATGATCTCGTCGACGATCTCCCTGCCCGCCGTTCCGCCGGCCGGAAGGTCGGTGAGACGGCGTTCGAGCAGCCGGCGGGCCGTCGGCAGGTCGGGCAGATCGACGCGGAGCGGATGGGCCCCGTCGAACGCGGCCAGGCCGACGAGCGACCGCCGGCTGGTGACGAGCACGAGACTGTCCGCGGAGTTGGGCAGCAGCGGACGCACCTGGGCGGCGTCGCGGGCGTTGTCCAGCAGGACCAGGATCCGCCTGCCGGCGGTCATGCTCCGGTACATCCCGATCCGCGCGTCGAACCTGTCCGGAACGTCGGAGGCGGCCACGCCCACCGCGTGCAGGAGAAGGCGCACCGCGTCGCCGGCCGTCCGGCTCTCGCCCTCGCCGAGGTGACCCTGAAGGTCGAGGTAGAGCTGCCCGTCGCTGAACTCGCCGGCCACCCGGTGCGCGAAATGCACCGCGAGTGTCGACGTGCCGACGCCGCCCATGCCGTTCATCGCGACCACCAGGGGGCTGGTCCGTCCGACGGCCCTCATCCCGGTCACGAGGTCGTCCAGGATCGTCAGCTCGGAGTCGCGGCCCACGAAGAGGGGCAGGTCCGGCGGAAGCTGCGCCGGACGCACCAGGGGAATCGGGCGGGACATCCCGGGGACCGGGATCGGGTCCCCGGAGGACGGCATCCCCGCCTGGGTGAGGGCCCGCCGCTGGGCGTCCTGGAGCTTGTGCCCAGGGTCGATGCCCACCTCGTCGTCCAGGCGCGCGCGGATCGCGCCGTAGACCGCCAACGCCTCGGCCTGATGGCCGGCCGCGGCGAGCGTCGTCACCAGGCACGCGTGGACCGGCTCGTTGAGCCGGCCCATCTCCGCGGCGAGCCGCAGCGAGGCCAGCACCCGCGCGGGCTGACGCACTCGCACGGCCACCGCGGCGGCGGCGACCGCGGCGTCGAAGAACTCGCTGTCGATGCCGGCGAAGGTTGCCGCCGCGTTGTCGGTCAAGCCGGCACCGGCCGAACCGTGGCACAGCTCGAGAGCGCTGAGATAGTGGTCGAGCGCCTCGGCGGGACGGTCCTGCCCCAGGCAGGACTTCGCGGCGGAGACGTGGCGGCGGAACGCGAGAAGGTCGAGCGTCTCCGGCCCCGCGACGAAGCGGTATCCGTTGCCGTGCCGCAGCAGGTAGGACCCGGCCGAGCGGGTGGGCAGATCGGGTTCGAGCAGGCGGCGCAGCGCGCCCACGTACTTGTGCACGACGTTCACCGCGCTGGGCGGCGAGTCCGCGCCCCAGATCAGACCCGTCAGATCGGTGGTGCTGACCGGTCGCCCCGCACGAGCCAGGAGCAGCGCCAGCAGGCTGCGTTGCTGACGCGGGCCCGCGTCCAGCTCGACGGCGCCGCGCCAGAGCCGCAGCGGGCCCATGATCTGCAGGCGCAGCGCACCCGTCGATGCCGGCTCCGCCGACCGGGTGGAGCGAACCGGCTCTTGTGCGGATTCACTTGACGGTGACTGAATCGAGCGTCCACCCCTCCGGCTCGCCGAACCACCGGGTGCCGCGAGTGGCAAGACGGACGTCGGGGTTGAAAACGGCACGAGGCGGGCCGCGCCGCGGGCGGGGTGGTCCTGGCTTGTGTCGACGGGCATGTCCTGCAGATCCAGGCGGCAGGACGAAAGTTCGATCCGCTGAAGAAGTTTTCCACTGGCCGGGGCTAGCGTTCCGGCATGCTCCTACCAATCTCGGGACCCGCCTCGGCCGGCGACGCGGAGCAGCTGGTCCGGGCCGCCCAGCAGGGCGATCCGCGAAGCTTCACGCTGTTGTTCGAGCTGCACTACGCCGGCATGCTCGCGGTGGCACACCAGATTCTGGGCGCGGTGCCGGACGCCGAGGACGCCTGCCAGGATGCCGCGATCACCGCGTTCGGCCGGATCGGCGAGCTGCGTGACCCCGCCGCGGTCCGGCCCTGGCTGCACGCCATCGTGCGCAACAACTGCCGCAGGCTCCTGCGCTCACGAAGGCCCGTACCGGTCGGCGTGGCCGGCGAGACCCTGCACGCCTCGGAGCTGGACGACCCGGTCGCCCGGATCGACCGCAGCGCACTGCGGGACTGGATCTGGCACGGCCTGCACCAGCTGTCGCCGGCCGCACAGACGGTGGCGATGCTGCGCTACTTCACCGAGAACAACTCGTACGAGCAGATCGCGGACCTCTGCGGGGTCCCGATCGGCACCGTCCGCAGCCGCCTGAGCGAAGCGCGCCGTCAGCTGGCCGAGGTCCTGCCCCGCGTCCACGACGAGCGGCACGACGAGACCGCGGCGCTGCGGGCCGAACGGCGCGAGGAGGCGACGACTGTGCTGTCCGCCGTGCCCAACGGTGCGCCGCTGAACAAGGTGGCCGCGCGCTGGGCCGAGGACATGACCTTCTCCTGGCCGAGTGGCAGACGGACGACCGGCCGCGAACCGGTCTTCGCGGCCATGCGACGGGACTATGACGCCGGGGTCGCGTTTCAGGTCACCGGAGTGGTGGCTGGTGCGGGCATCACGATCTGGGAGAACGCCTTCGTCAACCCGCCGGAGGATCCGTTCCACTGCCCGCCCGGCGGGACCTGGCTGCTCCGCGAGAAGAAGGGCCTGGTGTGTGAGGTACGCCTCCTGCACGCCCCGCGACCGCCCCGCCCGGAGATCACACCCCCGGCGAATCGAACTTCTGGCCGCCGGACCGGCCCTTGAGGGTATGACCACCCATTCCATCCATGACCTGGGCCCGCAACTCGCCGCCAACCGCCGCTACTGGTGCGGCTGGGCCGGTACGCGCCCCGACACCGACCTGCCGACCTACCGCACCGACATCCCCCACCCACTGCTCAACGGGGTCCTCCGCGTCCGCGGCCAGCAACTCGACGACGCGATCGCGGAGGCGAGGAAGCACCTGACCGGCTCGCGGTGGGGCTGGTGGGTGGGCGCGGACAGCGACGAGGGCACCGCCGAGGGCCTGCTCGATCGCGGCGCGGAGCAGATCGCCGACATGCCGATCATGGCGGTGGACGTGACCACCGTGGCCGAGGCCGAGACGCCCGCCGATCTGTTGATCCGGACCGTCGTCGGCCCGGTCGGGATGCGGGAGTACGTCGAGGCCTACGCCGGGCCGCTCGGCATCTCCGGTGACCTGGGGATCGTCGTCGACCGGGAACTGAACTTCGCCTACCCCGACGTGGTCCGGCTCGCGGGCACCGTCGACGGCCGGACCGTCGGCACGTGCACCCTGTCGCTCGGCACCGACATCGGCGCGCTGTACTGCATCGCCACCGACCCCGACTTCCGTCGGCGTGGCATCGCGACCGCCCTCACCCGCGAGGCGTTGCGCATCACCCGCGAGTCGGGGCGGCGGATCGCCACGCTGCAGTCGAGCGCCGAGGGCGAGCCGGTGTACCGGCGGATCGGCTTCGACACCGTCGCCCGCTATCGCCTCTACCAACTCCCGGAGTGAGCTTGCGGCGATGCCGCCCCGGCCGCTCCACTGCCGGCCGGGGCGGCGCCGCCGCGCCCGTCACCACCACCGCGCATCGTGCCGTCCGGTCAGGGCCAGCTCGCTCGGCCGACGAGGCCGGCCGGGAACGCCGCCACAGACCCGCAGGGCGAACTCCAGCACCACATGGCTGAAGCGCTCCGCCTCCTCCAGGTGCGCGAAGTGCCCGCTGTCGGAGAACTCGGCCAGGACCGCCTCGGGAATGGCCGACCGCAGCATCTCGGCCGACTCCGGGCCGAAGGCGAAGTCGTGCACACCCGCCACGACAATCGTCGGTGCGCTGATCGAGGGCAGTGCGCCACGAAGGTCGAAGTCGGTGGCCGGCCTCGGCCAGCAGGGCAGCGCACCGAGGAGATGGGCGAACTCCGTGCGCCGTCGCCAGTAGTCGGCGAAGTAGGCGGGGAGGATCTGCCAGAGCCGTGCGGTGCTCTCGTGCACCCACCGACCGGCGGGACGGTCGAACGCGGCGATCATCGCTTCGGCATCGGTGCGGTCCGCGTGGGCCAGCGCGTACTGCCGGAGTTTCTCCCGTGCCGCCGCCCGGGTGTGCTCATCGGCCACCGGTGCGGTCGCGTACAGGATCAGCCCGGCGGTCCGGTCCGGGCGGCGCAACGCCAGATTCTGCGCGACGAATCCACCGTGCCCATGCCCCAGCACCAGCACCGGGACGTCGGAGAGGTCGGCGATCACCGCGTCGAGATGGTCGGCGTAGGTCTCGAGGTCGTACGTCGCTCCCGCCGGTAACCGGCTCGAACCGCCCGTGCCCACCGGCTCGAGATAGACCATCGTCAGGCGGCGCTCCAGCAGTGGCATGCGCAGATAGTCTCCGGAAAGCCCCGGACCACCCGGATGCACGAAGCAGAGCGGGCCGCGGCCACGAATGTGACAGATCAGGGAGAGGTCGCCAACCCGAACCGTGTGCGCCTTTTCCGAACCAGTATTCATGACAACTCCTCGGTGACCACGAATGACATCAGCAGCCCCCCGGCAACCCCCAGGTCGAGCATGTCGGATCGCAGTTGATTTCCACTGACCATCTCCGACGCGGCCCGGGTGCACGATGAAGGGCAGCCGGGTTCCCGGCTGCCCTTCATCGGCTCGACTGTCAGTGCGCGGTCAGGCGGCGCTGCCCACCCTGTCCAGGCCCAGACGACGGGCGTACCGGGTGTACGCGCCCGGCCCGAGCCGGGAGAGCACGAACCAGGCCGGACCCGGGATGACCGCCCTGAGACCCGCGACGTGCTCGGGGGCGCCGTCGCGCAGCACCATCCCGAAGGCCATGGGCAACAGGTTCTTCGGCATCGTGGCCATCGCGGCCGCGCCCACCTCGGCCCACTCCTTGTCCGTCAGGTATTTGTCGATCAACGCCAGCAGGTGTGTCTCCTCGGTGACCAGGTGCTCCAGCATCGGCGGGATCATGGCGTCGACGGCCGAGGCCAACGCGTCACGGTCAGCCGACGTCGCCCTCCAGCGCCATACGGTGGCCAGCCTCTCCACCTCGACAAGTGCCTCGTGCAGGCCCTCGTGCTGACGTTCCATCGTCTCGACCAACGGCGCGATCTCATTCGGGCCCCGTTGCAGCAGTTTCGGCCAGACCTTCTCGTCCTCACCGGCGTGATGCAGGTTCAACAGACCGGTGAGGATGAGTACGTGGTCGGCGACCCGTGCGGCGGCGGCGCCGTCGTTGGCGGCAACGGTCCGGACGAGTGCCGCGGCAGCGGGAAACTCGCGTCGGAAGGCGCTGTGGACGAGGTACATGTCGCGACTGTCTGCCATTCTTCTCTCTTCTCGATTCCGTGCACGTCGATGTGACGGCCGCGCCCGACCATCGAGCGTCCCAATGACATTCCGATCGGTCCCGGCAACCGTAAAGGCCGGCTCTTGACGAATAGTGAACGCGCACAGCGACGGTGCGACGACGCATCGCGGATGGTCGGAAACCCCATCACCCACGTGCCCTGGGAGCATCCGGGCAAGTACTGAGCGACGGCGGCTACGTCGAGGTGCGCAAGGGTTACGTGGGCAAGCGCCCGCGGACCTGGATCAACCTCTCCCCAACCGGTCGAGCGGCGCTGAGCGCCCACATCGCGGCCCTGCAGGAGATCGCCACGCGGGTCGGCCGCCCCGACTCGACACCTGTCCCCGAGCAGTCCGGCTAGGGCCTGTGTCAAAGCCCCTGGCCGGCCTGCGGCGGGCCCAGACGACGACCGGCCGCGTTGGAGATTGGTCCGGATACAACACCGGTATCCGGACGAATCTCCGCCTTGCCGGATCGCCGCCTGGACTCCGCCTCGGCTCGACCGAGGGCTTTGACACAGGCCCTAGGCGTTGTCGCGGCGCTGGGTCATGTGGACCTGTTCGAGGTCGAGGCCGTCCTGGACGCGGCGAAGCACCTCGTCGTCGATCTCGCCCTGGTCACGCATGCGGACGACGGTGTCGTGGCGGTGGTCGATGGCCGCCAACTGCAGGTCGGCGTACTGCTGCTCGTAGGTGGCAGCGGCCTCGTCGGGCCCGGAGTCGGCGTCGCCGTCGCGCAGCACGCGCAGGCGGCGGTCGTACTCCGTCCGCAACTGCCTGTGCACGTCGTCGCTCGTGCCCAGCTTCGCGGCCATCTCGGGCAGTGACGCGAGGGCGTGCGCCATCGCCCCGATCTCGGCCTGACGGCGCTCCCGCTCGGCCTCCCCGTCGGCGCCCAGCCCGGCCCACCGCGTCACCCGCGGCATCAACGGCGCCTGGAGCAGCAGGGTCGCGGCGATCACGACGGCCGTGACGAAGACGATCAGATCCCGGTCCGGAAACTCCGCCCCGGACGGCAGGGCATGGGGTACGGCGAGCGCCGCCGCCATCGACACGGCCCCGCGGAAACCGGCCGCCGACATGAGCGCCCGCGGCCTACCGCTCAGCCGTCTTTCGCGTTGCTGCGGCCGGCGGTCGATCGCCCGGATCAGATACGGGCTGGTGAACAGCCAGCCGAACCGCACCGCGACGATGACCGCGCAGACCACGACCGCGACCAGCAGGCCGTGGGCCAGCCCGGTGCTGTCCAGCCCGCGGACGGCCGACTGCGCCTCCAGCCCCACCAGGACGAACAGCGCCGCGTTGGCCAGCATGGTCAGGAAGTCCATGACGGTCTGGACGTGCCGGCGGGCGTTTCCGGGGAACAGGCGCGGCGAGGCGCGGCCCACCCAGAGTCCGCTGACCACGGCCGCGAGGACACCGGACACCTCGGCCGCCTCGGCGATCAGGTAGGCGGTCAGCGGTGTCATCAGCGCCAGGAGGTTGTGCTGGAACGGGTCGCTCAGCCGGCGGCGGATCTGCAGGACGAGGAACGTGACAGCCACGCCGGCGGCGATGCCGCCGAGGTACGACAGGGCGAACAGGCCGGCCACCCGACCGACGCTGAGGTGTTCCTCGCCGAGCGTGATCCCGACCGCGAGCGTGTAGATCACCAGCGCCGTGCCATCGTTGACCAGGCTCTCCGCCCGCAGCATGGTCGCGATGCGGCGCGGCAGCATCCGGCCCAGGACACCGACCGCCGTGGCATCGGTCGGAGCCACGGCGGCGCCCAGCACCCACGCCGGTCCCCAGTCGAGCCCGAGCGCGTGCGCGGCGGTGGCCACACCCGCCGCGGTCGCGACCACGAGGAAGGTGCTCAGCAGCACGATCACCCGGAGGTTCCGGCGGATCTCGCGCAGCGAGGAGGTGAACGCCTCCCAGTAGAGCAACACCGGGAGGAACACCAGCAGGACGGCCTCGGGCGGCAGATGCACCACGCGCAGTACGGGCACGAATCCGAGAAGGACACCGGCGATCAGGAGCAACACCGGTGGCGCGATCCGGAGACGACGGGCCGCGCCCGTACCCGTCAGGATGGCGACGCCGACCGCCACCACCAATGCGAGGCTGGACATCAGGTTCCCTGTCCTTCGTCTCGGGCCGGGTGCTACGCCGCCAGCGGTTCGACAAGAGTGACGTGACGTGGTGGACAGCGAGTGGAGGGTTTCTGCGCCCACCGGTCGGGGATCCACTTGTCGTCAACAGACGGAACCTATCGTTCGAGCATGAGCACCGGAGACGCCGACGGCCCTGTCCTCGACACGGAGCAGTTCGACCGCCTCGCCAGCTACGGCACCGAGGAAGAGGTCCAGCCGGGACAGGATCTGTACGCCGTCGGCGACAGCTCCTACGACTTCTTCCTGTTGCGCACGGCCACCGCCGAGGCCGTCCGCGACGCGACGGCGCTGGAGCCTGAGCGCCTCATCTACCGGCGCGGCCCAGGCGAGTTCCTCGGCGAACTGAGTCTCCTCACCGGGCAGCAGGTCTTCCTCACGGTCCGTGTCGTCGCGGCCGGGACTGTCGTCCGGATCTCGGCCCCGGAACTGCGCCGCGTGCTCGCCGAGCAGGTCGACATCGCCGACGTCCTGATCGAGACCTTCCGCGCCCGGCGTGAACTGATGCGCGGGGCCGCCGGCAACGCCCTGGAGATCGTCGGTCGGCCGCACGCGGCGGAATCGCTGGAGCTGCGCACGTACGTGACCCAGATGCTCCTCCCGCACGCCTGGCTCGACGCGGCCTCGCTGTCCGGGCGGGCGCTCATGCGGACGACAGGCGTCGGCGAGGACGACCTTCCGGTCGCGGTCACCGCCGGCCGGGTACTGCGTCGCGCCACCCCGGGCACTGTCGCGGAGGCGCTCGGCCTGACCTATGTCGCCACGGCGCGCAACCCCGACCTGGTCGTGGTCGGCGCCGGGCCGGCCGGGCTGGCCGCGGCGGTCTACGGCGCGTCCGAGGGCCTCGTCACCGTGTTGCTGGACGGCACCGGCCTGGGCGGCCAGGCGGCCAAGAGCGCGCGGATCGAGAACTACCTCGGCTTCCCCGCGGGCGTCAGCGGCGAGCAGTTGGCCCGGCTGGCGATGATCCAGGCGCTGAAGTTCGGCGTCCAGATCTACGCGCCCTGCGCGGTGGTGGGCCTCGACGTCTCGGACGAGTCGCGGCCGGTCGTTGAGCTGGCGGACGGCACCCGAATCGAGACGTCCGCGGTCGTCGCCGCCACCGGAGCGCGTTACCGACGCCTGGACATCGAGCGCTGGGCGGAGTTCGAGCAGAGCGGATGCATCCGGTACGCCGCGACCGAGCTGGACCTGCGCGGCTACGAGTCGCAGCCGGTGGCGGTCGTGGGCGGCGCCAACTCGGCCGGGCAGGCGGCCCTTTCCCTGGCCGCACGCGGCTGCACTGTGCATCTGGTGGTGCGCTCGGCCGACCTCGGGGCGAAGATGTCGACGTACCTGGCCGACCGGATTCACGCCCACCCGCAGATCCACGTCCACACCCGCAGCACCCTGCGCGAGCTTCAGGGTGACGACGCACTGGCGGCGATCGTCGTGACGTCGGATGGCGAGCGCGAGAGGCTGGTCTGCCGAGGGCTGTTCTGCTTCATCGGCGCCGACCCGGCGTCCGACTGGCTGAAGGGCGTCGCCACGGACGACGACGGTTTCGTGCTGACCGACAGCCGGCTGCCTCCCGGCACGCGCCAGGCGCCGCTGCCGTTCCAGACCAGCGCTGCCCGTGTCTTCGCAGTCGGCGACATCCGGTCCGGCTCCACCAAACGGGTGGCCACCGCCGTCGGTGAAGGCGCCGCCGCGGTCTCCGCGGTGCACACGGTACGGGCCAGCTGAGCTTGATCTCCGGTCGATGTCGGCCGTCCGGCGGGCCGCGGTGGTCCCGCCGGACGGAGACAATCGAGGTTACGCGCCGGCCCGGCTCACCAGCGAGATCAGCTGATCCGCCGCCGGAGCCGACGAGGCCGGGTTCTGGCCGGTGACGAGCAGCCCGTCGCTCACCACGTACGACTCGAAGTTGCCCGCCTTGGCGAACTCGGCACCCTTGGCGACCAACTCGTCCTCGACGAGGAAGGGCACGACCTTGGTCAGGCCCATGTACTCCTCCTCGCTGTCGGTGAACCCGGTGACCCGCTTCCCGGCGACCAGGGGCTTGCCGTCGGGCGTCGTGCAGTGCCGCAACGCGCCCGGAGCGTGGCACACCAGCGCGATCGGCTTGCCCGCCGCGACGACCTGCTCGATCAGCCTGATCGAGTCGTTGTCCTCGGCGAGGTCCCAGAGAGGGCCGTGGCCGCCCGGGTAGAAGACGGTGTCGAAGTCGTCGGCGGAGACCGAGTCGAGCCGTACCGTCGTCTCAAGCTGGCGTTGCGCCTCGGCGTCCGCCGTGAACCGGCGGGTCTGGTCGGTCTGGAAGTCCGGCTCGTCGCTCTTCGGGTCCAGGGGTGCCCGGCCGCCCCGAGGCGAGGCGAGCGTCACCTCCCATCCCGCGTCGCGAAACCGGTAGTAGGGCGCGGCCAGTTCCTCGAGCCAGAAGCCGGTCTTGTGGCCGGTGTCGCCCAACTGGTCGTGCGAGGTCAACACCATCAGGACCTTTGTCATGTCCACTCCTCGAATCATCGGTCCGCTCCTACGTGCCCTGGTTCGCCGTGAACATTCCTGGGCCGAGGATGAGGCCCGTCACGGCACGGTAGTTGTACGTGGCCGCGCTTTACGAATAGTTGACGACAGGCAAGACCCGACACCATTGTCGATGCGTGCCCGGTGACCAGCCGTTGGTCAGTCAGAATCAAGCGGATGTGCACTGACCCCCCGTAGCCTTTCGAATGTGCGAGGCCGGCCGGCCGAATGCCGTGAGGCACGAGCAACTACGCCGGTGGCCGCACTGACACAAACTTTCTACGGAGTGGTCGAGCCACGTCATGCCCGCGATAAAGAAATCCCGAACCACAGCGCGTCGAATCGAGCAGGCGTGGTCGGGCAACCCCGTCGAAGCGTCACCCACCGACGATTCCGGAGTCGGAGAATACGGGAAGCTGTTCGCCTCCTTCACCGTCGACCCGCAGGGCACCGTCTCGTCGGCCGACCTGGCCAACCGGCTGCGCGCATCGGGAATCTCGGAGGCTGATCCGCGTCTGGCCCAGGTCTGGGGCGAGCTGCGTCCCGCCGTGGGCGCCGAGGGGCCGGCACGGATCGACCTGACCCGCTTCGTCGCACTGTGCAGGGCAGGCGGCGGCGTCATCGAGAAGGCGCTTCGCGGGGATCTCGTCATTCCGGACTTCGCCGCGCTCCGAACGGAGATCTTCGCGATCTACGAAGGGCTGAGGGGTCTCGACGAGGGCCAGGTCGCCGACTACATCCCGCAACTGGGCCGCGTCGATCCGGAGAAGTTCGGGATCGCGTTGTGCACCACCGACGGGCAGCGCCTGGCGCTGGGAGACGCCGAGAGTGTCTTCTGCGTCCAGTCGGTCTGCAAACCGATCAACTACTGTCTCGCGCTGGAACAGCACGGCGCCGAGCAGGTCCACCGGCACGTGGGGCGGGAGCCCAGCGGTCGCGGGTTCAACGAGCTGACGCTGAACAGCGAGGGGCTCCCGCACAACCCGATGATCAATTCCGGGGCCATCATGTGCTGCTCGCTGTTGCGCCCCGGTTGGGAGATGGCCGACCGCTTCGACCACGTCGCCGAGACGTGGCGCAGGTTGGCCGGTGGCGGGGCGGTCGGGTTCAACAACGCCGTCTACCTCTCGGAACGCCGCACGGCCGACCGGAACTTCGCCCTCGGCTACTTCATGCGCGAGCACCGGGCCTTCCCGGACGGGACGGACCTCACCGAGACGCTGGAGTTCTACTTCCAGTGCTGCTCGATCGAGGTCGACGCGCGGTCACTGTCGGTCGTGGCCGCCTCGCTGGCCAACGGCGGTGTCAATCCCCTCACCAGGGAACGGATCTTCTCCGCCGACACCGTACGCAAGTGCCTGTCCCTGATGTCGTCGTGCGGGATGTACGACTACTCCGGGGAGTTCGCCTTCACGATCGGCCTGCCGGCGAAGAGCGGCGTCTCCGGCGGACTCATGATCGTGGTTCCCGGCGTACTGGGCGTCTGCGTCTGGTCGCCGCGCCTCGACGCGCTGGGCAACTCCGTCCGAGGGGTCGCCTTCTGCGCGGACCTCGTCAACCGGTTCAACTTCCACGTCTACGACTCCCTGGCCACCGGGGAGGACTCCGGCAAACGCGACCCGCGGCGCGGGCGCAACGAGGAGGAGGTGGCGTCGACCACGCGGTTGCTGTGGGCCGCCAGCCACGGTGACCTGGAGTACGTCCGGCTCGCGCTGGCGGCGGGGAAGGACCCCAACTCCGCCGACTACGACAGACGTACCGCCCTGCACCTGGCCGCCTCCGAGGGAAACCTCGACGTGGTCCAGTACCTCCTGGACCGCGGGGCCGATCCGACTCTGCGGGACCGCTGGGGAGGCACCCCCCTCCACGACGCCGAGCGAGGCGCACACGACCGGGTCGTCACGGTGCTCACGTCGGCGCTGGGCGTCGCGAGTCCGGCAGTGGACACCCACCTCGCGCGAACGGGCGTGCCGCTCGCGGCGGTCTGAGCCGCCCGTTCGTCCGACCACGATTTCGACTGGCCATCCGGCCCGTTCACAGGAGAAAGAGACACATGGCGTACAAGGCTGAATACATCTGGATCGACGGCACCGAGCCGACCGCGAAGCTGCGGTCGAAGACGAAGATCATCGCTGACGGCGTCGAGCCGGGTACGTGGGGCTTCGACGGCTCCAGCACCAACCAGGCCGAGGGCCGCAGCTCCGACCGGGTCCTGGAGCCGGTCGCCACCTACCCCGACCCGATCCGCGGCGGGGCGCACCTGCTGGTGCTGTGCGAGGTGTTCAACATCGACGGCACCCCGCACGAGTCGAACGCCCGGGCCCTGCTGCGCCCGGTGGCCGACCGCTTCGCGGCCCAGCAGCCCCTGTTCGGCATCGAGCAGGAGTACACCTTCTTCCAGGGCTCCCGCCCGCTGGGCTTCCCCGACGGCGGCTACCCGGCCCCGCAGGGTGGCTACTACTGCGGTGTCGGCGCGGACGAGATCTACGGCCGCGCGGTGGTCGAGAAGCACCTGGACAACTGCCTGGCCGCCGGCCTGACCATCTCCGGCATCAACGCCGAGGTCATGCCCGGCCAGTGGGAGTTCCAGGTCGGCCCGCTGTCGCCGCTGGAGGTCGCCGACCAGCTCTGGGTCGCCCGTTGGCTGCTGCACCGCACAGCCGAGGACTTCGGCATCTCCGCCACCCTGGAGCCCAAGCCCGCGCGGGGTGACTGGAACGGCGCCGGCGCCCACACCAACTTCTCCACCGGCGCGATGCGGGAGAACTACGCGGCGATCATCGAGGCCTGCGAGTCCCTCGGCCGGGGCGACAAGCCCCTGCAGCACATCCGCAGCTACGGCGCCGGCGTCGAGGCCCGCCTCACCGGTGCCCACGAGACGGCGCCGTGGAGCGAGTACAGCTACGGCGTCTCCGACCGTGGCGCGTCCGTCCGCATCCCGTGGCAGGTGGAGATCGACAAGAAGGGCTACATCGAGGACCGCCGGCCCAACGCCAACGTCGACCCGTACACCGTCACCCGGCTCATCGTCGACACCTGCTGCACCGCCCTGGAGGCCGCCGACCTCGCCTGAGGCACCGGCCTCTCTTCCCGTACGACATCCAACCGCCGCCGCTTTCGACGCGGCGGCGCTCAAGACGTGGAGTGCACCTCGATGCCAGCTGGCTTCGACGCGGGTGACACCGCATTCGTCCTGACCAGCGCCGCGCTGGTCATGCTGATGACCCCGGGACTGGCGTTCTTCTACGGCGGCATGGTTCGCGCGAAGAGCGTGGTCAACATGCTGCTGATGAGTTTCGTCAGCCTGGGCATCGTCAGCGTTCTCTGGGTTGCCTACGGATACTCGCTCGCCTTCGGTGAGGACCTCGGTGGGCTTGGACTTCTCGGTGACCTGTCCAACGTGGGCATGAGCGGAATCTCGGACACCACGTTGACCGGGAGTGTTCCGGTGCTTGCCTTCGCCGTCTTCCAGATGATGTTCGCCGTCATCACGCCGGCGCTGATCAGCGGAGCGATCGCCGACCGCGCCAGGTTCGGCGCGTGGATGCTGTTCGTCGCCCTGTGGGTGACAGTGGTCTACTTCCCGGTTGCCCACTGGGTGTGGCAGTCCGGCGGTTGGATCTTCAAACTCGGCATCAAGGACTTCGCCGGGGGCACGGCGGTCCACATCAACGCGGGCATGGCCGCCCTCGGTGCGCTCCTGGTGCTCGGCAACCGGGTCGGCTTCCGGCGCGAGTCGATGCGGGCGCACAGCCTGCCCCTCGTGATGCTCGGCTCGGGCCTGCTCTGGTTCGGGTGGTTCGGGTTCAACGCCGGATCGGCCCTCGCCGCGAACGGCACCGCCAGCGTCGCCTTCATGAACACGCAGGTGGCGGCCGGTGCCGGTCTGATCGGCTGGCTCATGTGGGAGCGGGTCCGCAAGGGCGGGTTCACCTCGCTGGGCGCCGCCTCGGGAGCGGTCGCCGGCCTGGTGGCCATCACCCCGGCCTGCGCGGTCGTGAACATCTGGGGCGCGATCGCCATCGGCGTCATCGCTGGCGTCGGCTGCGCCTGGGCCGTCAGTCTGAAGGACCGGTTCGGCTACGACGACTCGCTGGATGTCGTGGCTGTGCACGCGGTCGGCGGTGTTCTCGGCACCCTTCTCATCGGGGTCTTCGACGTGACGGACGGCCTCGTGGCCGGTGCTGGCGCGGGCCAGTTACTGAAGCAGGCGATCGGCGCCTTCGCCGTCGCGGCGTACTCCCTGGTGCTGACGTGGCTGCTGGTCAAGATCATTGATGTGACCATCGGTTTCCGGGTGACGCGTTCGGACGAGGTCACCGGGGTCGACCAGATCCTGCACACCGAGAACGCCTACGACTTCGACACGAGGGAGGCGGCCGACGTTCCTACTGGCACGATCGGCGCCTGGTCGCACTCCCCAACCGCCCGACACGAGAGTGTCGGTGGCCTCAACGGGCCGTCGACCCGCTGACCGGCCGCGTCGACGATCGCTCACCACGGATCGCCGTGGCTGGACCGGGAGGGCGAACCAACCCTCCCGGTCCAGCGGCGCGCACGCTCAGGGTGCGCACCAGGCCGACAATGCCAGCGTCGACTGTGGACAGCACCGTGGAACCCGGATAGGGCCGGTCCTTCGCCATTCCGCCGAACAGCAGTACGGCGGCATCGGGTGCGAGTCGCCCGTGCAGGGCCGCCACCACCGCCGCGTAGCCGACGATTTTGGTGGTCGCCAGCTCCGCACGTCTTCCGCACATTCTTCGGCACCGAAGTCTTCCGCTGAGTTCACGAACCTGGGCCCGCGGCGGTTCAGCGGGAAAACGTTCTCCAGCTCGTCCGGAAACCAGTCTCGGAAACTCGGTACGTGGTGCGCCTGACGTTGGCGCTGCCGTCCTTCGCTACCAGCCCTAAAGGAGATCCGTGCAGCAGGGGCTCCTCATCGAGAGTCAGCACGACGACGTGGACCTGATGACAGCCGGCGGGCTCCGACTGCACCTTCGCCGAGCCGCTCTCACCGACCTCGATGCGGTCAACCACCTGCATCGTTGGGAATGCTCCGCCGAGAGCCGCAGGGCGCGCTACCACGCGTCGCGAGACCGGATCCGCCACGCCGAGTGGCGGCATCTGATCGACCACGATCGCGGCTACACGTTTCTCATCGCCTGTCCGCAGCGGCCAGGGCTGATCGGTCTCGCCCACCTGTTGTGGCAGGACTGCGGACCGCCGGAGATCGCCCTGTTGATCGCTGACGGATGGCAGGGCCGTGGAGTCGGCACCGCGGCGGCCCGGCACGTGGCCGGCCTCGCCGCCGCGCAGGGCCACCCCGTCCAACAAGCCCGGATCATGTCGGGAAACGTTCGGGCCATCCGCCTGGCGACTCGCTTTCGCGCCATCATCGACGACTCGGCCTGACACCGCAGCGGCGGTCGTGGTGGGTGGAGCCACCGGACCACGCCGAACATCGCACTGGCGACCACGCCCTGGATCACCCGTAGCCGGGGATCAGTGCTCGATGAGCAGCGGCGCGAGCCGGCGGATGGCGTCGTCGACGTCGGAGGCCGACGGTGCCGCGACATAGCTGAGCCGGACATGCCGGAGGCTGTTGCCGGAGGCCGAGAAGTTCGTGCCGGGTGTGATGGCGACGCCCTTGGCGAGCGCCGCGGGGACCAGTTGATGCTCGTCGAGGTGCGCGGGAAGCGACACCCACAGGTGGTAACCGCCGCGGGGGCGACGGGCGAGAGCGTGGTCGCCGAAGGCCGCCAGAACGGCCTCGGTGGCCACCTCGCGACGAGAAGCTGCGCGCGATGATCGACCAGACCGTTCCAGGCGTGGAGGAGCGACTCCAGTACGGCAAGCCGCACTTCCTCAAGAACGGCCACTACGCGGTCGCCAAGGCCAAGGTCTCGTTCATGGTGATCAACGCGGCGGACGTCCCCGAGGTCAAGGGGCTCCTCCGGGCGATGGGCACCGGCGAGCGCAAGACCGTCGATATCACCGAAGGGCAGGACGTCGACTTCGGCGCACTCGCCGCCATCCTGGGAAAGACCAGCGCTGCCCTGTAACTACCCGCGTGCCGCGATCGAGATCGTCCGGAGTCGTCCGCCGGGTGGTGCCGGACCGCCGTTACAGCCAGTCGTGTTCGCGGGCGTAGCGGGCCGCTTCGTGGCGGGTTCGGGTCTGGGTCTTGCGCATCGCGTTGGAGAGGTAGTTGCGGACGGTGCCCGGGGCGAGATGGAGCCGAGCGGCGATGTCGGCGACCGAGTAGCCCTCGCCGGTGACCCGCAGGACGTCGGCCTCACGATCGGTGAGGGGGCAGTCCTCGGTGACGGCGAGCGCGGACACGTCCGGGTCGATCCAGCGTTTCCCCGAGTGCAGGGTGGCGATGACCGAGGTGATGTGGGCCGGCTCGGCGGCCTTGCTGACGAAGCCCTGGACGCCGAGCCTGAGTGCCTTGCGCAGCACGCCGGGGCGGGCATGCCGGGTCAGCATGAGGATCACCTGCTCCGGCCGTTCGCGGCGGATCTCGGCGACCGCGCCCAGGCCGTCCACGCCCGGCATTTCCAGGTCGATGACCAGCACGTCGGGCCGATGCCGCAGGGTGGCCGCGATCGCCGACTGGCCGTCGACCGCCTCGGCGAGAACGGTGATGTCGCCCTCCATCGGCAGCAGCGCGGCCAGGGCCGTACGCAGCAGCGCCTCGTCGTCGGCGAGCACGATGGTGGTCACCGGCGGTCCCCCCGCTCCGTGCCGGCACGGACGGCCGGGAACGTCGCCGCCGTCCGAAAGCGTCCCTGCTGCTGTTCCACGGTCAGCTCACCTCCGTCGCCCGCCACCCGTTGCCGGAGTGCCGCCAGCCCTCGCAACTCCGGGGGTGAGGTGGCGGTCACCCCGTCGTTGACGATGGTGATGCCCGACGCGCCGAGCGTGATCTGCACGTGGGTGGCCTGTGCGTGCCGCAGGATGTTGGTGGTCGTTTCCCGCAGCACCTGCCCGAGCAGTTCGCTGGCGCGGGCATCGGCATCGGCCTCCCGGGTCACCCGGACCCGGATGCCGGCGGCCTCGAACAGGTTCTTCGCGTTCTCGATCTCCGCGGTCAGGTTGAGCCGCCGTTGCGCGTAGGCGAGTTCCTTGGTCTGCGCGATGGTGTCGCTGACCAGCGTGTACGTCTCCCGCAGCTCTTTCTCCGCCCGGGCCGTGTCGCGGAGCAGCAGTCGCTGCGCCAGGGCGATCTTCAGCTTGACCACGTGCAGGGTGTGGCCCTGGATGTCGTGCAGGTCGCTGGCGAACCGCACGCGCTCCCGGACCACGGCCAGCTCCGCCTCACGTTCCCGGGTCTGTTCGAGTTCCCGGATGAGGTCGTAGAACCGCTCGCCCACCACCGTGAAGACCGTCACGACGACGGTGAGGCCGGTCGGGATGAGGACGTAGGTGACCAGGACGTGACCGATGTCGTCCCGCTGCACCAGCAGCCGCGCCGCACCGACGGCGGCGACGTAGGTGAACAGCCCGGCCATTGTCAGAGCCCGACGCCGTCGCACCTCGCGCATGGCGAGCGAGCCGACGGCGCAGACACCCCAGTAGGCGTTGGGGCTGCCGGTCACCAGGACCCCGAGCGGCCAGACCGCTGCCGCTACGACCAGGCAGGGCAGCGCGACCCGGGCGAGGTCGTTGGCCGTCCAGCGTTCGAAGGCCACCACGGCCGCCACGGCCCCCGGCGCGAGCACGACGAGGTGCCACCAGGTACGCGCGTCGGTGTAGAGCAGGACCACCGCGGCGAACACCACGGGCGGCAGTGCCGTGGCGAGATGGAGCCGGCGCAGTCTTCCCTGCGTCGACTCGGTGAAGCGCGGCGATCTCGCGGTCACCAGGTCAGTATCCGGCAGCCAGGGGCCACGACCAGTGACACCACGTCACACGCGGTGATGACGTGGTGCCACTGACGGGTCGGCCGTGCCCGCGCTGTCATGGGTGCATGTCCACCACACCCGTCATCGAAGTCGAACGGCTGAACCTCACCTACGGCGACTTCCACGCCGTGAAGGACCTCTCCTTCGAGGTACGGCCCGGAGAGCTCTACGCACTGCTGGGCACCAACGGGGCCGGGAAGACCTCGACCCTGGAGGTAGTCGAGGGACACCGGAAGCCAACGTCGGGCACCGTACGCGTCCTCGGGCACCGCCCCGACGACCGGCGAGCGGTACATCCCCGAATGGGCGTCATGCTCCAGGAGAGCGGATTCTCCCCGGACCTCACCGTCCGTGAGTCCGTCGGTCTGGTCGGCCGACTCACCCGACGCGTCGACGACGTCGATCGGGTGCTCGACCTGGTCGACCTCACCGGCCGAGCCCGCCGCAGGGTCTCGCAGCTGTCCGGCGGGGAGAAACGGCGGCTGGACTTCGCCACCGCGGTCTACGGCACCCCGGAGCTGATCTTCCTGGACGAACCGACCACCGGCCTCGACATCCAGTCCCGCGACGCCGTCTGGGCGACCGTGGACCGGCTGCGGGAGAACGGCACGACCATCGTGCTCACCACGCACTACCTGGAGGAAGCGCAGCAGCGTGCGGACCGGATCGGGCTGATGCACGAGGGCGCCCTCCACCGGGAGGGCACCGTCTCCGAGCTGACCCACACCCTGCCGGCGGTCATCCGCTTCGCCCTCCCGGCGGCATCGGCGTCGATGCTGCCGGTGCGCGCCGCCGCGAACGCGGACGGGAAGGTCGTCATCGAGACCTTCGAGCTGCAGAAGGACCTGCACCTCCTGCTCGGCTGGGCACAGGACCACGCCGTGGAGCTGCGGGACCTGACGGCGGGGCCGACCCGGCTCGACGACGTCTTCCGCGCCATCAACAGTTGATTCGATCTTCCGACAGGAGCGTCACCGTGTTGTCCATCGCGTCCAGCGAACTGATCCAACTCTTCCGCAACCGGCTGGTGCTGATCACCAGCCTCATCATCCCGGTAGTGGTCAGCGCGTTCTTCGTCCGCCAACACGAGACCTACGCCGCCCTCGGCAGCCTCGGCTACATCGCCGCGATCGTCATGTTCACGATCGCCGCGTTCGGGCTCTACACCACCGCCGTCACCACCTTGGCGTCCCGACGGCAGAACCTCTTCCTCAAGCGGCTGCGCTCCACCGCCGAAGGCGACGCCGGCATCCTCGCCGGCCTGCTACTGCCCGTGGTTATCCTCGCCCTGATCCAGGTGACCGCGATCCTGACCGCCCTGGCCGTGGTCGCCGGCGGACCGGCGAACGTCGCCCTGCTGGTCGTGGCGACCATCGCGGCCCTGGCCATGATGATCGGCCTGGCCCTGGCCACGGCCGGGCTGACGAACTCCCCCGAACACGCCCAGGTCACCACCCTGCCCGTTACCCTCGGGGTGATCGCCGTGGCCAGCTGGGTGGGCATATCCGGCACCGAGAACCTCGCCTGGCTCAAGCGGCTGCTGCCCGGCGGCGCGGCCACCGAACTGACCATGAACGCCTGGAACGGCGGCGTCGCCATGATCGACTCCCTGCTTCTGCTCGCGCCCACGCTCGGCTGGGTCGTCATCGCCGTTGCCCTCGCCACCCGCCTCTTCCGCTGGGAGCCCCGCCGATGACTATCGAACCCCGGTTGGACGCCCCGACCCTGGCAGAAGATCTCCTACTGCTCCTGTTCCAACCCCGATCCGGAACCATCGCGGGAGAGAACACCCTCTTCTACGTCCTCGGCGGAGCCGTCCTCGCGGACCTCGCCCTCGGCGGGCACCTGAGCACGGCGGACCGGGGGCGGCTCAGGAGCGTGGCGGGTCACCCACCGTCGGATGGCCTCCTGCGTCAGGCCTGGGACTACCTCGCCGAGAAACCGAGAGGGGTGCAGACCGCACTCGCCGCGATCGGTCCGAGCCTGCGCGAGCCGGTGTTGGAGCGGCTCGTCGCACGAGGCGACATCGACCAGGAGCCCCGTAGGGTGCTCGGCCTGTTCCGGACGACGGCCCTGCGCGACGGCCGGACCGAACGACGGGCCCGTCTGCTCGCCGACGTTCGGCAGGTCCTCGTGGACGGTGCCGAGCCGCAGGCCCGTGTCGCCGCGCTCACGGCGCTGCTCTCGGCGAGCGGAACGCTCCCGCAGTTCGACCGCGAGATCCCGTGGACGTCACCGGTGATCGACCGAGCCAAGGAAATCGAGCGGGGCGACTGGGGCGCCGATGCCGCAGCGGCAGCCGTGACGCGCACCGTGACGGCCACCGTCGTCAACAGCGCCATCGCGGCCATCACCGTGCTTCCTCGAAGCTAGGGACACCCGGTTCGTCGACGCCGAGCGCACGAGGTGCACTGCCTCCGGCCGACGTCTGGGCGGGGTCAGCGCACAGGTCCCACCTCATGTGGTGCTCGTCGGCCCGTTAACTGATCCCACCCGTTCGACCGGGGCTGGTAGCGTCCGCCGAACATGAAGATCATGGGGGAAACATCGATGAACCGAACTCGACTCGTCCTGACCGGTGTGGCAGTTGCGGCGGCGATCGCGATGGCCGGCTGCGATCCGCAGCCCACATCTGAGGGCACCGCGACCTCGCCGTCCCCGGCGGCGTCGAGCGCCGCCCCGACCGGCGGTGCGCCCACCACCGCGACCAGCGCCACGGCCAACGACGCGACCACAGTGAAGGCCTGCGCCGACATCAAGAAGGACATCAAGGACAACGCGGCCAAGATCACCAAGGCCGAGAAGATCGGCCCGCCAGCCGGGCACTTCGCGGTCAGTGCACAGTGGGCCGCCGGCTCGGTCGCGATCCTGGCGCACTCGATGGGTGCCAACCAGGCAGTCACCGCAGCCTCCGAAAAAGTCCAGAACGAGATGATGGGCCTGAGCGACGCGTACAACGAGTCCGCCGACGCCAAGCCCAGCAAGAAGGCCCTGGAAGCCGCCATCAAGGAGCTGGACGCCGCCTGCTCCGCCACCTGACCGGTTCGACCACGCAATCGGCGGTGACCGTCACCCGACGGGCACCGCCGATTCGCATGTCCGGGCGGCCCGCGGCACCTGGTTCAGCGTCCCCTGAGCAACCCACGGTCAGCCTGCGCGACGCCCAGCGAGCTACCGCGAGGAGCGGCGCGCCGGTCCCGGCAAACCGCACATCCTTTTAGGTCTGTGTCAAAGCCCCTGGCCGAGGGCTTTGACACAGACCCCCGGTACGTGGCCCGGACCGGGAGGTGCCGGCATTGTGGTCAGCTGGGTCGAGGCGTCGAGTCGCTACCGGTCCCGACCGGATTCCGCTGCTGCTCGGTCAGGTGTTGACGGATCGAGTGGGCGACGGCGGCCGCCCATATCGCGCAGATGACCGTGTAACAGCTATAACGAACGGTGGCCGGGGCATCGAACCAATCACCGCGAAGCAGGGTTCGACTGTTCGTCAGCACGATCATGCCGCCGACCGCGGAGCCGAGCACCCGGGGCGGGACCTTGCGGACGAGCCAGGCGGCCACCGGCGCGGCGACGACCCCGCCGATGAGGAGCGCGACGACCCAGCCGAAGTTGATGTTCTCGGCACCGATCCCCACCAGGAAGCCGAGGCTCGCCGCGACGGCGACCAGGAACTCGCTGGTGTCGATCGATCCAATGACCTTGCGTGGTTCGAGCCTGCCACTGGCCAGGATCGCCGGGGTCCCGATCGGCCCCCAGCCACCGCCGCCGGTGGCATCGACGAAGCCGGCGAGCAGGCCCAGCGGACCGAGGAATCGCTTGCGAAGCGGCTTGCCCACGTTGCCTCGTGGCAGACCGAAGGTGGTGAAGCGGACCAGGAGGTAGCTACCGAGGGTGAGCAGGATCAGCGACATGATCGGTGCCGCCGCGTCGGTGGAGAGGCTGGACAGGAAGGTCGCGCCAGCGAAGGCGCCAACCGCACCAGGAATGCCGATCCGCGCGACGACCTTCGCGTCGACGTTGCCGAATCGCCAGTGGGCGGCACCCGAGGCGAGGGTGGTGCCGATCTCCGCGAGGTGCACGGTGGCCGAGGCGGCGGCGGCATGGACGCCGACGGCGAGCAGCAGGGTTGTCGAGGTCACGCCGTAGGCCATGCCGAGGCTGCCGTCGACCAGTTGGGCGCCGAGGCCAACCAGGGCAAGCAGGAGGATTTTGCGCATGAGGGACCACCAGTTCGTCGAGGGCAGGTGGGGAGCAGAGGGCTCGGGTTGGGCAGGCGGGTGGGCCCCCGTCGGCGAGGTCTTGCCGGTCCGGTGATCGCCGACAGGCACCCGGCGGTGGCGGTGCCGCTGGGCACGCGCAGGCGTCGCGGCCCATCGACCCCGAGGGTGTCGAGGAGCGGACGTACGCCCTGAAGGGCTCGCGAAGCACGACCGGTGCGGCCCGGTGTAGCGGACCGGGCCCGCCCGGCGATGGTCGGTTCAACGATGACGACCGAACCGCTCCGCGCGGTGACAAGGCATTTTGTCGGTCGATTCCCCCCCTCTCCGGTCGGTATTCCGCGCATTCAACGGGGAGCCGACCCGGACGAATTCCATACTCGGCAGATAGGAATGGTTCCGGCCCAACCAAACCGACCAGCTAAGAGTGCTTTTATAAGCCAGATCGGCAAGACCATAGTGATCAACGTCACTCTTTCTGGGTGATCGGCAACATTTTGGAAATCAAATCAAGTGGATCGGTAACACGATGGCCCCCGGCTGGACCGAAGCTGCCAGCCATCCGCCCAGGTCAGGTCGGTGCACCCCCTGCAGACGGAAGATCTTGCGTGCTCCAGCGGGCTGGCCGGAAGAATCCGCAGGCCAGCGCCCTGTTTGGAGAGATTTAACTGAGCCGTAACTAAGCTGGCCTAACTTAATTGCAGCCCGAGATTGATCAGCGACAATTGTCGCCGGGCCACCTCCGCGTTGATCATTTGATTCATTCGGTCGCGTCCGAGAACCGCCGCCACATGAATTGGGAGTCCGATGAGCCCTGCACCGAACACGCGCGATCTGGTGATCGCGATCAGCGCCGGTAGCCTCCTCGAACCCAGTCCCGGGATCGTCACGGCCGCCCGCCACGGCGGCGGTCACGGCGTCCTGGACCTCGCCGCCGGCGACAACTGGACACTCACCGCCCTGGCCCAGGCCACCGCCGGGTCGAGCGAGCCGATCGGCGTACGCGTGCCGGCCGGCTGCACCGCCACGCAGGCTGACGTGGACCGGGCGGGCCACGGGATGGTCGATCTCGTCGTCGTACCGCTGGACACACCATGGCAACTGGCCGACCTGGTCGACAGGTACCGGGTGCTGGTCGAGGTGACCAGCCTCGACGACGCTCGGCTGGCCGTCGCCGCCGGGGCACACGGGCTCATCGCGCGGGGCATGGAGGGTGGCGGCAAGGTCAGCGAGCTCAGCTCGTTCGTCCTGCTCCAGCAACTGGCCGCGGCCGACGGCATCGACCTGCCGATCTGGGTCGCCGGCGGCATCGGCCCCCGCACCGCCGTCGCCTGTGTCATCGGCGGCGCGGCCGGCGTCGTCCTGGACAGCCAGCTCGCCCTCATGCCGGAGTCCGAGCTACCGGCGGACGTACGGGGTGCGATCCGCCGGCTGGACGGATCCGAGACGGTCCTGGTCGACGGCGTACGCGGGATCCGCCGAGGCGGTCCGCACGACAGCGCCTCGCAGCTGCTGCCGATCGGCCAGGACGGCTGGCTCGCCGCCGTCTTCGCCCGGCGCTGGCCCGACACCGCCGCAGCCGTACGCGGAATCCGCGCCACCCTGCTCGAAGCGATCGTCGAACCGGCCGCCGGGGACGCCCTGGTGCCTGGTGCCGCCCTCGCCGACGCCCTCAACGTACGGATACCCGTGGTGCAGGGCCCGATGACCCGGGTCAGCGACGAGGCCCCGTTCGCGGCCGCGGTCGCCGCCGACGGTGCGCTGCCCTTCATCGCACTCGCCCTGTCCGGTGCCGAACAGTCCCGCCGGGTGCTCCGGGAGACCGCCGACCGGCTGGGCGACCGGCCCTGGGGCGTCGGGGTGCTCGGCTTCGCGCCCGACGAGTTGCGCGCGGCACAACTCGAGGCGATCCGCGAGATCAGACCCGCGTGCGCCATCATCGCGGGCGGGCGGCCGTCCCAGGCCACCGAGTTGGAACGGGACGGGATCAACACCTTCCTGCACGTACCGTCGCCGGGACTGCTGCGGCAGTTCCTGCGGGCTGGCGCGCGCAAGTTCGTCTTCGAGGGCGCGGAGTGCGGCGGCCACGTCGGCCCGCGGGCGAGTTTTCCCCTGTGGGAGGCGCAGCTGCTGGTGCTGGAGGAGTTCCTGGCGAACACGCCGGACGATGCCGGACGGTTGCAGCTGCTGTTCGCGGGCGGGATCCACGACGCGCGGTCGGCGGCGATGGTCGCCGCGATGGCGGCTCCCCTGACCGGGCGCGGGGCGCAGATCGGGTTGCTGATGGGGACCGCCTACCTCTTCACCCGGGAAGCGGTGCAGGAGGGCGCGATTCAACCCCTGTTCCACCGTACGGCCATCGCGGCCACCGGCACGTCGCTGCTGGAGACCGCACCGGGACACGCGACCCGGTGCCTGCCGAGTCCGTTCGTCGACGACTTCCACGGCGTGCGGGAGGAGCTGGAATCGGCCGGGGTGGAGGACCGTCAGGTCTGGGAGCAACTGGAGTTGCTGAACGTCGGCCGGCTGCGGATCGCCAGCAAGGGCGTACGCCGGGAGGACGACGGCCTGGTGGAGGTCGACGAGGCGGTCCAGGCCGTCGAGGGAATGTTCATGGCCGGCCAGGTCGCGGTGCTGCGCCACGCACCGACCACGGTCGCGGAACTGCACGCGCAGGTCACCACCGAGGCACGGGAGTTCCACGCGGTACGGACCGCCGCGCTGCGCGCCGAACTCACCCCACCGGCCGTGCCTGTCGACGAGCCGCCCGCGCCACTGGACATCGCCATCGTCGGCATGTCGTGCGTCCTGCCCGGCTCCCCCGACCTGCACAGTTTCTGGCAGACCGTGCTCGGTGGCACCGATGCGGTCACCGAGGTGCCGGCCGACCGGTGGGACGTCGACACGTACTACGCGCCCGAGGTGGGCCCTGGCCAGGCGGGTCGGATCAGCGTCTCCCGATGGGGCGGGTTCATCGAGCCGGTCCCGTTCGACGCGATCCGCTACGGCATTCCCCCGGCGGCGCTGAGCAGCATCGACCCGACCCAGTTGCTCGCCCTCGAGGTGGCACACCGGGCGCTCGTCGACGCCGGCTACCCGTACGACGCGGCCGACGCGGACCACAGCCAGACCGGGGTGGTGTTCGGTGCCGAGGCCGGCAGCGACATGGGTCACGCCCAGACGCTGCGGACCATGCTTCCGGCCTACCTGGGAGACGTGCCGGCCGAACTGGAGGCCCAACTGCCCACGGTCACCGAGGACAGCTTCCCGGGTGTGCTGGCCAACGTCATCGCGGGTCGGGTCGCCAACCGCCTCGACCTCGGTGGCCCCAACTACACAATCGACGCCGCCTGTGCCTCGTCGCTGGCCGCGATGGACGCCGCGTGCAAGGAACTCAGCGCCGGCAGCAGCGACCTGATGATCTGCGGTGGCGCCGACCTGCACAACGGCATCAACGACTACCTCATGTTCACCTCCGCGCACGCCCTCTCCCCCACCGGGCGGTGCCGTACGTTCGACAGCACCGGCGACGGGATCGCCCTCGGCGAGGGGGTGGCGTGCGTCGTACTGAAGCGGCTGGCCGACGCCGAACGCGACGGCGACCGGATCTACGCCGTGATCAAGGGCGTGGGGAGTTCCAGCGACGGACGCGCGCTCGGGCTCACCGCGCCGAGGGCGAGTGGACAGCGGCGCGCCCTCGACCGGGCCTACCACCGTACCGGCATCTCGCCCCGGGAGATCGGTCTGGTCGAGGCGCACGGTACCGGCACCGTGGTCGGCGACCGTACCGAACTGGAGACCCTGACCCGGTTCTTCGACGAGGCCGGCGCGGAGCCCGGTAGTTGCGCGCTGGGCTCGGTGAAGTCGCAGATCGGGCACACCAAGTGCGCGGCCGGCCTGGTCGGCGTGATCAAGGCGAGCCTCGCGCTGTACACCGGGGTCAAGCCACCCACCATTCACCTGACCCGGCCGAACCCGGCGTGGAGCCCGGAACGCAGTCCCTTCGCGTTCTACACCAGCGCCCGCCCGTGGGCGGCGCCGGCAGCCGAGCGGCTGGCGGGGGTGAGCGCGTTCGGCTTCGGCGGGACGAACTTCCACGCGGTGCTCAGTGCGCACCCGAACGGCCTGGAGCCGCGGCACACGCGGCAGTCCTGGCCGGCGGAACTGTTCTGCTTCCGCGGCGCCGACCGGCCCGCCGCGCAACTGCGGGTACGGCGACTGGTGGAGATGCTGTCGAACCGCGACGAGTTGGGCAGGCCGTGGTCGCTGCGGGACCTGGCCGCGTCCCTGTCCGACGAGGCGGACCACCGGGCGGGCGCGGTGCGGATCGCCATCGTCGCCCGCGACCGGGACGAACTCGCCAAGCTGTTGGACCGGGCCCTGGCCGGCGAACACGACCCGACGCGCGGACTGGTCCAACCGCCGGACGAGCCGGGGCCGGGCAAGGTGGCCTTCCTCTTTCCCGGTCAGGGAAGCCAGCGGCCGGGTGCCCTGGCCGAACTGTTCGTGGCGTTCCCCGAGCTACGGCACTACCTGCGCCTCGGTGCCGAGTGGGCGGACCTGCTCTTCCCGCCGTCGGCGTTCGACCCCGAGGCGGCGCGCGAGCAGGAGGACCGGGTACGCGACACCCGGGTCGCCCAACCCGTACTGGGCATCGGCGGCCTCGCCGTCGACCACCTGTTGCGTCGGCTGGGCGTCCGGCCCGACCTGACCGGCGGACACAGCTACGGGGAGCTTGTCGCGCTCTGCGTGGCCGACGCGTTCGACCCGGAGACCCTGCTCGCGCTGAGCCGGCAACGGGCCGAGGCGATCCTCGCCGCCACCGGCGACGATCCGGGCACCATGGCAGCGGTCACCGCCAGCGCCGAGCAGGTCGACCGGGTGCTCACCGAAGCGGGACTGGCCGGCGAGGTCGTACTGGCCAACCGGAACGCGCCAACGCAGGTGGTGATCTCCGGGCCGACACCCGCCGTCGGGTCGGCGGTGTCGGCGTTGCGCGAGGCCGGGCTGTCGGCCCGGGGACTCTCCGTCGCGTGCGCGTTCCACAGCCCGGTGGTGGCCGCCGGCACCACACGCTTCGCCGAGGCGCTCGCTGCCAGGACGGTACGCGAGCCGGCGATCCCGGTCTGGTCGAACCAGACAGCCGCCCCGTACGACGGTGACGCCGACCGCGTACGTGAACAGCTCGCCGCGCAGATCGGTGCACCCGTGCGTTTCGTCGAGCAGATCGAGTCGATGTACGCCAGCGGCGCCCGGACCTTCGTGGAGGCCGGCCCCGGTCAGGTCCTCACCAAACTGGTCCGGGCCGTCCTCGGCGACCGGCCACACCTGGCGGTCGCCGCCGAACCACGTCCCGAGGAGGGACTGCGCGGCTTCCTCGTCACCGTCGCTCAACTGGCCTGTGCCGGCGTACCGGTTCGGACCGGCTGGTTGTTCCAGGGCCGCGACGCGGCGGACCTCGCGGCGGTCAAGACGACCCAGCGTCCGTTCTGGACGATCGACGGCCAGCTCGTACGCGACCAGTTCGGAAACAGCCTGCCCGGCGGGATGACACCCCCACGACGGATCAAGGAGTTGTCGATGACCGCATCGAACGGGACGACCTTCGGCGGCCGGGACGGCCGCGACGAGTTGCTGAGCGAGTTCCTGCGCACCAGCCGGGACATGATCGCCTCGCAGCGGGACGTGATGCTCGCCTACTTCGGCGACGGTGTGGGTGGGCGGCTGGTGTGGCAGCCCACCCAGCCGTACCCGCCCGTGGTGCTACCGGGTCACGAGAGCGAGGTCGCCCAGGTCACGACGACGGTGGTGGCGGCCGCTCCCCCGGCCGCACCGGCGGTCGCGGTCGACGTGACCGCCGTACCGGTCGCCGCGTCCGGTCCCGATTTCCAGACCGCGATCCTCGAGGTGATCAGCGAGCGCACCGGCTACCCGGTCGACCTCATCGAACTCGACCTCGACCTCGAAGCCGACCTCAGCATCGACTCCATCAAACGCGCCGAAGTCGCCGGCGAGGTCGCCGCCCGACTACGCCTCGCCGTCGAAGGCGACGAAGCCGAACTCGAAGACCTCGTCAAGGCCCGCACCGTACGCACCATGGTCGAGTGGCTCAACCAGAAGATGCGGTCGACGACGAGCACCACCGTGATCCACGCGACCGCGGTGCTCGGCCCGGCGAACGGGTCGGCGAGCGGGTCGGCGAGCGGGTCGGCGCACTCCAACACTCTGGTCGCGACCAGCACGGTCGTGCTGACCCGCCCCGACTTCCAGACCGCGATCCTCGAGGTGATCAGCGAACGCACCGGCTACCCGGTCGACCTCATCGAACTCGACCTCGACCTCGAAGCCGACCTCAGCATCGACTCCATCAAACGCGCCGAAGTCGCCGGCGAGGTCGCCGCCCGACTACGCCTCGCCGTCGAAGGCGACGAAGCCGAACTCGAAGACCTCGTCAAGGCCCGCACCGTACGCACCATGGTCGACTGGCTCAACCAGAAGATGCAGGGGCAGGCCGTTGGGGCACCGTCAGCGGGTAACGGCACGCTGACGCCGCCCGTACCGCTCGCGCTCACCACCGCCGCACCCGCGCCGATGACGGCGCCGTCCGCCGGAGCGCCCTCGGCGCTGGCCACGATGAGTCCGGCCATCGCACCCGCGCCGATCCCCACCGCACCCGCCCCGATCGCCTTCGTCGCCGACACCGCGGCGGTCGCTGCGGAGGTCACCGCCGCCGGCCGCGTGGGGATCACGCCGAAGCGGCTCCTGCCCCAGCCAGGGGTGATCGCGGGACCGCCCGGGGCGGACAGCGGTTCGACGCTCGCCGGGACCAGTTTCCTCATCACCGGTGCCAGCCCGGCGCTCGCGTACCTCGCCGAACTCCTCCGGGAGCACGGAGCGGGTGGGCAGACCGGTGTGGTGGACGGGACGGAGGCGGATCAGCTCGCCGGCTTCGACGGGCTGATCCTGCTCGACGGGTTGACCGGCGCCGGCGCCCCCCTGCTGCCCGAGATCTTCCCGTTCCTCAAGCAGGCGCTCGCGACAGGCCCGCGCTGGTTGCTGGCGGCAGGACCGGTTGGCGGGACCGACCGTACCGATGGCCTCGCCGGCCTGTTCCGCACCATCGCCAGGGAATACCCGCAGGTCACGGTCAGGTACGTGGAGGTCGACGCGGCCGCCGACCCGCAGCTGATCGCCCGACACCTGCTCGACGAGTTGCTGGTCGGCGGGGACGCACCGGTTGTCGCACGGGGTGAGACCGAGCGGACGGCGGTCGACCTTGCACCGGTGCCGCTGGGAGCGGTGGCGACGAGTGGTGCCGGGCCGGCCGGTGACGGTGCCTCCGAGGCCGCGGCGATCGGCCTCGACCGGGATTCGGTGGTCGTCCTGGTCGGCGGGGCACGCGGGATCACGCCGTGGTTCGCCCGCACGGTGGCCATGGCGAGCCGCTGCCGGATCGAGTTGGTCGGCCGCACACCGCTGCCGACCGAGCCCGAGGATCCGGACCTGGTGTCGGCCCGGGACAAGGCGTCGTTGCGTGCCGCGCTCGCCCGCCGGGGGATGCGGTCACCGGCGGAGATCGAGCGCACCGCGCAGGCGGTCCTGGCCGCCCGTGAGGTCGAGGCCACCCTCACCGAGCTACGGGAACTGGGCAGCGAGGTGCGTTACCACGCCCTCGACGTGCGGGACGCGTCGGCGACCCGGGGCCTGCTACTGGATGTCGAGCGTACGCACGGCCGGGTCGACGGTGTCGTGTACGCGGCCGGCATGATCGAGGACAAGCTGATCGCCGAGAAGGACCCACAGTCGTTCGCCCGGGTGTTCGGCACCAAGGTGGACGGTGCCCGCTCGGTGCTGGCCGGGATCGACGAGCTGGGCTCCGCACCCCGCTTCGTGGTGCTGTTCGGCAGCATCGCCGCGGCCTACGGCAACCGGGGTCAGGGCGACTACGCCGCGGCCAACGACGCGATCGACGCGATCGGCACCCGGTGGGCGGACGCCACCGGCAACCGTTGCCTGACCGTGCACTGGGGCCCCTGGGCGCCGGGTGCCGGGCATGGCGGGATGGTCACGGACGAGCTGAGCAGGGAGTACGCCCGCCGCGGCATCGAACTGATCGACCCCGAAGCGGGTGCGTTCAGTTTGTTGAGCGAGTTGGCCTGGGGCGACCCGAAGATCAACTCCGTGGTCTACACCGCCTCGGGCTGGTGATCGTGCAAGAGGTGCGGCGGCGGCTGAGCCGCATCCCCGGCAGGCCCGTCGACGGTGGAGCGAGAGGTCGAAGATGAACACGAGCACCGATCGGCGCGACCCCGTCGCGATCGTCGGGATGGCGGCGGTGATGCCCGGCGCCGGCAACCTGGAAAGCTACTGGCGCAACCTGGTCGACGGCGTGGACGCGATCACCGACGTGCCGGCGAACCGGTGGGACGACGAGTTCTACGACCCGGAGCAGGCCCACCGACCGGACCGGATGTACTGCCGGCGGGGCGGGTTCGTCGACGAGTTCGCGAGCTTCGAGCCGCTGCGGTTCGGCATCATGCCCGCGTCGGTGGCGGATATCGAGCCGGACCAGCTCATCGCCCTGAACGTGGCCGCCGCCGCGATCGACGATGCCGGCGGCGCGGACCGGCTGCCTGGCGGCGACCGGGTGGGCGTGATCCTCGGGCGGGGCGGCATCCTCAGCCCCGCCCAGGCCCGCTACGCCCAACGGGTACGGATGTCGAGCCAGGTCATCCAGGTGCTGAAGGAGCTGATCCCGGAGCTGGACCAGAGCCGGCTCGACCTGGTCCGCGACAAGTTCGACGAGCGGCTCGGCCCGTACCAGCCGGAGGGGACCATCGGTTTGGTGCCGAATCTGGCCGCGTCCCGGGTGGCCAACCGGCTCAACCTCCGCGGTCCGGCGTACACCCTGGACGCGGCGTGCGCCTCGTCGCTGATCGCGGTCGACCAGGCGATCACGGAGCTGACCAGCGGGCGGTTGGACGCCGTCCTGGCCGGTGGTGTGCACCACGTGCACGACATCAGTTTCTGGTCGGTGTTCAACCAGTTGCGGGCGCTGTCCAGGCGCGGTGAGAGCCGGCCGTTCCATCGGGAGTCCGACGGCTTGCTGATCGGCGAGGGCACCGGTGTGGTCGTACTCAAGCGGTGGTCCGACGCGGTCCGGGACGGCGACCGGGTGTACGCCGTGATCCGGGGCAGCGGAATGTCCAGCGACGGCCGCTCGGCGAGCATGTTCAACCCGGCCTCCTCCGGACAGGTGCTGGCCATCCGGCGGGCCTGGGAAGCGGCGGGGCTGGACCCGACCGCGCCGGACGCGGTGGGGTTGCTGGAGGCGCACGGCACCGGCACGCCCACCGGCGACGCGGCCGAACTGGTCTCGGTCGCCGAGGTCTTCGGACCGCACGCGGGCAACGGACCACGCCCGGTGATCGGATCGGTCAAGTCGATGATCGGGCACACCATGCCAGCCGCCGGGATCGCCGGCCTGATCAAGGCCACGCTCGCGGTACACCGGGGGGTGCTGCCGCCCACGCTGCACTGCGACGATCCTCGCTCGGAGATGGCCGCGACCCGGTTCGCCCCGATCGCGACCGCCCAACCCTGGGAGAGCGACGGGCCGCGTCGCGCCGCGGTGAACGCCTTCGGCTTCGGCGGCATCAACGCACACGTCATCATCGAGCAGCCGCCCGAACCGGCCGGCAGACGAGACCGGCCGGCCGGCGGAGTCCCGGTGACAGCGGGTGTCGCAGGAGGCGCGGCCTCGACCATGGCCGGCTCGACGACTGTCGAGGTCACCGAGCCGGACCAGGTGCTCTGGCTCGCCGCGCCGGATCCGGTCCGGTTGGCCGGCCTGCTGGCCCGCGACGACCACGAGGTACGGGCCCTCGGCGCCGCACGGGCCCGGAGCAACAGGCCCGCCGACGGGGCCGAAGCGAGCCGGATCGGCATCGTCAACCCCACGGACAAGCTGCTGGCCGTCGCCCGCAAGACGGTGGCCCGAGGTCAGGCATGGCGGGGTGGGCGGGACATCTGGTTCAGTCCGTCGCCGCTGCTGGCCGGCGGCACCGGACGGCTCGCCTTCGTCTTCCCCGGTCTGGAGGCCGAGTTCGCACCGCGTACCGCGGATATCGCCGGGCACTTCGGGCTGCCGGACCAGCAGTGGTCCGCGGCGGACCTGGGCCGGCACGGTGCCGGGCTGATCGAGGTGGGCAAGCTGCTCGACGAGGCGCTGCGCCGCATCGGCGTGCTGCCGGACACGGTCGCGGGACACAGCATCGGCGAGTGGACCGCCGCCGCGACCAGCGGACAGATCAGCACGGCCGAGATGGACGAGTTCCTGGAGCTGTTCAACGCCGACTCGGTCGAGGTATCCGGATATGTCTTCGCCGCGGTGGGAGCCGGCGCGGAGCGCGTCACCCCGATGCTTGGCGATTTCCCGGGGGTGGTGCTCTCCCACGACAACGCCCCGGCGCAGTCCGTGGTGAACGGCCCCGAATCCCAGGTGGACCGCCTCGTCGAGGCGCTGCGTACGGAGAACGTGCTGTGCCAGAAGCTGCCGTTCCGGTCGGCCTTCCACACTCCCGTGTTCGCCGACGGCCTGCAGTCGATCGGCGCGGCGCTGCGCCGCTGGGAGGTGCACCCGACCCGGATACCGGTCTGGTCGGCGACCCTGGCGGCACCGTTCCCCGCCGACGAGGCACAGGTCAACGCACTGTTTGTCCGACACATGATGGAGCCGGTCTGGTTCCGTCAGATGGTGGGCGCGATGTACGACGCCGGCGTGCGGGTCTTCCTCCAACTCGGCGCCGGACAACTCGCCTCGCTGATCAGCGACAACCTGCGCGGGCGTGACCACCTCGCGATGCCGGTCAACGTGAAGCACCGCAGCGGGCTGAACCAGCTCCGCCGGGTCGCCACCGCGCTCTGGGTGGAGGGCGGCAACCCGAACCTGGGCGCGCTCGATCCGCCAGCACCGGCGAAGACGACTGGGAAACCGGCACGCCGTGGCCCGTCGATTCCACTGGACCTGGGTGGGCCACTGGTCAGGCTCGGGGCGGGCGCCGCCGGTCTGCTCGGCGTGTCCGTGAACGACACCCGGCCGGGCCACCTGTCCGCCGGTCCGCCGGCTCACGGTGCGGGCGCCCCGGTCGACGCGTCGGCGGCGGCCGGTACGCGCGAGCCGGAGCCGGCGGGCACCGGCGGTAACCCGGCGACGGCGCTGGCCGCACTGCACCGCCTGGCCGGACGGTCCAGCGCGGCGGCGGAACTCGCCGCACTGTTGCAGGACACGGCCCGGGACGCGGTCAGCGTGCTGGACGCCGCCGCACCCACGCTCCGACCACACCGACCGGCGGCACCGGTGGCGCCGCTGGGAGGTGTCACGGCACCTCCGCCGGTCCCGCCCGCGGCACCCACCCGCGCCGTCGTCGTCGGCGCAGGCAACGGCAACGGCAACGGCAACGGCAACGGCAACGGCAACACGGGTACGGTCCAGCGGATCACGTTGCGAGTCTCCGTCGAGACCATGCCGTACCTGCGCGATCACTGCTTCTTCGTCCAACCGCCGGACTGGCCGAACGTGGAGGACCGGTGGCCGGTGGTGCCGGCGACCACCCTGGTCCAGCACATGGTCGACGCGGCGGAGCAGGCCGTGCCGGGCATGCGGGCGGTGGCCGTACGCGACGCCAGGTTCAACCGTTGGCTGATCGCCGAGCCGGCGCAGGACGTCGAGATCACGGTGAAGCCGTCCGGTGACGGCAGGGTCTCGGTCACCCTCGGCCCGTATGCCCGGTCGACCGTGGAACTCGCCGCGGACTATCCGGCGGACACGCCCGAGGTGTGGCGGCACGATCCCGCGACCGAGCAGCCGCCCCGGATCAGCGCCGAGGAGATGTACGCCGAGCGGCTGATGTTCCACGGCCCCCAGTTCCAGGGCGTCACCGCCGTACACGCCCTCGGAGACATGCACGTGCGGGGCATCGTCACCGCACCCGTGCCGCCGGGGGCCCTGTTGGACAACGCGCTGCAGCTGATCGGCAACTGGCTCATCACCACACAGCCGTTCCGTACCGTCGCGTTGCCCGTGGGTCTGGGCCACATCCGCTACTTCGGTCCCCCGCCGGCACCCGGTACGGCCTTCGAGTGTGTCGCCCGGGTGCGCTCGATCGACGACGCGCAACTTGTCGCGGACACCCAACTGGTGGTCGACGGCCGGGTGTGGGCACAGATCGACGGCGCGGTGGACCGGCGCTTCGACAGCCATCCGCAGGCTCGGCCGGCGGAACGGTTCCCCGAGCGGCATCCGATGTCGCTGATCCAACCCGAGGGTTGGACGATGGCCTTCGACTGCTGGACCGACCTGGTCACCCAGGGCATGGCCGCCCGCGGCATCCTGGGCTCGGCCGCGTACGCGGACTACGAGCGGCAACCGGCCCGATCCCGCAAACAGTGGCTGCTGGGCCGGATCGCGGCGAAGGACGCCGTCCGGTTCCGACTGTGGGAGGACGGCCACAGCGACATCTACCCGATCGAGCTGACGGTGGGCAACGATCCGAGCGGGCGGCCCCGGGTCGACGGACGTCCGGGCCGCAACCTGCGCGACTGCGACGTCTCGCTGGCTCACTGCGCCGAGATCGGGGTTGCCATCGCGAAACCCCGCGACCCGGCGTCGCCACCCGACGCGCCGGGCGTCGGCATCGACGTCGCCGAGATCGCCGACCACCCCGAGAGCACCGTGCACTTCGCCCTGTCCGATGCGGAGACGGCACTGCTGGACTCGCTCGGCGGCGACGCCGAGGGCCGGCGGCGGTGGTTCACCCGGTTCTGGGCGGCCAAGGAGGCGGTCGGCAAGGCGGAGGGGACCGGACTCGACGGGCGCCCTCGCCGCTTCACCGTGCGGAACGCCACGGACACGGTGCTGACCGTCCAGATCGACGAGCGGAACTACCTGGTTGAGCACCGCGAGGTCGGCAACCCTGACGACCTGACGCCCCGACGGTACGTCGTCGCCTGGACCTGGGGCCCGCAGACCGGCGCTCTGGCTGATCAGCCGTGACCGGCACCCATTCCCGACCATTCGAAGGAGTACGCCCCATGGCCGCCTCGCACGCCGACATCCTCGCCGAACTCACGGAGATCATCCACGCGGTCCTCGGGGACTTCGCCGCCGATGAACCCATCACGATGGACACCACCTTCCGCGACGACCTCGGCATGGAGAGCATCGATGTCGTCTCCCTCGCCGGCCGGCTGCAGGCCCGGTACGGCAACACCGTCAACTTCGCGCATTTCGTCGCCAAGCTGGACCTGGAGACCGTGGGTGAGTTGCGGGTCGGGCAGTTGGTCGAGCACATCACCCGCTCCCTCGACGCGGACGGGTCCGGCGGGGACGTGCCGACCGACGCCGGCCTCACCGCCGTCGAGGCGGTCCGGTCGTGACGATGATCCGGGCCAACGGGATCGAGGTGCACATCGAGCGCCTCGATCCACCGGCCGACGGGCCGGGCGGGGGCAGCGCCGGGCGGGGTGATCGACCGGCCACCCTGGTGATGATCCACGGTATGGCCTCCGACAGCCTCGCGAGCTGGTATTTCACGCTGGCCAAGCCCCTGGCCGATGCCGGGCTGCGGGTCCTCATGTACGACCTGCGGGGGCACGGCCACAGCGAGCGCCCGCCCACCGGCTACGCCCTCGACGACTTCGTCGACGACCTGTCGGCGATGCTGACCGAACTCGACGTCACCGATCCGGTGCACCTGCTCGGCAACTCGTTCGGCGGCACGATCGCGTTCGGCTACGCGATCCGCCACCCGGACCGGGTCGCCTCCGTCGCGGCGATCGAATCGTCACCACCGACCAGGGCCTGGATGTCCCGGGTCGCGCGCCGGCTGGACCGGGCCACCGATCTCCTGCCCCGGCCGGAGGCGTTGGCACAGATCAGCGCCGGTCGGGGGGAACGGGTGGCCCGCCGGGCACGGGCCACCGGCGAGATGCTGGCGACGACCACGCTGGCCAGGGACCTTCCGGCCAGTGCCCTGCCCAGTTCCGCGCAGATCAGCGCGATCGGCGTACCGGTGCTCTGCCTCTACGGGGCGAACTCCGCTGTCGTCGAGCTGGCACCGGCCGTGGTCCGGCTGCTACCGCAGACGCGGTCCGTGGTCCTACCCGGCGAGAAACACACGGTCCTGGTCGACCGGCCGGAGGCGGTCCGCCGGCTCGTCCTGGCCTGGCTCCGCGAGGAGTGCTCCGTTGAGGTGGCCGAGGTGGCCACCGCCCCGTGACAACCCATCGTGCAGGAGGTCCTCGGATGGACACCCCGGTCCCCGGCAGGTCGATCATCATCAGCAACGGCCGGTGCGGCTCGACGCTGCTCTCGGACCTGATCGCCGAGCAGCCCGAGACGCTCTCGGCGCAGGAGTTCTTCATGTCCGTCGCACCCTGGGCGCGCAGTTCCGAGATCCTTACCGGGGCCGCGTACTGGGCGGTGCTGAGCAGCCCCAAGGCGGAGCTCGCCACCCTCTTCCGGATCGGGCTGCCGCCGAAGGAGGTGCGCTATCCGCCGACCGGTCGGTGGGCGGACCGGATGACCGAGCTGCCGCGGATCCTCGCCATCACCCTGTCGAAGCTGACCGCCGACCCGGACCGGCTCTTCGACCAGCTCGCCGAGCGGGTGCCGGACTTCCCGACGCAGTCGGTCGGCGACCACCACCGGATGTTCCTCGACCTGCTGGCCGTGGTGACCGGCAAGCGGCGCTGGGTCGAGCGTTCCGGCGGGTCGAGCCATGTCGCTCCGTACCTGTTGCGGGCATTTCCCGAGGCGAAGGTGGTGTACCTGACCCGCGACCGGGAGGCGACCGCCCGCTCGATGAGCCAGCACTCGTCGTTCCAGCTGATCCAGCTGCGGGTGGAGTTCCTCGGCCGGTGCGGGTTGGATCCGTTCCGGATCGAGCCCGGCCAGTCGGTGCCCGAGGATCTGGAGCGGTACCTGCCGGACCGCCTCACCGCCGACCTGCTCCGGGATCGGGGTCAGGACCTGCGCCGCTATCTCGGTCTGAGCGCGTTCCTGACCAGCCAGGCCGAGCAGGCGCTCACCGACCTGCCTCCGCGACATCTGCACCGGATGAGCTACGAGGACCTGGTCGCCGACCCGGTCGGGCAGCTCGACCTGTTGGCCCGGTTCCTGGAGTTCGAGGACGGGGCGGACTGGGCACAGCGGGTCGCCGGACGGGTGGTCGGTCCCGCTCGGTCCCGCGAGGTCGCCGCGGCCTGACCCGCAACAGTGCCCCACCGACCGTCATGATCCGTCGAACGAGAGGAACCATTAGTGAAACCATTCCGGATGTCGGGCCGGCGACCGCTCGCCGCGGCCGCCGTGCTGGGACTGCTGTTCGTGCTCGCGGCACCGGCGTCGGCCGCCGCGGCGATCGAGGCGGATGCGCCGGGTGCGGCCGGACATCAGCCGAGGTACGAGCGGAAGCTGATCGGGAAGGGCACCCCGGACGAGTGCTTCGCCGGTGTCGGTGTGGCCTATCCAACCGGTCCTCCGTGTGCCACCGGTCAGTCGAAGGTGAACCAGTCCTACCTGTGGGGCATGACCCAGACCGCGCAGAGCCTGTGGTTCGGCACCGGAGCGAACGTCAACTGCCTGACCAGCGGGCGCAACCTGCGCAACACGACGCCGAACCTGAACGACGACTGGGTGTGCGAGTACGGCGAGAGCCAGATCGCGAAACGCAACCCGACCCTGCCCCCCACTCTCGGCGACCATCGCCCGCCCCGGCTGTACACGTACGACAAACGTTCGCGGCGGTTGACGGAGAAGACCGACGCGGTGAAGAACGCCTCCACCACCGACGCCAACCGGCTGAGCACGACTGCCGGAATCCGGGCCGCCGGCACCCATCAGGGGGTGGCGTTCCTGGGTGGGCCCGCCCTGGGCGAGAGCATCAACCTGTTCGCCTTCGACACCGGCACCGGCGCCTTCCTCGGCTCGGTCAACCTGCTGGAGTACGGCAACATCCGCCACTTCGTGGTGGCCGACGGCGCGCTCTACGCGGGTGTCGGGGTGGGCGCGAACGGCGGCAACCGGGGGCACGTGCTGCGTTGGACCGGTTCCCGGAGCAACCCGTTCAGTTTCGTCGAGGTCGCGAACCTGCCGGCCCAGGCCGCGGATCTCACCGTGCACGAGGGGCGGATCTTCGTGACGACCTGGACGGGTTCCGGTGACGACGCCCTGGCGGCGGCCGTGCCCGGCACGGCCGACGAGCCGCTGTCCGGGGTCGCGGGGGTGTGGATGAGCCCGAAGCTGTCGCAGGGGGAACGCGGTCTCACACCGGCCGACGCCGACAGCTGGACCCAGGTCTGGTCGGTCGACGGGTACGAGCCCGACCCGGTCGTGGCCCGCACCTACGCGCTGGGTGGGCTCGCCTCCTTCAACGGCTATCTCTACTGGGGCACGATGCACGTGCCGATGAAGGCGACCACCGTGCACATCGCGACCTACCCACCGGCGGACGAGACCGCGCTGGGCACGACGGTACGCGGCACGCAGCGGGCGATCAGCATCTTCCGAGGTAAGAGCTTCGGCGGCAGCCACCAGAAGGTGGACCTGTTGTACGGCGCACCCCAGTTGCCCGCCTACGATCCGGCGGGCAACGGCGGCGCGGGCCTGTGGGCCGCCGCCTCGACCGGCTACACCCCGCTGTACGGCCCCTCGGGCATGGGCAACCCGTACAACAACTACACCTGGAAGATGGCGGTGGCCGGCGGGAAACTCTACGTGGGCACCATGGACTGGAGCTACATCTCCAAGGATCTGGGCCAGGAGACCGCCCGGCTGTTGGGTGTCACCGGTCCGGCCGCGGCCGAGCTCGGCGACGCCTCCGTGTTGGCCGACGACCCCCCGCCGGCACCGGTCTACGGCGGCGACCTCTTCGTGTTCGACTCGACCAGCAAGCCGGCCACGGTGGTGGACAACAGCGGGCTCGGCAACTACCTGAACTACGGGATCCGCAACATGGTCGCCGACGGGTCGACCCTCTACCTGGGCATGGCCAATCCGATGAACCTGCGTACGGACCCCGACGACGACGTTCCCGAGGGCGGCTGGGAACTGATCCAACTCAGTGTGAAGCACTGTTAGCCGGTTGGCCCCGCCCGTGCGTCGTGGACAGCCACGGGCGGGGCCGACCGCACGGATACACCATCCAGTACAAATCCTTACAAATCCCGAACATCCCTATGCCAGGGTGCGAATATGATGCAAATTAGTAGATCTTGGAGTCGCCGCCCGGCTCGGTACGGCCGGTGGCGACACCTGCTCGCGGTCCTGCCGCTCGTCGGAGCGCTCACCCTGCTGGCCGGTTGCGGGATGTTCCGGGACGACCCGAAGCCGCACGACGTCGGACCGGTGTCCACCATGCCGAGTGGCACCTCGACGCACACCCTCGTGATCGACGGGCAGGAGCGCGGCTTCCGCCTCTACCTGCCGGCGAACCTCGCCCGGTCGACCGCGGTTCCGTTGGTGGTCATGCTGCACGGCGCGCTGGGCACGGGCAGTCAGGCCGAGACCGCGTACGGCTGGAACGCGATGGCGGACCGCGAGGGCTTTGTCGTCGCGTACCCCGACGGGTTGAGCCGTTCCTGGGCGGTGAGCCCGGACTGCTGCGGCCCGCCCGCCCGCGACGGCGTGGACGACGTGGCCTTCATCCAACAACTGGTCTCCACCGTAGCCGACCAACTCCCGGTGGACCGCGCCCGCGTCTACGCCACCGGGATCTCCAACGGCGGGATGCTCGCATACCGCCTGGCGTGCGACACGAAGCTGTTCGCCGCGATCGGACCGGTGGCGGCGACCCAACTCGGCCCCTGTTCATCCCCCGCACCGACCTCCGTGATCCACATCCACGGGAAGGCGGACCAGACGGTGCCGTTCGACGGTGGTCCGGGCAAACGGGACAACGACGGGACCGGACGCAATCCGGTCAAGATCGACGGCCCGCCCATCCCCGACCTGCTCGGCCAGTGGCGGAAGACCGACGGTTGCGACGCGCCGGTGACCACCGCCTCGGGCCTGGTCAGCACCTCGACCGCCACCTGCCCCGGGGGACGGGCGGTCGAGTTGGTCACCGTCGACGACGCCGGCCACCAGTGGCCCGGCGCCGCCGGCCCCAGACCGGAGGCGCAACGCCTTCTCGGCCTGGATCCACCCGCGACCGCGCTGGACGCGACAGAGACCATCTGGCGTTTCTTCGACACACACGCACGAACCGGCGGCTGACCCGACCGGAGCCCATCCACCCGACAGTTCAGGACAGGGAGCAGCAGATGCCCAGCAGTGGTGGCAGCCCGGCCGCGGTCGAGGTCGCCGACCTCGTCAAACGCTATCCCGGGAGCACGACCGCAGCCGTGGACGGGCTGTCCTTCACCGTGGCCCCCGGCGAGATCTTCGGGCTGCTGGGACCGAACGGTGCCGGCAAGTCGACCACGATCGGCATCCTCACCACCCGGCTGCGGGCGTCCGCGGGCCGGGCGCTGGTCGGCGGGGTCGACGTGGTCGGCGACCCGGTCGGCGCCCGGGCCCAGTTGGCCGTCGTACCCCAGCACAACAACCTGGACCGCTCCCTGACTCCACGACAGAACCTGCTGTACCACGCCGCGTACCACGGTGTCGGCCGCGCCGAACGCAACGCCCGGGCCGACGCGCTGCTGGACCGTTTCGGCCTGACGGATCGGGCGGACAAGCGGATCGAGGCGTACTCGGGCGGCATGGCGCAACGACTCATGATCGCCCGGGCGCTGATCCACGAACCGGCGGTGCTCTTCCTCGACGAGCCCACCAACGGGCTTGACCCGCAGTCCCGGCGGTCGATCTGGGGCCAGATCCGTGAGATGCGCGGACGCGGCGTGACTGTCGTGCTGACCACGCACCAGATGAACGCGGCCGCCGCCCTGATCGACCGGGTCGGCATCGTCGACCAGGGCCGGCTGCTCACCCTGGACACGCCGGGCAACCTGGTCAGAGGGCTCGCCGGACGATCGATCCTCGACCTGACTGTCACCCCGGCCGCGCATGACGAACCGGACGAGCTGTTGCGGGCGCTTTCCGAGGTCGCCGGCGTACGCAAGGGTGAACGGCTCGCCGCGGCTCCACCGCCGGGCGGTGGGGCCGCCAACCTCCGCTCCGGCCTCGGACTCGGGGGCGGCGCGGGGTTCGGCGCGGGCACTCCGGCTGCCGCACTGGCCGCGCTGGCCCGCCGGGAACGGGCGGTCGCCACGCTCACCCCCGACCCCGGCGGGCGTCAGCGCGTCCGGTTCCGGCTGCATCTCGCCACCGACCCCGCAGCCGTGCTCGGGCCGGCGCTCGCCATCGTGACCACACGGTCGGCGACCCTCACCGACGTACACATCGCCGAGCCGAGCCTCGAAGACGTCTTCATCGGACTGACCGGAAGGGACCCACGGTGACCGACCTCGACGCTCCGCCGGCAGCGGCGACGAGCACCACGGCGACACCTCCGAGACCCAGCGCGCACCGGGTCTTCCTGGCCATCCTGCGCCGGGACATGCTGGTCACCGGCAAGGAACTCTGGGTCATCCTGGTCCAGGTCGGCCTCACCCCGCTGTTCATGCTCTTCGTCTTCGTCAAGGTGCTCGGCGGGCAGGGCGTCGTCGCCGGGAACTTCGCCGACCTTTTCCTGCCCGGCATCATCGCGCTCGCCGCGCTCACCACCGCGTTGCAGAGCGTCGCACTGCCACTGGTGAAGGAGTTCGGCTTCACCCGGGAGATCGAGGACCGGCTTCTCGCCCCGCTGTCGACGAACCTGGTCGCCGTCGGCAAGCTCGTGGTCGCGATGCTGCGCGGGCTCATCGCCGCAGCCCTCATCTACCCGCTGGGCGCACTGATGGTCGGCTCGGCACCCTGGGAGCCCGGACGGCTGCCGATGGTCCTGCTGACGGTCCTGCTCGGCGGTTGGATCGGGGGCGGCATCGGCATGACGCTGGCGACGATTCTGCCCATCCAACGGATCAACATCACGTTCTCGCTGGTCGTGACCCCGATCATCTGGACCGGGTGCATCCACTACCCGTGGCCACGGCTCTCCTCGATGCCCTGGTTCCAGACGGTCACCGCCCTCAACCCGATGACCTACGTCTCCGAGGGCGTACGCGGGGCCATGTTGCCCGGCGTCGCGCACATCCCGGCCTGGGTCTGTCTGCTGGTCCTGACCGGGGTGGCCGCGATGGTCACGGTCACCAGCGTACGAAGCTTCAGTCGGCGTGCCGTCCAGTGAACGGCACGGTCCACGCGTCTACCGGAGGTGCTCGTCGATGAACGTGCTGGAACCCCCCAGGTCCGAAGCCCCCGCGTCGGATGGCGCTTTCGCCGCCTGGTTGGCCGACCGGGCCGGCCGGTTGCTGCTGCGCGTCCGCACCGAACACGGTCACGCCGACCCGGCCGCGTTGAAGCGCGCGGGTGACCGGGCGTCGCACCAACTGCTGCGCGATGAGCTGGCCCGATGCAGGAGCGCCGACGCCGTGCTCTCGGAGGAGGACGACGGCGCACGGCAGGCCTGGGCCACGGATGCGGCCGGCTCCCCGCCGGAGCGGCTGGCCGCCAATCGGGTGTGGATCATCGACCCGTTGGACGGGACCCGCGAGTTCTCCGAGCCGGGCCGGACGGACTGGGCGGTGCACGTCGCACTCTGGCAACGGAACGCGCCGACGGAGCACCGCCTCGTCGCGGGCGCCATCGCCCTGCCGGCCCAGCACCGTACCCTCGGCACCGAGACACCCCCACCCCCGCCGACGACGCTCAGCGGTCGGACGATCCGGTTGGCGGCGAGTCGGAGTCGGCCGCCGGCGTTCCTGACCGACTTGGCGGCCCAGGTCGGTGCCGAGTTGGTCCCGATGGGGTCGGCCGGGGCGAAGATCGCCGCGGTGATCAGTGGTGAGGTCGACGCGTACGTGCACGCGGGCGGTCAGTACGAGTGGGATTCGGCGGCGCCGGTGGCGGTGGCGACGGCCACGGGATTGCACGCCTCCCGAATCGACGGATCTGCGTTGAGCTACAACGAGGCTGATCCGCGGCTGCCGGACCTGGTGGTCTGCCGGCCGGAACTGGCCGCCCCACTCCTCGCCGCGCTGCGGCAACACCTGACCCGCACGCCGGCCACGGCAGTCGGCTGACCCCGATGGAGACGGTGGACATGACCACTCCGGCGGCGTACCGGGTGTCGCATCTGGACGCGCTCGAGGCGGAGAGCATCTTCGTCATCCGCGAGGTGGTGGCCGAGCTGGAACGCCCGGTGCTGCTGTTCTCGGGTGGCAAGGACTCGATCGTCATGCTGCGGTTGGCGCAGAAGGCGTTCGCACCAGCCCGGATCCCGTTCCCGGTGATGCACGTCGACACCGGGCACAACTTCGACGAGGTGTTGGACTACCGGGACCAGCAGGTGGCCGAACTCGGCCTGCAGTTGGTGGTGGCGAGCGTGCCGGAGGCGCTGGAGGCGGGCCTGGTCCGCGAGCCCGCTGACGGAACGCGCAACCGGATCCAGACGCCTGTGTTGTTGGCCGCGCTGGAGAAGTACCGGTTCGACGCGGCGTTCGGCGGGGCGCGGCGGGACGAGGAGAAGGCCCGGGCCAAGGAGCGGATGTTCAGCTTCCGGGACGACTTCGGTCAGTGGGATCCGAAGAACCAGCGGCCGGAGTTGTGGTCGTTGTACAACGGGCGTCACCACCCGGGTGAGTCGATCCGGGTGTTCCCGTTGTCGAACTGGACCGAGCTCGACATCTGGCACTACATCGCCCGGCAGCGGTTGGCGTTGCCGTCGATCTACTACGCCCACGAACGTACGGTCATCGAACGCGACGGGATGCTCTACGCGGTGAACGAGTTCATCGCCCCCCGGGGGTCGGAGGAGCCGTTCAAGGCGCGGGTGCGGTACCGGACCGTCGGCGACGCCTCGTGCACGGCGGCGGTGCTGTCCGAGGCGGACACGGTGGACCTGGTGATCGAGGAGGTCGGGGCGACCCGGATCACCGAGCGGGGTGCGACACGGGGTGACGACCGGGTGAGTGAGGCCGCGATGGAAGACCGCAAACGGGAAGGCTACTTCTGATGGGCGTGACTGCGGTTCCGGTGGCCGAGGACGTGACGCCCGAGGGGCGGGCGATGGACCTGTTGCGGTTCGCGACGGCGGGCAGCGTCGACGACGGTAAGTCGACGCTGATCGGCCGGTTGCTCTACGACACGAAGTCGTTGTTCACCGACCAGTTGGCGGCGGTGGAGGCGGTCAGCGCGGCCCGGGGCGACGAGTACACGAACCTGGCGTTGCTGACCGACGGCCTGCGTGCGGAGCGGGAGCAGGGCATCACGATCGACGTGGCGTACCGGTATTTCGCCACCCCCCGGCGGAAGTTCATCATCGCCGACACCCCGGGCCACACCCAGTACACCCGGAACATGGTCACCGGTGCCTCCACCGCCGACCTGGCGTTGATCCTGGTCGACGCCCGTAAGGGTCTGGTCGAGCAGTCCCGCCGGCACACGTTCCTGTGTTCGTTGCTACGGGTGCCGCACCTGGTGTTGTGTGTCAACAAGATGGACCTGGTCGACTGGTCGCAGGAGGTGTTCGAGCGGATCTCGGACGAGTTCACCGCCTTCGCGGCGAAGTTGGAGGTTCCGGACCTCGCCGTCGTCCCGGTGTCGGCGTTGCACGGCGACAACATCGTGACCCGCTCGGAGCACACTCCGTGGTACGAGGGCCCGTCGCTGCTGCACCACCTGGAGCGGGTGCACATCGCGAGTGACCGCAACCTGGTCGACGTCCGGTTCCCGGTGCAGTATGTGATCCGCCCGCAGTCGACCACGTTCACCGACTACCGGGGTTACGCCGGCCAGGTCGCTTCGGGTGTGCTGAAGCCGGGGGACGATGTTCTGGTCCTCCCCTCCGGGTTCACCTCCCGGATCGCGGGAATCGAGACGGCGGACGGACCGGTCACCGAGGCGTATCCGCCGATGTCCGTCACGGTCCGGTTGACCGACGAGATCGACATTTCCCGGGGAGACCTGATCTGCCGGCCGAACAATGGCCCGTCGGTCGCGCAGGACATCGAGGCGATGATCTGCTGGATGGACGAGAGCACCCCGCTGCGTCCCGGCGCGAAGTACGCCATCAAGCACACCACCCGCACCGCCCGGGCCGTGATCCGCGAACTGCACTACCGACTCGAGGTGAACTCGCTGCATCGTGACGAGGCCGCCACCGAACTCGGGCTCAACGAAATCGGCCGCGTCCGCCTGCGTACGACTGTCCCGCTCTTCGCCGACGAATACCGGCGTAACCGCACCACCGGCGGTTTCATCCTGATCGACGAAACCACCAACCGCACCATCGCCGCCGGGATGATCGTCGACGCCAACTGACCTACGAAAAGGGCCCTTCCCGCTACCGGAAATCGGAGCGGAAAGGGCCCTTTGTCACGTCTCAGAGCGTAAGGGTCCAGGTGTTGATGTAGCCGGTGTCACCGGAAAAGACGTCTCGCACTCGAAGCAGCCAGGTGCCGTTCGCCGTTTCGGTGGAGAGATTCGCGGTGTAGGTGGTGTTGACGTTGTCGGCACCGTCGAAGAAGCCCTGGTTCTTCAGCCGGTAGGCCGTACCGTCCGGTGCCACCAGATCGATGATCAGGTCGCCGCGGAAGGTGTGCACGATATTGACCGCGATCGTGGACGCCGAGGAGGCGTTACGGTTGCAGCCGGCGATGACAATGCTGCTGGTCACCGCCGTGTTGGTGTCCGGAATCGCCACGTCGGTGCCGTTGGTGCCCGAGCAGCCGCCGCCACCCGTGCCGGTCACCGTCAACGAGTACGTGGCGCTGCGCGTACCCGCGGTGCCGGTACCGGTGACACTGACGCTGTAGGTGCCGGAGGGAGTGCTCGCCGAGGTGGCGATGGTGAGCGCGGACGAGCCGCCGGAGGTGACAGTGGTTGGACTGAACGAGGCGGTGGCGCCGCTCGGCAGACCGCTTGCCGACAGGCTCACCGACTGCGCCGAGCCGCTGGTGGTCGCGGTGCTCACGGTGGCACTGACCGAACCGCCCGGCGCGGTCGACCCGGCTGTCGGCGACACCCCGACGGAGAAGTCGTTGGCCGGTGGAGTGCCGTCGTTGACCACGTAGAGCAGCTTGTTGGGGGAACCGGTGCCGGGGTTGGTCACCACGTTGTTCGTCGCGTTGTTCACCAGGTAGTCCCGGACCTGCTGGGGGGTCCAGGTGGGGTTGGCGGAGGCGACCAGGGCTGCGGCGCCGACCACGTGCGGGGTGGCCATCGAGGTGCCGCTGATCGTGTTGGTCGCGGTGTTGCTGTTGTGCCAGGCCGACGTGATCGACGAGCCGGGCGCGAAGATGTCCAGGCAGGTGCCGATGTTGGAGAATGACGACCGGGCGTCGGTGCTGGTGGTCGAGCCGACCGTGATCGCCTCCGTCGTCCGGGCCGGCGAGGTGTTGCAGGCGTTGGCGCCGTTGTCGTTGCCCGCGGCGAGACCGTAGGTGACGCCCGAGTTGATCGAATTGCGGACCGCCGTGTCGAGCGACGCGTTCGCACCGCCGCCGAGGCTCATGTTCGCCACGGCCGGCTTGATCGCGTTCGCGGTGACCCAGTCGACGCCGCCGATCACACCGGCGTTGGTGCCGCTGCCGGAGCAGTTGAGCACCCGTACGCCGACCAGTTGCACGCCCTTGGCCAGGCCGTAGGAGGAACCGCCGACGGTGCCGGCGACGTGCGTGCCGTGCCCGTTGCAGTCGTCGGCGGAGCCGCCGTCGACCGCGTCGTAGCCGCTGGTGGCCCGGCCGCCGAAGTCGTTGTGGGAGAACAGGATGCCGGTGTCGATGATGTACGCGTGCACGTTGGTCGCTGTGTTCGGATAGGTGTACGAGCTGTCGACCGGCAGGTTGCGCTGGTCGACCCGGTCCAGACCCCAGGACGGGGGGTTCGGCTGAGTGCCGGAGATCCGGACCGTGTGGTTCTGCTCGACGTACGCGACGTCGGGGTGCGCGGCGATCCTGGCCGCCGTCTTGGCGCCCGCCGTGATCTCGAAGCCGCGTAGCGCCGTGGAGTAGGTCCGAGCGACCGCTCCGCCGTGCTGGACAGCCAGCCTGCTGGCGGTGGCACCGACCTGCGCCCGGCTCACCGCGCTCTCCTTGAACACCACGATGTAGCTGTCGGTGACAGCCGTGGCACCGCCGGCACTGCGGATGACGCCCTCCGGCTCGGCCGCCACGGCCGGCGTGGCGGCCGTCAGTAGCAGCATCGCGGCAGCGCCCACCACAGCCACTTTCCTCGGGAGATTCACTCTCCCCCTCCCTTCGATCGGCACTCGTTCGTCCACTCGCCCACGACGAGAGATCAATAGTTGCCGATTAGTAAGAGATTACTCAAGGAGGGCGACAAAAGACAGGTGTCGAATCGTCTATATCATTCGAGAGATGGGGTCCAAGGTATGGAACAAATTCATTCCACGGCACCGGGATTAGTGATCGGCGGTCAAAGCCGACGACCGGTCAAGGCCGCCCCGATCGCGGTGTTCACAACCTCCGCCGCCTCAGCCTCACCCGCGGCAGGCGAGGCGGCAGGGGCAAGGGGACAGAGCCGACTGGCAGGTTTGACCCACGCCAGGACCGTGCTCGGCTCGTTCCTGCGGACCTTCACCCATGGCCATGTGCGGCAGTTGCAGGCCGCGGCCCGGGGCACCGTCGTCGGGCTGGCGGCCCGGACACCGGCCCTGGCCGGCGACGGCGTGCTGGCCTTTGTGAATATCGGCTCGATGCTGCGCCGGGTCCACGGCACGACCGCTGCCCGACCAAGCATGGCCGAGGCGGGCCCCCCTCCACTCCGGAGAGTGACTTTGGCAACACGCTTTTCTCGGGCTGCGGGTACTATGCCTGCGTGGGCGTATTCATGCGGCCGGGCGACGTCTTCCTGGCGGACTGCCCGGCACGGCTGGCTATCGAGCTGGTGGCGGACAAGTGGTCCGTAGTGGTCATCTACGGGCTCAGTCAGGGTCCCCGGCGGCACAACGAGTTGAAGGCGCTGATCGGTGGCGTGTCGTCCAAGGTGCTCGCCCAGACGATGCGGCGACTGCAGCGGCACGGATTGGTCGGACGCTCGGCCTTGCCCGAGCAGCCGTCAATCGCGCAATACGAGCTGACCCCGCTGGGGCAGACCCTGGTCGAGCCGGTGGAGATGCTGTCTCGCTGGGCCGAGCAGCACGGATCGGACGTGCTGCAGGCCCAGGGGGAGCAGGCCGGGGCCGTCGCGGTTACCTCGGAGTAATCGCACGCCGTCTACCGTGGAAGAGACGGATGTGGCGGCGCGATGGGAGAGAGCGGCAGATGGCAGTCGCGTTGGTGACGGGCGGCAATCAAGGGCTGGGCCTGGCCCTGGTGCGAGGGCTGTGCCGGGAGTTGGGGCCCGAGGCGCAGGTCTACCTGACGGCTCGCGACCCGGCGCGTGGTGAGCAGGCGGTGGAGCTGTTGCGTGCCGAGGGTCTCGCCCCGCGGCTGCACCCGCTGGACGTGACGGTGGAGGCCAGCGTCGCGGCGGCGGCCGACATGATTCGTGAGCGGCACGGCGGGCTGGACGTGCTGATCTCCAATGCCGCGGCCCGGATCTCGCGGGACCTGCCCCCTGCCGAGCAGGTGGCCGAGTTCGTGGACACCAACAACCATGGCACATATCGCATGCTCCACCACTTCCTGCCGATCCTCAACGAGCACGCCCGGCTGCTCGTGGTGGCCAGCTCGTTCGGCTCGCGGCGGCACCTGCCCAGACCGCTGTGGAGCGCCTTTGACACCGACCGGATGAGCCTGGAGGACGTCGAGGACGTGATGGACGAATACGTCCGCCTGGTGCAGAAGGGCGAGGCCGACGCCCGGGGCTGGCCGGGCTGGATCAACATTCCGTCGAAGGTCGGCCAGGTGGCGTCGGCCCGGGTGGCCGCTCGGATGGTGGAGCGCGACCGGCCCGGGCGCGACGTCTACGTCGGCGCGGTGTGTCCCGGCCTGGTCGACACCGATGCCTCCCGCCCCTGGTTCGATGACATGTCGTCGGCGCAGAGCCCGGACGAGGCGGCCCGTGACGTCGTCTGGCTGGCCACCCGGCCGGCCGGCAGCACGCCGCCGGCCGGCGAGCTGGTGCAGCACCGGACGGTCTTGTCCTTCGGATGAGCTGGCCTCGGACGCCGCGACCGGCGTTTGCCGGTCCGGTCCGGTCGCGGCGCCCGGGCGCCCGGGCGCCCGCGCTCAGCCGGCCTGCTGCTCCTGCTGCTGGGAGCGGATCTCCAGCTGGGCGAAGGCGTAGGCGGCCGACACGAGCGTCATGTGGTGGTGCCAGCCGCGCGACGAGCGGCCCTCGAAGTCCAGCAGGCCGTACCCTTCGCTCAGCGTGTCGACATCCTGCTCGCGGCGCGCGGCGAGCTGGGCCAGGGTGAGCACGTGACCCACCTGCGACTCCGGCAGGCCGGTCAGCCAGAAGTTGGCCGCGCCCGATGCCGCCGCTGACCAGACGGCCACGAGCAGGCAGTCGACCCCGCCGCCGGAGCCGGCCACGGTGCCCGGCAGCCGGACCGGCACGGTGGTGACATACGAGCGGCGCAGGGCGGCGTCGTGCAGTTGCCGCCACATGATCGGTTGCCGGCGCGCGGTCGTCTCCTGCACCAGCGAGCGGATCTGGGTCAGCCCGAGCCTCGCCCCGCCCGGGAGCGACGGCTGGGCCTGCTGGCGGAGCACCGGCATGCTGCCGTTGACTTCGACAACGAACGGCAGGCCGCGCTGCCGCAAGCCCTGTAACAGTCGTTCCACGCCGGTGACGTGCCGCAGCCCGACCAGCAGTGGACGCACCGGTACCGCCGCCGCCACGTCGTCGGCCATCGCGAGCACGTGGCCCCACTCGGTCTGCTCGCTCGGGCCCGCCTCTCTGCGGCCAGGGAGCCACGAGCGCGCCCCGGTCCCGGCCGGTGAAGGCAGCACCAGCCGCCAGTCGACGGGCGCGCTCGTCTCGGCGTCCGATAAGAACAGGCCCAGGCCGTACTGGCAGTTGAGGGTGCGGCCGGTCTGGGGGACGTAGCGGCGGGCGACACCGGCTGTCTGGCCACCCCGCTTGGGGATGTATATGGGGCGGATGAGCCACGCGTGCGCGGTCATGCGCTCGTCGACGTAGCGGGCTGTCCGGCGGCGGACCGGGGCCCAGTCCCAGGGGCTCTGGTTCACGAACTGCTGCAGAGACTGGACGGCGTCCGGGGTGTCAGCACCCTCCGCGATGCTTCGGACCGAACGCCGGCCGTTGCCCAGCAGCAGGCCGCGTATGTACGTCTCGCCCCAGCGGCGCTGGTCCGCGCGGGGCATCTCGGCCATGATCTGGTGCGCGAACCGGGTGAGACCGTCGCGCGCCGGTAACAGGGCCGTCTCGGTCCATGGATGGTAGGGCATCGTGGTACCTGTCTCTCGTTCGCCGGTCACAATGTTCATCGATATGGCAGCGTGAGGCGCAATGATTACAAAATGTTGTCGGCGTTCCATGGCCGCGTCTCTTCGTCACCGCCGGCGATGCCTGTTGTCACGCTCCGCAAGGGCGCCCCCGTCATCGCCTGCCTGGCCTGTCGCACCGGTGCGGCCGTCGTCGTCGCGAAGGGCACCCAGCGACATCCGGTCGGCGAGAAGCCGGTCCGACCGCACCACCTCGGCCACGTCCCGCTCCCGACCGGCCGGGACGACACTGTCCGGCAGATGCAATCCATCCACTCCGTAGTCCTGCACCCAACACCGCAGCGCCTCCCGCAGGAACCACCCGTCACCCTCCGCGATGCGCGCCGCCGAGCTGATGTCGAGCAGCACTGCCAGTCCGGCATCGCGCAGGTGGCGGATCAGCGCCCGGCACTCCCCGTCCGGCCGGTTACCCGGGCCGGCGGCGGCGAACAGGCCCACCGGGAGCCCGCCGGCGCCGGGCGCGAAGCGGTGATGGTCGGCGGCGAGCACACCGCTGAGCACCACCGCTCGGACGCCGTCGCGGAGGAACTCCGGGATCCGGTCCGCGAGCGCCCGATACCCACCGGTGCTCAGCGCCGCCGTGGCCACCGGACCGTCCGGCACCGGCCTGCCGGCACCGGGCAGGGCCGGGGCACGCCCCGGCGTGATCCGGCAGCGCCATCCGTCCGGGCCGTCCGGGCTCCGCAGCAGGACCCGGGCGTACGGGTCGAGCACCGCCCGGCCGTCCTGGACGTAGTGGTAGTCGACCAGGTCCGGGGCCAGCCCGAGGACGACGACACTGAGCAGGCCGCCGTCGTGGCGGACGTCCGGCATCGGCACCTCGGTCAGCCGGCGTCCCTCGTCCGGGTCCACCAGGACCAGCGAGGTCTGCCGGGCGGCGCCGGCCGGCACGGTGAACTCCACGCCCCCGGCCAGCAGCCGGGTGCCACCGAAGCCCGCGGTGCCGGGCCGCGACCGCAGGCCCCCGTCACCGGCCACGGTCGACCGCTCGCAGGGTGGCTTGCACGGTGAGCCGGTGCGCGGAGCGGGGCAGCCGCACGAGCAGCGCCGAGGGGTCGAAGTCGGTGAAGTCGGTGCCGTCGATCCGCACCCGCTCCAGCCGCACCCGGCCCCGGGGCAGCACATCTGGGGCCACCCGCAGCAATCCGTCCGGGAAGCGGGCGTCGGGTCGCGGGTTGAACCACAGGTTGAGCGGTTCCCCACGCACCAGCAGGTCGCCGTACACGGTGGCCAGATAGGCCAGTTCGGCCGAGTGATACATGCTCATCGAGTGGCTGCCCTTGGCGCGCTCGTCGCCGCTCCGCAGATACGGGATGCCCCCGGCCTGCACCGCGAAATACACGCCGCCGGCCTCCTGATCGAGAAAGAAGGCGTTGTAGAACGCTGCGGCCTCGCGTGCGTGCCGCAGGTGGTCGAGGCCGTCCGGCCCGACCGGCCCGTGGTGTGCGGCGCCGCTGAGGTACGCGAGGATGGCCTGTTCCTGCTGCCACCACGCCTTGCGGTCGTGCCAGACGAACTCGTGCCGGCCGCGGTGTGGCCGGCGGTGCAGCACGTCGTACCAGCCGCCGCGGTAGGGGTCTCGGCCGATCGCCGGCAGGTCCGCCGCGAGCCGGGCGGCAACCGCCCGGTATTCGGCCTTGCCCACCAGCGCCTGCATCCGGTGAAGATTCCAGACGATCTTCAGGTTGTGGCCGACCACGCCGTGGTCCTGTTGCCATCCCCACCCGGTGTCCGGCGTCCAGTCCTCATGGAAGCGTTCCCGGACCAGCGGCAGCCCCGCCGGATCGGGGAAGTGCTCCACGATCATGTCGAAGGTGTGTTCCAGCATCCGCCGGTAGCGTTCCTCGCCGGTCGCCAGGTAGAGGTTGAACAGGTAGGCGGGTGCGTGGTCGCCGACGGAGTTCCAGTTCTTCCGGGACCGATTCGGCCCCAGCGAGGCGGCGTGCGGGTCCAGATCCACCGGGTCCACATGCGAGTAGTAACCACCTCGTCGGGGGTCGGCGTAGACCGTCTCGAAGAGCCGGACTGTGCCCTCGATATCGGCCAGCAGCGCCGGATCGCCGGTGACCCGGTAGGTCTGCACCAGCCCGACGAGCGCGTAGATCTGCTCGTAGGCGGCCAAGGCGCCGGCGTCGTCGCCGAACTCGGAGGCAAGCACGGTGCGGCGTGGCCCGGGACCCACGTCCAACGCGTGCTGCCAGTAGGTGACGGCACGCACGGGATCCACCACCCGCAGGTGCCGCTGCTGGTATTCAGCGCCGCGCTCGGCCACGTCCAGGAAGTCGGCGTCCCCGGTGAGCAGGTAGGCGGTCGCCATCCCGTACACCAGGCGGGCGAGCGTGTCGGTCTCCTGGCGGTCCCCGATCAGCCGGGCCCCGGCCAGGTCGACGCCGGTGCGGTAGGCGGCGAAGTCGGCCGGCCCCGTCCCGAACTGCGCCCGCCGGTAGAACTCGGCCAGTGACCGGAGCTGGCCGACCCACCACCCGGGCCGCTCGAACAGGTACGGCTCGGTGGCGCTACCGACCACCACGATCTCCTGTGGAGTGTGGCGCACCGAGCCGGCCTCGACGTACGCCGGGCCGTAGGCGAAGATCAGCCGGCCCGGCACCAGCTCGTCGCCGAGCCGCCCGGTGACCGAGACCCGTTCGGAGCCCAGGTTGTGTAGCAACCGGGCATCTGTGGTGTCGGTCAGGTGCAGCGATACGACGTCGCCGCCGAACGTGCGCACCCGGATCCGGCTGCCGTCACCGGCCACGACGTACCCGCCGACGGTGTCGGACATGGTGCGCGTGGCGAGTGGCTCAGCGCTCACCGTGACCGCCTTGGCCCGGCTGAGGGTCCCGGTAGCCCTGACTGACCTCGACCACGACGCCGTCCGGGTCGGCGAGCCAGACGGTACGCCAACCGGGGATGAAGCCGTCGAAGTCCAGCGGCCCCAGGGTGATCCGGGCGGCGGGGCCCATCGCCCGCACGAACTCGTCGACGTCCGCGGTCTGGAACGCGATGTGGCGCACCGTCCCGGGAGCCGGCGGCCCGTCGGCCGTGGGCTGTCCCGCCTCTTGCACCGGCTCGCTCGGGCCGAACAGCTCCAGGTAGACGTCGCCGGAGCGCAGGAAGACGATCTGGCTGCCGCCGAGGTCGAAGTGCTGGGTGCGCCGGAAGCCGAACCACCGGGTGTAGAACTCCTCGGTGTCGCCGAGCCGGCGGCAGTTCAGGGCCACGTGCGAAAAGCGGGTCACGGCAGGATCTCCTCGGTCGCGAGAATGCGTTCGATGACGGTGCGGGCGAAGACGTGGGCCTGCTCGACGGTGCGACCGGTCACCAGGTCGCCGTCGACGACCACGTCGCTGCCGACGTAGTTCGCGCCCATGTTGCGTACGTCGCCGACCAGGTTGTTGTGGCAGGTGACGGAGCGGTCCTCGATCAGCTCGGGGGCGGTCGACATCAGCCAGAGGCCGTGGCAGATGAAGCCCTTGACCAGGTGGGGGAGCCGGAACGCGCGGCGCAGCAACTGCACGGCCGGTGCCGGGCGATCGACGTCCTCGGTGTAGCGGAGCCGGTCCGCGACCATGCCGGCCGGCACGATCAGCGCGGAGAGCCGGGCGATCTCGGCGAAGTCGAGGCGTTCCAGGTCGCCGTCGACGGTCAGCGGCGCCCGGTATTCGTGACCGGTGAAGGTCAGCGAGTCGTTGCCCCACAGCCGGGTGAGCAGGACGACCTCGGCGCCCTCCTCGGCGAATCGCAGGCGGTAGTAGGAGATCTCCGGCTCGACGTAGTCGCTTTCGAGCAGGATGCCGATTCGGCGCCCGGCGAGGCGACCGCGTTGCGGGTGGTATCCGTGTGTGGTCATCGTGATCTTTCGGGGAAGGGCCGGGCCGGCCGCCGTCCGGCGGCCGGCCCGGCTGTGCGGGAGGAGATCAGACGGTGACCCGGCGGCCGTCCGAGCCGACCGGCGACCACCACTGGTTGAAGTTGGTCACGCCGTCGCCGAAGATGGCGCCGCGGCCCTCGACGATCCGCCCGTTGACCCACTTGAGCAGGTGCAGGCCCTCGATCTGCAGCCGCTCGTACGGCGACTCGACACCGGCCGCGGCGTGCGCCCGGGTGCCGGAGGTCCGGTTCACGTCGATGGAGTAGCCCTCGTCGTTCACCAGGATGGTGACCGGGTCGATGACGAACGAGCCGCCGGAGGCCTCCTGCACCTTGTCGATGAAGTCGAGGAAGGTCTCGAGGCCCTCGTGCCAGCCGGCGTACTGGTGGTTGCCGGGGGTCAGGAAGCGGACCTCCGGGTCCCAGTACTCGGCGGCCCGGGCGCGGTCGCCGGACATCAGTGCGTCGTAGGCGTCCTTGACGCGCTGCGGGGTGAGTTCGGACATGGTGGTCTCCTTGTCTCGTGGTGCTCGGTGGTCCCGCGGTGCGCGGGTACCGGAAGGGGTGCCGCCGCGGGCGCGGCGGTCAGAGCTCGGCGGAACCCGGCATCGGGGCCAGGTCGTCCACCGCGTAGGAACGGATCCGGGGCTGGCCGTCCTGCAGGACAACCGACCAGGTCTGGCTGGCGTCGAAGCCGAGCCACTCGCTGGTCGCCGCGGGCGGGTTCCACACCCGGGCCTGCCAGTTGACCAGGACCGAGACGTCGGCGTGCAGCGGCGAGAGCAGCTCGACGTCGACCCGCTTGACCTCGTGGATCTCGTCGAAGAACCGGTGGGTGACGGTGTCGTACCAGCCGCCGAAGTCGTCCGCGGTGCGCAGGGTCGCCTCTGGGAACTGCATGGTGAGGCCGTTGTCGGCCAGGTACGGCAACACGGCATCGAGCGGGTCGTGCCGGTCCAGGGCGTCGTACCACTCCTGGACGAGCCGGCGGACGGATTCGACGCTCAGGGCGTCGGGCATGGTCTGCTCCTTCGGGTGCTGGTGGTCAGTCGGTGACCAGATCGATGAGGAACGGGCCGGGGGTGGCGAGCAGTTCCTCGACCGCGGCCGGCACCTCTTGCGGGGTGCTCACCCGCTGAGCGGGCACCCCGAGCGAGCGGGAGAGCGCGGCGAAGTCGATGGCGGGCCGGGACAGGTCGAACGCCGCCGGGTGTAGATGGGCGGGGATGCCCTCATCCCGCCAGTACTGCTCGATGTTGAGGTCGAGCAGGCGGTAGCGACGGTTGTTGCAGATCACGAACTTGGCGGCGATGTCGTGCCGAGCGGCCGTCCACAGCGCCTGGATCGTGTACATGCTGCCGCCGTCGCCGGTGAAGCCGACCACCTGCTGACCCGGGCGGGCCAGCTTGACGCCGAGCGCACCGGGGATACCGACCCCGAGCGAACCGCCCCGGGTCTGGAAGAACCGGCCCGGCACCCGCGGCGGTGCGTGCACCGCCAGCGGGCCCGACTCGGTCAGCGCCTCGTCGAAGATCACCAGGTCGTCCGGCGCTCGGCGGACCAGCGTCTCGACGAACCGGTTCATCAGTCCCGTGCCGGCGCCCGGTTGGTCGCCGGGCGGCGCCGCGCCGTCCCAGCGCGGTGGTCGCTGCCGGCCCGGCCGGTCCAACCGGGCGGCGAGGCCGGCGAGGGTGAGCCTCGGGTCGGCCACGACACCGAGCTCGACCGGGTGGTTCTTGGCGATCTCGTACGCGTCCAGGTCGACGTGCACGATCCGGGCGTCCGGCGCGAACGGGCTCGTCAGCTCCGGGAACACCTCGGGAAAGACGTAGGTGCCGACGATGAGCACCGTGTCGGCGTCCGCCACCGTCCGGGCACTGTCCGCGCCGAACATGTGCCCGAGCTGCCCGCCGTACAGCGGATGCCGACTGTCGACGTTGACCTCCGAGGAGTTCACTCCCCACATGGGCGCGCCGAGCAGCTCGGCGACCGCGGCCAGCTCCCGTTGGGCGCCGCTGGTGGCGACGCCGTCGCCGAAGAGCACGAGCGGCCGGCGGCCGGCGGCCAGGATCTCGGCGGCCGCGGCGAGCACGGCGGGCTCGGGCAGCACCCGGGTGTCCGGGATGACCGTCGGCACCACGGGATCGGTGACGATGGCGTCCAGCACGTCGGCCGGCACCACGACCAGCACCGGGCCCCGGGGCGGGGTCATCGCGATCTTCACGGCCCGCCGCATCACCCGCAGCAGCGAGGCCGGGTCGATCACCCGGGTCGCGTACTTGGTGACCGGACGGGCCATGGCGACCAGGTCGGCGGCCATCTGCGAGTCCATCGCGTCGTACCGCACTCCGGCCTCGCCGGCTAGCACCACCAGCGGCGATCCTCCCCGCTTGGCCTGGTAGAGCATGCCGATGCCGTTACCGAGCCCGACGCCGCTGTGGAGCTGGACCAGCGCGGGGCGCTGGGTGGCTCGGGCGTACCCGTCGGCCATGCCCACCGCCACCGACTCGTGCAGAGTGAGCAGGTAGTCGATCTCCGAGTTGGCGATCTCGTCGATCAGCCCCTGTTCCACGGTGCCCGGATTGCCGAACATGTAGGTCAGGCCGTCCGCGGCGAACTGCTCCACCAGGGCCGCCTTGCCGGTCCGCGGCCGTCCGGCCGGACCGTGGCCCGTGCCCGCCGTGCTCACCAGCCGTCCCGCCGCAATCCCTGCTCCAGCGTCTCGACCAGCTTGGCGCCGGCCAGCGCCGAGTCCGGCGTCGAACGCGCGGTGATGAAGGGGTAGTCGACGATGACCGACAGTTCCTTGCCGACGTTGCCGTGGAATTGTCCGTCCGGTCCGGTGGCGTCGCGCAGGATGTACTCCAGCGGGTACGGCGGCGGGCCCATGTTGAAGTCGACGCCCAGAAAGCCGGTCCCGTCCTTGTAGTCGTACTCCTTGGGGTGCCCGGTCACATGCTTGCCCGCGATGATGCTGGCCCGCGTCTCCAGGTCCCGGGCGAAGGCGAGCACCGTAACGCCGTAGCATTCCGCGAGAATGGGCTTGTCCGCGGCCACGAAACCGAGTACGGCCTCGTGCAGGCGTTCGTTGTTGGCCATGTCGACGATCGGTCCGCTGCCGCCGACCAGCACTAGGGCGTCGAAGCTGGCGACCAGGTCACCGACCGAGGCACTGAGCTCGCGGTAGTATTCCTCGAGCCGGCGCAGCGGGTTGAGCGAGCTGAGATACGGGCGTTCGGGGATCAGATCCGCGATGCTCAGCGGGTTGTCCAGCCGGGACGACTCGTCCAGCCGGCGACCACGGTTCGCCATGTCCACAGTGGTGACCGAGCGGCCCAGCGGAGGGTCGATGTAGTCGGGGTCCAGGCTCGGCGGCAGTGCGTGCGCCCGGCGCCCGTTCGCCGTGGCGAAGGTGACCTGGTAGCCGGCGCTGTCGAATGCCTCGACCGGCCCGACCAGTTCCTCCGCCCAGTAGCCGTACTCGGAGAGTACGACGAGAATCCGTCTGCTCATTAGAGCTCCCTTTGGGTTTGTGCGAACTGGACAACCTCGCCGCTGCGTTCGTCAGCGGCTCTGTTGTTCGCCTTGCCCTTCCGAGTTAAGCGACGGACTGCGCCGGAAGCCATGACTGCGGCCCCTTCCGCGAACAAGTTCAGCGACTACACGGAATCGCAGTTGAACGGGACTCACGGAGCCGGTGAAGCACTTGCGCATTCACGCCAGGAACTGCCAAATCATCTATTAGGGCCGGTCGTGGCGCTTGCTACGGGCGAAACCCGCATATACATTGCGGTACCGATCTGTAACAAGGGGCCAGTTATACTGGTATCAGCCTTGCTAGTAGCAGGGGAAAAGCCTGCGTGGGTCGATGATGGGGGCCAGGACAATGGACGACGCGGCACGCCGCAAGGAGCTGGCGGCCTTTCTGCGGGCACGGCGGGCGGAGCTCAAGCCGGGTGACGTGGGTCTGCCCGAAGGCGTCAACCGGCGCCGGACCCCAGGGCTGCGCCGCGAGGAGGTGGCGCAGCTGTCCGGTGTGGGCCTGACCTGGTATACGTGGCTCGAGCAGGGCCGTGCCATCCCCGCCTCGCGTCAGGTCATCGACGCGCTGGCGACGGCGCTGCGGCTGGGCGACGAGCACCGCCGGCACCTGTTCGTGCTGGCCAGCCTGTCGCTGCCGCCCGCACCGGGCGACGACAAGCCGGTGCTGGCGGCGGTGCAGCGCATGCTGGACGCGGTCACGCCCAACCCGGCCTACATCATCGACCATCGGTTTGACGTGCTGGCCTGGAACGCCGCCCAGTCCGCACTGTGGCTCGACTTCGCCGAGATCCCGGAGGACGAGCGCAACCTGGTGCTGCTGCTGTTCCGCGATCCGGGCGTACGCCGGCTGCTGCTCGACTGGGACGAGACCGCCCGCATGATCGTGGCGCAGTTCCGGGCCGCCGCCGGGCAATACCCGGGCGACCCTCGCTTCGCCCAGGTCGTCGACCGGTTGTCCCGCGACAGCACCGACTTCCTGGGCTGGTGGGAGTCCTATCCGGTGGCGGAGTTCAGCATGGCGGTAAACCGGCTCGCGCACCCCCGGGCCGGCGCGTTGGAGCTGGACCTGTCCCACCTGCGGCTGGTGGATCACCCACAGTTCTGCATGGTGCTGCAGACCCCGGTGCACGAGGCGGACGCGCGGGCGCTGAGCGACCTCCTGGCCGCCGCGACCTGACCCGCCCGGCCCCGGTTACACGTGTCGGTAGTCGACACAACGCGCACCTGTTATTGGCCGCGACCCCGCGCCGCTCCGCACTGTCGGTGACACACCGACAGCGAAGGAGCAGACGTGAGTCTGAGACTGGCCATTGAGGACATCGTCCCGGCCGTGGGGGCCGGCCGCTTCCCGGCCAAGGCAGTCGTCGGCGAACGGGTCGACGTGGGAGCGACCGTCTACCGGGAGGGCCACGACGCGGTCCGCGCCGAACTGGTGTGGCGCCGCCCCGGCGAACGCGGCGAGCACCGCCGGCCGATGGAACTGACCGACGCGGGTCTGGACCGCTGGTCGGGTGCCCTGGTCCCGGACCGCAGCGGCTACTGGACCTACCGGGTGGATGCCTACAGCGCACCCTGGCACACCTGGCGCGACGCGCTGACCGCGAAGCTGGCCGCCGGCTTCCCGGCCGGCGAGCTGGCCAACGAGCTGGCCGAGGGGGAAAGGCTGCTGCTGCGGGCGGCACGCCGGGTACCGGGCGCGGACGGCCGTCGTCTGCGCGCGGCGGCGCGGGCCCTGCGGGACCGGCACGCCGCGCTGCCGCAGCGGACCGAGCCCGCCCTGGACGCCGCCGTGCGGCACATCATGGACACCCGCCCACTGCGCGAGCTGCTCACCCGCGGGCCCACCCGGCGGCTGCTGGTCGAGCGGGAGCGGGCGCTGACCGGCGCGTGGTACGAGCTGTTCCCGCGCTCCACCGGCGGTCTCGGCCCGGACGGCCGCCCGGTGCATGGCGACCTGCGCACCGCCGCCGCCCACCTGCCCGGCATCGCGGCGATGGGCTTCGACGTCCTCTATCTGCCACCAATCCACCCGATCGGCCGGATGGCGCGCAAGGGCCGGGACAACGCCGCGACCGCCGCCCCCGGCGACGTCGGCTCCCCGTGGGCGATCGGGGCCCGGGAGGGTGGCCACGACGCGATCCACCCCCGCCTCGGCTCGGCCGCGGACTTCCGGGCCTTCGTCCGTGCCGCCGCCGACCAGAAACTGGAGGTCGCGTTGGACCTCGCCCTGCAGTGCGCCCCGGACCATCCCTGGGTCACCGAGCATCCCGAATGGTTCACCACCCGCGCCGACGGCAGCATCGCCTACGCGGAGAACCCGCCGAAGAAGTACCAGGACATCTACCCGCTCAACTTCGACAACGACCCGGCCGGGCTGCGCGCCGAGATCCTGCGGGTGGTGCTGCACTGGGTGGGCGAGGGCGTCCGGATCTTCCGGGTCGACAACCCGCACACCAAGCCGCTTGACTTTTGGCAGTGGCTGATCGAGCGGGTCAAGCAGGCCGACCCGGATGTCGTCTTCCTCTCCGAGGCCTTCACCCGCCCCGCCGTGCTGCACGGGCTCGCCAAGGTCGGCTTCAGCCAGTCCTACACCTACTTCACCTGGCGGACCACCAAGGCGGAGCTGACCGGCTACCTGCGCGAGCTCACCGCGGACGCCGACCACCTGCGGCCCAACCTGTGGGTCAACACCCCGGACATCCTGCCGGGGCACCTGGCCGGCGCGCCACCGGCCGTGTTCGCCATCCGCGCGGCCCTGGCCGCCACCCTCGGTCCGTCCTGGGGCATGTATGCGGGCTTCGAGCTGTACGAGAACACCCCGACCAGTCCCGGCCGGGAGGACTATCTGCACAGCGAGAAGTACGAACTGCACTACCGCCCGCCCGCCGGCGCCGATTCCCGGCCCTCGCTGCGGCCGTGGATCACCCGGCTGAACCGGCTGCGGCACCGGCACCGCGCCCTCGGCCGGCAGCGCGGACTGGTCTTCCACGACGTGGCGGACGACCAACTCCTCGCCTATTCCAAGGTGGACGACCGCACCGGCGAGATCGTCCTGTGCGTCGTCACCCTCGATCCCGTCCGCCGCCGGCAGGCGCCGCTGCGGCTGGACGCCCAGGCTCTGGGTTTGTCACCCGACCGGCCACTGCGCCTGCGGGATCTGGCCACCGGCCGGAGCCGCACCTGGCACGACAGCGCAGCCGTGCGCATCGATCCCGCCGTGGCGGTCGCCCGATTCTTCACCCTGGAACAAGCATGAACACCACGTCACCGGCCGCGCAGGTGTCCATGGTCGCCCCCGAACCCGAGTGGTATCGCAGTGCCGTCTTCTATGAGGTCCTGGTGCGCGCCTTCCAGGACAGCAACGGGGACGGGCTGGGCGACCTGCGCGGGCTGACCGAGCGGCTGGACTATCTCCAGTGGCTCGGCATCGACTGCCTGTGGCTGCCGCCGTTCCTGCACTCGCCGCTGCGCGACGGCGGCTACGACATCAGCGACTTCCGCCGGGTGCACCCCGCGCTGGGCACCCTCGACGACTACGTACGCCTGCTGGACGAGGCCCACAAGCGGGGCATCCGGGTGGTCATCGACATGGTGATGAACCACACCTCGGACCGCCACCCCTGGTTCCAGGCGTCGCGCACCGACCCCGACGGGCCGTACGGCGACTTCTACGTCTGGAACGACAGCGACGACCGGTATTCGGACGCGCGGGTCATCTTCGTCGACACCGAGACCTCCAACTGGGCGTACGACCCGGTGCGGCACCAGTTCTACTGGCACCGCTTCTTCAGCCACCAGCCGGACCTCAACTATGACAACCCGGCCGTGCAGGAGGCGATGCTCGACGTCCTGCGCTTCTGGCTCGACCTGGGCACCGACGGTTTCCGGCTGGACGCGGTGCCATACCTGTTCGAGGCCGACGGCACCAACGGTGAGAACCTGCCGGCCACCCACGCCTTCCTGCGCCTGGTGCGCAAGGTGGTCGACGACGAATACCCGGACCGGGTGCTGCTCGCCGAGGCGAACCAGTGGCCGGCCGACGTGGTTGAGTATTTCGGCGACCCGGCGACCGGCGGCGACGAGTGCCACATGGCGTTCCACTTCCCGCTGATGCCGCGCATCTTCATGGCGGTGCGCCGCGAGTCACGGCTGCCCATCTCGGAGATCCTGGCGCAGACGCCGGCGATCCCCTCCGGCGCGCAGTGGGGCATCTTCCTGCGCAACCACGACGAGCTGACGCTCGAGATGGTCAGCGACGAGGAACGCGACTACATGTACGCCGAATACGCCAAGGACCCGAGGATGCGGGCCAACATCGGCATCCGCCGCCGCCTGGCGCCGCTGCTGGAGAACGACCGCAACCAGATCGAGCTGTTCACCGCCCTGCTGCTGTCGCTGCCCGGCTCGCCGGTGCTCTACTACGGCGACGAGATCGGCATGGGCGACAACATCTGGCTCGGCGACCGCGACAGCGTGCGCACCCCGATGCAGTGGACGCCGGAACGCAACGCCGGCTTCTCCTCGTGCGACCCCGGGCAGTTGCACCTGCCGCTGGTCCTCAGCCCCGGCAACAGCTACCAGTCGGTCAACGTGGAGAACCAGCTCGCCCACACCTCGTCGCTGCTGCACTTCACCCGCCAGTTGCTCGCCGTCCGCAAGCGGCACAGCACCTTCGGCGTCGGCGACTTCCACGAACTGGAGGCCACCAACCCGAGCGTCTTCGCCTACCTGCGCCGGTCGCGCCACGCGGACGGCACCGAGGACGTCGTGCTGTGCGTCAACAACCTCTCGCGGTTCGCCCAGCCGGTCGAGCTGGACCTGTCCGCATACGCCGGATACCGCCTGACCGACCTCATCGGCGGCGTGCGGTTCCCCAGCCCGGGCACCGACAGCTATCTGCTCACCATGCCCGGACACGGCTTCTACTGGTTCGCCCTGCGTCCCACCGAGGAGGGTCGAGATGACTGATCCGACACACACCCCGGTCAACGCGGCACACCTGGCCGCCTGGCTGCCCGAGCAACGGTGGTTCCGCGCCAAGGGCCACGCCGTCCGCGAGGTGCGGCCGGTCGGCTCCGTGCCGCTGAGCGGCGACGGGGACGGGCCGGCGTCCCGGCTCGACCTGCTCGAGGTGCGATTCCACGACCGGGCCCCGCAGCACTACCAGGTGGTGCCCGGGCTCGACGCCGTACCGCCGCACCCGGCTGCATCGGGCGCCGTCCCGGCCGCCGCGCTGGCTTTGCTGCGGGCGATAGTCGGTGGCGCCGAGCATGGCACCACCCGCTTCCGGCCCGAGCCCGGCGCCGGCCTGCCGGACCGGCTCGGCCCGCGGCTGACCGCGGCCCTGTCGGACTCCGGGCCGCCGGCGCCGTCGCTCGTGCGGGTCCTGGCCGCCGAGCAGAGCAACACCTCGATCGTGTTTGACGACGAGGTCATCCTGAAGATCTTCCGCCAGGTCGAGCCGGGGCTGAACCTCGACCTGGAGCTGCACCGGGCGCTCACCCGGCTGGGCTCCGGCCACGTCGCCCCGCTGCTCGGCGCCGTGGAGGGCGAGCTGCAGGGTGAGCCGACCACCCTCGGCATGCTCAGCGGGTATGCCCCGCATGCCGTGGACGGTTGGGCGATGGCCCTGGCCAGCGTCCGCGACGTGCTGGCCGACGACGCCCCGGCGGTGGTGGCGCGCTCGGGCGGCGACTTCGAGTTCGAGGCCCGCCGAATCGGAGCCGCGGTCGGGGAGGTGCACGCCGATCTGCGCACCGCCTTCGGTGGCGACGTCGCCGACCCCGCAGACGTGGCCGCGGGCTTCGCCGCCCACCTCGACGAGGCCGTCGCTGTCGTGCCCGCGCTGCGGCCGCACGCCCCGTTCCTGCACGCCCGGTACCGGCGCCTCGCCGGGTTGTCCACGCCGGTGCCCATCCAGCGGGTGCACGGCGACCTGCACCTGGGTCAGCTCCTGCGCACCTCGCACACCTGGTGGCTGCTGGACTTCGAGGGTGAACCCGCCCGGCCTCTCGCGCAGCGCCGCGCGCCGCGCTCACCGCTGTATGACGTCGCCGGGCTGCTGCGGTCCCTCGACTATGCGACGCACTATCCGGTGCGCGACGAAGCGCCGGACGCGGACGCGGTCCGGCGCCTGAGCCAGTGGTCCGCGCTCAATCGCGAGGCGCTGTGCGCCGGGTACGCGGACAGCACCGGCACCGATCCGGGGCACAGCCGGCAACTGCTGGAGGGTTACGTGCTGGACCGGATCGTCTACGAGGTGGTCTACGAGGCCACCGTCCGGCCCGCCTGGCTGCCCATCCCGCTCGCCACGCTTGACCGGCTCGGCACCGGGACGTCGCGGTGAGCGCCGGCACCACACCGGCCGTGCGCGCGGAGCCGGACGCCCTGTGGCGCCGGATGGGGGCGCACCCGGACGTCGCCGGCGGGCCGACCCGATTCCGGGTGTGGGCGCCGGCCGCCGAGGCCGTCGATCTGGTGTGGTGGCACCCGGGCGTCCGGCCGGTCCAAGAGGCGATGACCCGCTCGGCGGACGGTTGCTGGGACACGGTGGTGCCGCGGGCCCGGCCCGGCGTCCACTACCGGTTCCAGGTTCACGGCCGCGACGGCACGGTCCGGCACAAGGCCGACCCGTGGGCCCGCGAGGTTGTACCCGGGGAGCCGCACACGTCGGTAGTCCCGGCCCCGTCGCGGCACCGGTGGACCGACGCGGACTGGCTCGCCGGGCGCCCGCGGCGGCACGCCCCGGTCTCGGTGTATGAGGTGCACGCCGGATCCTGGCGCCCCGGCGCCGGGTTCCGGCGGCTGGCCGACGACCTGGTGCCGTACGTGCGCCGGCACGGCTTCACCCACGTGGAGCTGATGCCGGTCACCGAGCACCCGTACGGCGGGTCCTGGGGCTACCAGGTCAGTTCGTACTTCGCGCCCAGCGCACGGTTCGGCGGCGCGGACGAGTTGCGCCACCTGATCGACCGGCTGCACGCCGCGGGTGTCGGCGTGCTGCTCGACTGGGTTCCGGCGCACTTCGCACCGGACGACTGGTCGCTGGCCGACTTCGACGGCGGTGCGCTGTATGAGCCGCCCGACCCGGACCGGGCATGGCACCCGCTCTGGGGCACCAAGACGTTCGACTACCAGCGCCCGCAGGTGCGTGACTTCCTCGTCGCCAGCGCGCTCTACTGGCTGGAGGAGTTCCACTTCGACGGGCTGCGCGTCGACGCGGTCAGCTCGATCACCCGCCGCGACTTCCTGCGCGAACCGGGAGGGTGGGCCGGCGGCGACGTGCTCGACCGGCCCGGAATCGACTTCCTGCGCGAGCTGACCGGCGCGGTACGCCGCCGGCATCCCGGCGCGCTGCTGATCGCCGAGGAAGCAGGGCTGACCGACGGGGTCACGGAGCCGGTGGACGCCGGTGGCCTCGGCTTCGACCTGTGCTGGGACCTCGGCTGGGCGCACGACACCTTCACGTACTTCGCCGCCGGCCCGGACCAGCGCCCGCACCTGCGGGAAACGCTCGCCGCCGCCGTGGATCGCGCCGCCGCGCGCCCGGTGGTGCTGCCGGTCAGCCATGACGAGATCACCGCGCCGCACGAGCCGCTGTGGCGTCGCGTGCACGGCGACGGCCCGGATGCCGCCGCGGCGCTGCGGGCCCTCCTGGCGTTGCAGTACGCCACGCCCGGGGTGCCCCTGCTGTTCATGGGCGCGGAGCACGGCGGCGCCGAACCCTGGCGGGAGTGGGCCCCGGTGGACCCGTCGCCGTTGCTCGACGCCCCGGGCGGCGAGCTGTATCGGGGGGTGGGCCGGCTGGTCACCCGGCTGAACCGGATCTGCCAGCAGGTGGCCGCCGGACCGGAGCCGGTGCGGTGGTGGCGGCGTCCCGGCCCGGGCGAGCCGCTGCTGGCGTTCGCCCGCGACCACGGCGACGGCGTGCTGCTCTGCGTGGCGAACCTGACCGACCGGCCGCTCGGCTGGGACGCGGTCGCCGACCCGCGGGAGTGGTCGGTGCTGCTGGACACGGCGGACGAGCGCTACGGGGGCGCGGGACGGCCCGCAGGGGCCGGGATCGCCCCGGGCGCGGTCGTCTGGCTCACCGCCGCACGCACCAACCTGGCACCCACAATGCCAGGATGAACGGTGCCCTGGGTGGCCGGACCGCCCCGGGCAACACTGAACCGCGCGGGCGGGCTTCGTCGGTATGACGGGGCTCGCCCGCTTCCAGTTTCCGGCACGCCGCCGGCGCCGGATCCTTCGCCGAGCCGTTGAGGAGCGAGCATCATGCCACTGCGCCAGCCGCCGACCGTGCTGATCACCGGCGCCACCGACGGGCTGGGCCACGGCCTGGCCGTCGCCCTCGCCCGTCGCGGCGCCACCGTGCTGGTGCACGGCCGCTCGGCCGCGCGCATCGCCGCCACCGTGCGCCAGGTGCGGGCGACCGGCTCTGGCGAGGCGCGCGGCTACCGGGCGGACTTCTCCTCGCTGGCCGGGGTGCACGCGCTGGCCGATCAGGTCGCCGCGGCCGAGCCCCGGCTGGACGTGCTGATCAACAATGCCGGCATCGGCGCCGACGTGCCCGGCGGCACCGCGCGCCTGGAGAGCGCCGACGGGTTCGAACTGCGCTTCGCCGTGAACTACCTGTCCACCTATCTGCTCTCGCACCGGCTGCTGGACCTGCTGCGTCGCTCGGCCCCGGCCCGTGTCATCAACGTCAGCTCGGCCGGGCAGACGCCCATCGACTTCACCGACGTCATGCTCACCCGCGGCTACGGCGGGCGCCGGGCATATTGCCAGAGCAAGCTGGCGCAGATCATGTTCACCTTTGACCTGGCCGCCGAGCTTCAGGGCAGCGGAGTCGCCGTCAACGCCCTACACCCGGCGACGTACATGCCGACGAAGATTGTGTCGACCCCGATCAGCACCATTGCCGACGGGGTCGAGGCCGTGTCCCGGCTGGCTCTCGACGCCGATCTGGATGGCGTCACCGGACGCTACTTCGACCAGCTCCGCGAGGCGCAGGCGCATCCCGCCGCGTACGACGAGGCCAACCGGGCCCGCCTGCGGTCGCTCTCGGCGGAACTGACCAACCGATCGCCGGTCTGACCGGATGCGCGGATGCGCGGCGCGGCCGGCAGCCGCGCCGCGCATCCGGTGGCCCCGCCCGCCGGGGGGGGCGGCGGCGGCAGGGCCGGATCGGTCGGTCTTAGGAGGTGCGGTCGGCGCGCGTCCGGAGCATCACGGCGCCGATCACGGCCGCGATCACGGCCGCGATCGCGGTGCACACGAGCGAATACCGGAAGCCGGAGAGCAGGGCCGCCGGATCGCTGACGCTGCCGGTGGTGTCCTCCGGCAGCAGCGACGCCGTCCGCGAGGCGGCGATCGCGGCGAAGGCGGCCGCGCCGATCGCCGCGCCGAGCTGCTGCGAGGTGTTGAGCAGCCCGCCGGCCAGGCCCTGCTGGTGGTCCGCCACGCCGGCGGTGGCGGTGATGCTGATCATGACGACCGCGGCGACGTTGCCGAAGCCGATCAGCGCGGTGCCGATCAGGATGTAGGCCAGGGAGTTCTCGGCCGGGAGCGTGGCGACCACGAACGCGCCGACCGCCTGCAGCAGGACGCCGAGCAGCATGGCCCGGGTCAGGCCCAGCTTGCCGGCCAGCTTGGCCCCGGTGAAGCCGGCGACCATGGCGGTCAGGCCCAGCACCGCGAAGCTGAGCCCGGTCTCCAGCGGGCTGTAGTCCTTGATCCGCTGCAGATAGAGGGTGAGCACGTAGGTGATGCCGACGAAGGCGCCGATCAACAGGACGTTGACCACGTTGGCGCCGACGATGCTGCGTACCTTGAAGATCTCCAGCGGCACCAGCGGTTCCGCCGAACGGCGCTCGGCCAGGACGAACAGCGCCAGCAGCACCAGGCCCAGCGCGAACGACCCCAGGGTGCTCACCGACAGCCAGCCCTCGGTGTTGGCGATCGAGAAGCCGTAGACGATGCTCACCGCGGCGCCGGTGATGGTGATCGCGCCGGGCACGTCGAGCCGGGGGCGGGGGCCCGCGGCGGCGGTCGGGCGGGGCACGAGCACCGGGGCGAACAGGGCCGTGGCGAGGCCGATGGGCACGTTGACGAAGAAGACCCACTCCCAGCTCAGCGCATCGGTCAGCACGCCGCCGAGGATGACGCCGGCGACGAAACCGAAGGACAGCACGGCGCCGTACGCGCCGAGCGCCCGGTTGCGCTCCTTGCCCTCGGGGAAGGACGTGGTCAGCAGGGAGAGGGCGGCCGGCGCGACCAGGGAGGCGGCGAGGCCCTGCAGCCCGCGCAGGATGATCAGCTGGGTGGCGTCCTGCGCGAAGCCGGCCAGCAGCGACACCACGGAGAAGGCGACCAGGCCGATGATGAACAGCCGGCGGCGCCCGAACAGGTCGGAGATGCGGCCGCCGAGCAGCAGGAAGCCCCCGAAGCCGAGGGCGTAGGCGCTGACCACCCACTGCAGCGAGCCGTCGCTGAAGGACAGCTCGCGCTGGATCGTCGGCAGCGCCACGTTGGTGATGGAGAAGTCGAGCACGATCATGAATTCGGCCATGCACAGCAGGAGCAGCAGCAGGTTGGCGCGCACGCGCGACGGAGGCGCCGGCGATAGGTCCGCCGTCGCTCCCCGACCCGATGGCGCTGATTCGGCGAGATTGGACACCGCGGGACACTCCTTGCAGACAGTGGACAGGTGAGTCTTACTGTCCGCCGGCGCGGCCTGGGCAAACAGATCAGCAGATTTGCTGGTAGCTGTGGTACCACTCAGCAGTGGTGTCCGGCGGGTACCTCTATCGTTTCCCCACTTGCCGGACCGCGCGGCCGGCCGAGACAGCGGAGGACATGATGAAGATCGGCATCCTGGGTACCGGCACGATGGCACGCACGCTGGGCGGGCGCTGGGCGGCAGCGGGCCACGACGTGCTGGTCGGCGGACGTAGCGCCGCCAAGGCGCAGCAACTGGCGACCGCCCTGGGGGCGCGGAGCGGTTCGCTCGCCGACGCGGCGCAGGCGGCGGACGTCACCCTGTTGGCCGTGGCGTATACGGCCGTGCCGGATGTCCTCGACGCGGCCGGGGCGGGCCGGGGTGCACTGACCGGCAAGGTCGTCGTCGACTGCACCAACCCGGTGGAGTTGACGGGTTTCTCGGTCACCTCCGGCGCCACCTCGCTGGCCGAGCAGATTCAGCAGCGCACCGGCGCCCGGGTGGTGAAGGCGTTCAACCTCTGCGAGGCGAAGGTCTGGCAGCTCGACCCGCCCACCTTCGACGGCCGGCCGCTGGTGGTCCCCTTCTGCGGCGACGACGAGCAGGCCCGGGCCGCGGTCGGTGCGCTGATCGAGGATCTGGGTTGTGCGCCGCTGGCTGTCGGCGATGTCACGTACGCCCGGCATCTGGAGGCGATGGCCGCGCTAGTCATCTCACTGCTGTTCCGCGGACACGACCCGTACACGGTGTTCAACCTCGTCACGGCTGCTGACGAAGCCCGGGGGAAGGCGGCCGGGGCGCCTGCGCAGCGCTGAAGAAGCGTTCCGGGCACCCAGGCCCCAGCGGTCCTGGTATCCGCCAGGACCGCCGGGGCGTCACCGGGCGGCGCCATCGAGCAGCGGCATGACGGAGGGCGACGCCGACCGCAAGATCGTCATACTCTCGACGGCTCCGGACCCCGAGGACGAGACCCGGTTCAGGCTGACGCTGCTGTCCGGTGCGAGGGCCGACCGTGGGAGCCACCGATACCTGGCGGACCCACCTGCGGGGCGGGATAGGCGGCAGGTTACTGGCCTGGTCAGAGCCATCGAGGCTCAGACGGCCGTGCGGCCCCCGTTCGCGTCCAGGATCACGCCGGTGACGAACCGCGCCTCGTCACTGACGAGGAACGCGATGACGGCGGCGATGTCCTCCGGATCCGCGATGAAACCGAGCGGGGCCTGTGCGGCGAGCTGCGCCAGAGCCTCCCCCAGGGCTTCGGATCCTGGAGTGCGGGTCGGGCCGGGACGCACGGAGTTCACTCGCACTCCGGCTGGGCCGAATTCGGCTGCCCAGCTCTTGGTCAGCAGGTCCAGGGCGGCTTTGCTCGCGCCGTAGACCGACAGGCCCGGTAGGGCGACTTCGGCGGCGAGGGTGGAGACGTTGACGATCGCTCCACCGCCTCGTGCCGCCATCGCGGGTGCAAGGTTCGCGACCAGGTAGAACGGTGCCTTCAGGTTGGTGCCCAGTACCGCGTCGAAGGTCGACTCCGCAGTGCCCGCGGTTGGTCCACCGGCTCCGATGGCCGCGTTGTTGACGAGGATGTCGAGGGTTCCGCCCGCGGACTCGGCGGCCTGGGTGGCCTTGGCCGCGAGTTCTACCGCGGAGTGCGCGTCGCGGAGGTCGGCGGCGACAAAGTCGGCCCCGCCCCCCTCGGCACGGATCTGTTCCACCACTTCCAGTCCTCGTTCGGCATTACGCCCGGAGACGATGACGCGGACGCCCTCGCGGGCGAGTGTGAGTGCGGTGGCGCGGCCGATTCCGCTCGTCGAGCCGGTGACGAGAGCGGTCTTGGTTGTCATGGGGTCTCCTTCTACTGCCAACCCGGATACGTACGACGTACGTAAGCGTGACTTGCGTACGCTGTACGTGTCAAGTGATGTGGGCCACGGCCACCGGAATGCGTACGCTGTACGTATAGTACCGTCAGACACGTACGCCGTACCTGTCTCCAGGAGCAGCCAGCATGAGAGCACGCTTCACCCTCACGGACATCCAGCAACACGCGCTGGCGATCGTCGACCGGGATGGTCTGGCCGGGCTCACCATGCGCTCCCTCGCGGCCTCGCTGCAGACCGGCCCCATGACCCTCTACAACTACGTCGAGAGCCGCGAAGCGCTTGAGGAGCTTGTGGTCGACGCCGTCTCCGCTCGCGTCGAGTTACCCGGGCCGACCGACGACTGGCTGGCCGACACGCGGGCCGTGGCCACCGCCCTGTGGCGCACCTACCGCGCCCATCCGGCAGTCATTCCGCTCATCCTCACCCGTCGCACCTCGTCCCGCGCCAGCCTCGCCCCCACCGAGGCGCTCGCGGCAGCACTCGCTCGCGGCGGCCTGAAGGGCGTCGACCTCTTCGTCGCATTCCGCGCCGTCTCGGCGTTCGTCACGGGCATCGCGCAGAACGAGCTGGCCGGCGCGCTGACGCGCGAGAAGGATCCCGCCTCCGCCGCCGCGCGCATCGAAGCACTTGCGCAGGGCGCACTACCGACCCTCGCCGAGCTGGCCCCGGTCGGGGCGCAGTTCAGCGGCCAGGAGTTCGAGCGTGGCCTGACACTCGTCCTCAACGGCATCAGGCATACGCCGCGCCCGTTCGGCCCCGACCATCAGGCCGACCACTGACGGCGCGAGGTTCGTGCCCACTCAGGCTCAGTCCTCGATGACCAAGGCGCGAGCTTGCGTGAAGGTCTGGCGGAACGCGCGCAGCGGTGCGTACTCCGGCGAGTCGAAGTACGCCTGGACGGCCCGCTTGTCCGGGAACTTGATGATGACGCCGATCGCGGGGCGATCGTCGCGCTCGATCGGGAGCGTGTCGGTGTCGCGGGCCAGCGGCTCACCGCCGTACTTGATCACCAGCGGGAGGCTCTGCCGCTCGTACTCGCCGAACCGCTCGGCGTCCGCCGGAGTCGCTTCGATCACCAGGTACGCGCTCATGGCTTCTCCTTCGTCGATGTCATACTGCCGGTGCGATTGTACGTAATCTATCGTACAGTCGAAGGGTGCGAACACTGACCCATCCGGACCGCGCCCAGCTACGGCTGGAAGGAGTCCTGGACGCCCTGGCCAACCCGGTGCGGTTGCAGATCATCCAGCGCCTCGCCGACGGTGAGGAACTGACGTGCGGCACGGTGCTGCCGGACGTCCCCGCATCCTCAGCCACCCATCACTGGCGCGTCCTGCGCGAGAGCGGGGTGCTGTTCGCCCGCAGGCAGGGCCGAGTGATCGTGCACTCGCTGCGGCGCGACGACCTGGACGCCAGGTTTCCCGGCCTGCTCGACGCCGTCCTCGCCGCCATGGCGAGCGAAGGCCACTCACCCGCCGCGCACGGCACCCGGTAGCCGCACGCTGTCCGTGCGCTGACACCGGCCCCCAGACGAGGTGCGAGCGCCGTCGAAGAAGATCGCTTGACGCATCTAGTTAATCGCATTAACCTTCAGGAAGCACCGTTAACCAATTCTGCGGAGGTCGTCGTGACCGAGTCCTTGAGCATCGCCGGTAACAACCTCGCCTATGACGTGTCCGGGCAGGGCCCTCTCGTGGTCCTGGCGCACGGCATCGGCGACAGCCGGCACTCCTACCGTTTCCTCGCTCCGGCCCTGGCCGGCGCCGGGTACCGGGTCGCCAACGTCGACATCCGCGGCTGCGGCGACTCCAGCCTGGGCTGGGACGGCTACAGCCGCACCGACATCGCGGGTGACCTCGTCGCTCTCGTGCGCCACCTCGGCGGTCCGGCCGTGATCATCGGCCAGTCGATCAGCGGCGGCGCGGCGACCATCGCGGCGGCCACCGCGCCCGATCTGATCAACGGCGTCATCGAGCTGGCGCCGTTCACCCGCGTACAACCCTTCGATCTCGGCGGGCTGATCCGGGTGAAGCGCTTCCGGACCGGTTACAGCCAGATGGCGCAGGTCCTGGTCCGGGGAAGTCTGGCGAGCTGGAAGAAGTACCTCGACGCGGCGTACCCGGTCAAGCCCGCCGACTGGGACGCCGAGCTGAGGCGCATCGAGGCGAAGCTGAGCGAGCCCGGCCGGATGAAGGTCCTGCAGGCCATGTGCAAGACCAGCCCGACCGACGCCGGCGCGCAGCTGGCCAACGTCACCTGCCCCGTCCTGGTCATCGAGGGCAGCCTCGACCCCGACTGGGCCGACCCCCGCGCCGAGGGCGAGAAGATCATCGCTGACCTGCCCAGGGGCATCGGTGAGCTCGTCGTCATCGAGGGTGCCGGTCACTACGCACACGTCCAGACGCCGGACCAGGTCCTCGCGCTGGCCCTGCCCTTCCTCGACAAGACGCTGGCGAATGCCTAGGGCCGGGCTCACCCCGCAGTCGGTCACCGAGGCCGGTGCCGCCCTGATCGACGAGATCGGCTTCGAGAACCTCAGCATGGGTCTGGTAGCCGAACGGCTCGGAGTCAAGACCCCCGCGCTCTACAAACACGTCGCCAGCCAGGCCGATCTCGCGCACCGGATAGCTGTCCTGGCCATGGCCGAGTTCGCTGACGCCATTCGCGACGCCATCCAGGGGCGGGCCGGCGGCGACGCCCTCGCCGCCGGCGCGCAGGCGATGCGGACCTACGTGCAGGAACACCCGGGCCGGTACGCGGCCGGCAATGCCGCCCGCCCGACCGGGCCCGACGACCCGCTCGTTCCCGCCCTCGAACGGGTCGTCGGGTCCTGGGCGGCCATGCTGCGCGGCTACCACCTGGACTCCGTTCAGGAGATTCATGCCCTGCGGATGCTCCGCAGCGCCGTGCACGGGTTCTCGACGCTGGAAGCGGCCGGCGGGTTCCAGATCGACGCGTCCGTCGACGACAGCTTCACCTGGATGATCAGCTTTCTCGACCGCGGCCTGCGCGCCACTACCAGCAGCGGCACACTCGCCCGCTGACGGATCGCCCACGAACCGACCCGACCACATCGTCCCGGAGGTCCGACATCAGCATCGACGAAGAGTCCAGAGACACCAGGGTCGAGCGGCACGCGAGCTGGGCCGAGCTCTTCTTCGACCTCGTGGCGGTGGCCGGAGTGGCCGCCCTGGCACACGTGCTCGGGCCTGAACTGGACGCCGCGGCGCTCGGTCTCTACGCACTGCTGTTCCTGGCTCTGTGGCTGTCCTGGACGACGTTCATGCTGTACGGCAACGTCGCCGCCGGCCAGACCCGCGTGCTGCGGCTGATGGTCGGCATGTTCGGCCTCGGCACCATGGCCGCGTCCGTGCCAGGCGTGGCACACACCGTGCTCGGGCACAGCAGCGACATCCGTCCGCTCAACGTCTTCGCGATCGCATACATCGCCACGCGCGTCTACGGGTCCAAGTCGTGGCAACGGGGCGCGGTGTTGCTGGACTTCCCGGTGGTGCAGTACTCGGTGGGACTGCTGCCCTGGGTCGCGTCGCTCTGGGTCGACGAACACTGGAAACTCGCGCTCTGGGCAGCGGGAGTCGGCCTCGACCTGCTGCTGATCCTGGTCCTGTCCGGCAGCAGGATGCTCCAACGCGTCCAGTCGTACCTCACCGCGCCACAACGAAGTCGGCGTCGGCCACGATCCGGAGGCCGCCCCGACGGCACAGGCCCGGTCATCCACGGCGTATCGGTCGATCCGGCCCACCTCTCCGAGCGACTGGGACTCTTCGTCATCATCGTGCTGGGCGAATCGGTGGTGCAGGTCGTCGCCGCCGCAAGCGAGGCGCGGTACGACATCGGCCTGCTGACCACCGCAATCGCGTCCTTCGTTCTGCTGGCCGGCATGTTCGGCCTGTCCGTCGTCTTCGGATACGCCGGCCTGCCGCACCTGCGCCCCGGCCGGATCGGCACCCGCGCCGCCCTCGGCCTGCACTGCCTGGTCACCGGCGTCGTCGCCACCATCGCCGTGCCGCTCTCCCTGGTGGTCAGTCACGGTTCCGACCCACTGCCCGACCAAGGCCGCTGGCTGCTGTGCGGCGCGGTCGCGGCCTACTTCACCCTCGGCGTGCTCACCGGCGTCGCCAGCCACAGTGCCGACCTGCCGAGGACGATCTCGCGGGTCACCACAGGCATCGCGGCCCCACTGCTGCTTGGCCTGCTCGCCACCGCCGTCAGTGGCCGAACGCTCGTGGTCTGCCTGGCTCTGATCGTCCTGGCCCACCTCTGGTTCGAACGACGACTGACACCAATCCCCCTCAAACAGAAATGGAAAACATCATGAGCAAGCTCCGGCCCCTCGCCGCTGCCGCCTTCCTGCTGGGCCCGGTGATCTATCTCGCCGCCGAAGCGATCACAGCGGCGGCGTGGAAATCGCCCAGCTACAGCTACGCCGACAACTGGATCAGCGACCTCGGATCCGCAACGGCCGGGGTATTCCAAGGTCGCGAACTCGACTCGCCGCTGCACGTCGTCATGAACTCCGGATTCATCGTTCAGGGCATCCTCTTCGGGATCGCCACAGTGCTGCTGTCGCGGACGATCAGCGGGCGGTCCCGTACCTTCACCGCCGTGACGGGGATCGTGACGATGATCGGCTACATCCTTGTCGGAACCTTCCACGGTTCCCTGCAGGCGCAACAGAACGGCACGCTTGCCCTGCACTTCACCGGAGCGACGCTGGCGATTCTCGGCGGGAACGTGCTTGCCCTCGTCCTGGGCCTCCACTGGCGCAAGGCTCCCCAGACGCGGCTGATCGGCCTCATCAGCATCGTCGTCGGAGCATTCGGCCTGGTCTCCGTAACCGCTCTCTTCCTCACCTTCGATGCCGGCCTGCCCTCGGGCGCGATCGAACGCGGCTCCGTCTACACCATCGTCATCTGGCAACTCGCCGTGGCCGTCGCACTCCTCCGCACCGGCGCCAATTCTCACGCCCCCCGCGTCGCCGCGACCAGTGCATCCACAAGCAACTGACCCGCCGGCTCCACATCTCGTTCTCCGGCAGGGCCATCCGTGAATAGACACCCTCGAAGCTCGGGAGACGGTCAATGAATGCACTGACGCCGCCGACCTCGACCCTCGTCCGCCCGTTCACCGTCTCGATCTCGGATTCGGAGATCGACGATCTGAAGCAGCGGCTGGCCAGGACTCGGTGGCCGGATCCGGAAACGGTGGGCGACTGGTCACAAGGGGTTCGCGTAGAGAACGCGAGATCCCTGGTCGGCCACTGGGAGCGCAGCTACGACTGGCGGCGCTTCGAGTCCGAGCTCAATCGTCTGCCCCAGTTCCTGACCAATATCGATGGGCTGGACATCCACTTCATCCACGTCAGGTCCAAGAATCCCAACGCGTTGCCGCTGATCCTCACGCACGGATGGCCGAGCTCGATCGTCGACTTCCTGAAGCTGATCGGCCCACTCACCGATCCGGTGTCGTTCGGAGGAGACGCCGCCGACTCCTTCGACGTCATCGTCCCGTCACTACCCGGGTTCGGGTTCTCCCAGAAGCCCACGGAAACCGGATGGACCGTACCCCGCATAGCAAGCGCATGGGTGGAGCTGATGAAACGCCTCGGCTACCCGAAATGGGCCGCGCACGGCGGAGACTGGGGTGCCGTCGTCACCACCGCCCTCGGGGCCATGCAACCCGAAGGGCTGCTGGGCATCCATCTGAACACCCAGTTCGCTTTCCCCGCACAAATACCCGACACCCTGTCGCCCGAACAACGCCACGCCGTGCAGACCCTCGCCCTCTACGCCGGCGATCTCGGTGGCTCGAACCACCTCCAGAGCACGAAGCCGGAAACTGTCGGATTCGCCCTGGCCGACTCTCCCGCTGGTCAGGCAGCCTGGATCTACGAAAAGTTCCAGTCCAAGACCGACAACCAGGGGCTTGCCGAGGACGCGCTCAGCATCGACGACATACTCGACACGATATCCCTGTACTGGTTCACCAACAGCGCAGCGTCGTCGGGCCGCATCTACTGGGAGAACAAGTCAGGCACGTTCGCCGGCCCCAAGCTGACGCTTCCGGTCGCGGTGACCGTCTTCCCGAGCGACATCCCACTCCTGCCACGCAGCTGGATCGAAGACACCTACAGCAATCTCATCCACTACGGCGAGGCCGCCAGGGGCGGGCACTTCGCGGCCCTGGAACAACCCGACATCCTGGTCAGCGAAATCCGCACCGGCCTGCGTACCCTTCGTTCCTGACGCCCACGCATCAGCACAGGTCGAAGGCACTCCCCTGCCTGACATCCGCAGAGACACTGTTCGACGAGCGGCCGGTGCCTGACAGCACCGGCCGCTTCTTCGTGCCCGCCGGCGCAACTTGACGCGCGGTACGCCAAGGGTGGCATCCGGCATGTCCTGAGCTGGGGCCACCGACTCGCCCGCTACCGCCGCCTCGGGTCAGAGCAGCGCGTTCTCGTAGGCGAAGATGACGGCCTGGACCCGATCGCGCAGCTCCAACTTCGTCAGTAGGTGCGAGACGTGTGTCTTTACCGTCTGTTCCCCGACGTACAAGCGTTTCGCGATCTCGGCGTTGGAGTAGCCGCGGGCCACCTCCAGCAGAATCTCGCGCTCCCGCGTGGTCAGCCGGTCGAGTGCCAGGGGCTGGCCCATGGTTGCCGGGGCGAGGCCGTCGGCGAATCGGGTTACCAGGCGGCGCGTCACCGACGGGTCGATGAGCGCGTCTCCGCGGGCCACCACCCGGATGGCGCCGAGCAGTTCCTCGACGGGCATGCTCTTGAGGCAGAAGCCGCTGGTCCCGGCGCGTAGGCCCCGGTAGACGTAGCTGTCGTCGTCATAGGTGGTGAGCAGCATGATGCGGGTTTCGGTGCCGCGCGACAGGACGGTTTCGGCCGCCGTGAGGCCGTCCATCCGAGGCATGCGTACGTCCAGGACGGCGACGTCCGGACGTAGCCGTTCGATCTCGGTCACGGCGGCCAGCCCGTCGCCGACATCGCCGACGCATTCGAGGTCGGGTTGGGTCTCCAGGGCATTGCGAAATCCGGAGCGGAAGAACTCGTGGTCGTCGGCGAGCAGGACGCGGATCGCGGTCAACGGGACTCCTGGAGCGGGATGGTGATGCCGGTGCGCCAGGTGCCGGGCGCCTCCGGTGGGGGGCCGATCGTGACGGAGCCACCGAATATGCCGACCCGGTGGCGGATGCCGTCCAGGCCTCGTCCGGTGCCGGAGGTCGCGCCGGCCAGCGGGCTGGTGGTGTTGCTTCCGATGATCAGGAGTTCGGTGTCGGTGTGGGTGAGGGTGAGGTCCAGGGTGCCGTCGCCGTGGCGCAGGGCGTTGGTGAGAATTTCCTGGACGATGCGGTAGGCAGCGAGGTTGAGCGACTTCGGCAGGGCTCGGGGGGCCTCATCGTCCATGGTCAGGTTCACGGTCAGACCGGCGCGGCGGCTGCCGTCGATGAGGTCGTCGAGACCGTCGAGACCGGGCTGACGTACGCCGTCGGAGTCGTTGCCGTGCAACAGGTCGAGCATGCGGCGAAGGTCGCCGAGCGCGGCGCGGCTCGACGTCTCGACCTGCTCCAGTGACGCCACCGTGCGGTCCTTGGTCGCCGGTAGACCCGACTTCATACCGAGGCGGGCCGCAGCTGCGTGCACACCCACCGCGCTGACGTGGTGCGAGATCGTGTCGTGCAGGTCCCGGGCGATCGCCGCGCGTTCGGTCTCGACCGCCTGGGTCAGCGCGAGGTCCGCGTCACGACGTTGTTCTTCTGCTTCCCGATGAATCTGCTCGGACCTGCGGCGAACTTCTGCGATGTAACCGCTGCGACCGGTGGTGTGCCGCCCGATCATCCACGGCAGGACGGTGTTGGAGACGGTGATCAGGAGACTTTCGGCGGTTCCGTCGAAGCCTTGGATCACCTGGGTCGCGGTCATGCCCGTGATGAGGGCGGCGAGCGCGGCCCAGGAGCGCCGACCTGGTACCCAGGCTCCGGCCCGGTACCCGGCGACGACCAGACCTGTCGCGTTGCCGATGCTGTCGCGGTCGCCGATGACGGCGAGCAGGAGGAGGGCGGCCGCCACCCGGACGACGGCGTGCAGCACCGCCACCGGCCCGGCGGTCCGGGCCGGCAGCGCGAGCGCCAGGTCGGCCAGCAGGATCGCCAGGCCGGCGATCCAGAGGGCCGGGTGCGGTGGGTGCTGCGACACCTTGAGCAGGAAGGGGGCGCCGTCGGCGATCACGCAGCCGATCGCGATCAGCAGCGACTGCCGGCGCAGTGCGGCGTTCTCGTCGTGTTCGTCACGCATGACGCCCCCTCTCCTCCACATCGGATGGTCAGACCTTCGCGTCGCGGATGAACGTGATGATCTCGTTGACGCCCTCGGGGGTGGTGGCCGGGGTGTGCCCCGCGCCTTCGATCACCTTGTGGGTGGCGTGCGGGAACTGCGCGGCGGCGGCGTCACCGGATTCGATCGGGGTGTTGGCGTCGAGGTCACCGCTGAGTACCAGGACCGGCACGTCGGGCATCGTGGCGCCCGGCTCGAACGGGGGCTGCGCGGTGGCAGCGCCCGGCCAGCGCAGGCAGGCCCCGGTGTCATAGTCGGCCCGGGAGACCCACACTTCGGGGGAGAACGGCGCGAAGTCGGAGTTCTTCAGCTTCGCCACCGCTGCGTTGTACTGCCGGGTGCGCTTCGCGATCGGGTCGGCGTAATCGAAGTCGCGCAGGTAGTCGTGGCAGGTGACGGCCCAGGACTGCGTGTCGTTGGCCAGGGCGCCGTAGGAGGCGTCCTCGGCCGACTTGAGCAGGCTCTTGCGGACCAGAGCGCGTGCCGGGGTGAGATCGCCGCGGCGTGCGGCGGCGGCGGCGCCGGCCAGGGCGAGCTGGGTCTCGGTGTCGGGCTGCTTGGCGTAGACCCCGCCGGCGACGGAGGTCATCTGCCACTCGTCCAGGGTGACCCGGTGCTTGACCCCGTCGTAGGTGACGGTGAGCTTCTCCGGATTCTTCCGCAGTCGCTTCATCAGTGCGGCGAGGTCGGAGATCACCCGGTCGCCGTCGCATTCGCCGGTCCGCTCGCACACCAGGCGTACCGCTCGGCGGAACGCGGCTGCGTTGACCTCGCCGATGGTGTCGACATTGATCGCGTACGCGCCGGCCATGGTGACCGTACGCACGTGCTGCGGGTAGCGGGTAGCGTAGCCGGCCATCAGATAGGTGCCGTAGGAGACACCGAGCAGGTCGAGGCGGCTCAGGCCCAGCGTCGCCCGCACTGCGTCGACGTCGTCGGCGACGGCGTTGCTGGTGTAATCAGACACTCTGTCGCCGAGCTGTTCACCGCACTCACCGATCATCTGACGCTGTTTGGGCAGGGAAACGAACACCTTGTTCGGACCGTCGAGCGCCGCGCAGGTCAGCGGGGTCGAGCGGCCGACCCCGCGGGTGTCGATCAGCAGCAGGTCACGACGGTCGAGCAGTGGCTCAAGGGACTCCGCGAAATAATGGCCGGTCAGGTCGATGGTCGACGAGCCGGGGCCACCCGGGTTCGGCACGATCGTGCCCAGTCCCGGCTGCGACGTGTCAGTACGCGGCACCAGCGCGAAACCGATGTCGATCGTGCCCTTTGCGGGGTTGGCGCGGTCGCGGGGCACGGTGATCTGCCCGCAGCGCGCGGTCGGGAGGCTGGGCAGCTCCGGGCACTCGGCCAGGGCCCGCACGGTTTCGGTGGTGGCCGTCAGCGTGGGCTGGACACCGGCCGTGGCCATCGGCACTGCGGCACCTCCGGTGACGATGGCGGTCACCGCGGTCACCGCGGCCAGGGTGGCGGTGAATCGTGTCTTCTTCATGAGGATCCTCTGCGTCCGATGTGTTCCGTCGGCTTGACGAGATCTATCCTCGGCGCGCACGGCGGCCACGTCGTCCATCGACGGCGGGAGCGACTCCTCACTCCTCCGGGTGAGACGCAGACCTTCCTCGGTGTGACGATGAGTTCGCTGGAAGCCACCGGCACCCACGACCGGCCGCCCGGGAGATCAGCTGGGAGTGGCTACCGTGACGTTGCCGAACATCACTCCGAAGCCGCCCGCCGCCTTGCCGTCGCCGCGCCCGTTGATGCCCAGGGAGATCTTCCCGCTGGTCCGAGATCGGTCGCTGAGGACCGCGCGGCCGATTAGGGCACCGTTGACGTTGACCACAGCGGTGTAGTCCTTGATGGTGATCACGACGCGGTTCGCGGTGCCCACGGTGATCGGAGTCTTGAGCTGGGCGCCGGCCAGTGGCTGGGAGCCGCTGTCCGGGCCGAAGTTGCGTTGCACGGAAAAGCTGTCGGGGCAGAGCACCAACTGGTAGCTCTCGGTGCCGGCGTCCAACCACCAGATCGAGGCGCACGAATCGGCGGACTGCATTCCGACTTCCAGGCTGATGACCTGGTCGGCGGGCACCGCGACGGCGGGGCCCGGGCACCGCTGAGAGGTGTTCTTGTCGGTGCCGACGATGAACAGCTTCGCGTCGGCGTCGAAGGCGCACTTCAGCGTCTTGCTGGCGTAGTTCTTCCAGACCTGGGGAGGCGACAGCGAGTCCTGGATGATCGTCCTCGGGCCGGCGGGCGTGGCACCGCCGACGGCTGCGGTGCGGGCGTCGCCCGCACGGGTCGGCCCGTCGCGGCCGTTGAGGGCGGTGCTGCCCACGTACAGCCCTACCGCCCCCAATGCCACCAGCACGACCAGGCTGACCGCTGTCCTGATTCTGCGGCTCGTCCCGGGCAGGCGGGGACGACCGACTCGGATACCGGCCCCGCCGGACCGGTCAGCCGGCACCGGCGTGGACGTCATGGCTCGGGTGCGCTGGGCGTGGCCACCGTCGGACGGAGGGGTCGAACCGCTGCTGACCAGCAAGTCCACCAGTTCGCGCGCGGTCGGGCGTTCTTCCGGCTCCTTCGACAGCGCCCGCGCGACGATCTCCCGCAGCGCCATCGGGATGCCGTCAAGATCAGGCGGCTGAGTGAGGATCCGCATGGCTGTCCCGGTCGGAGATCCGGCGTCGAACGGCGTGTGTCCGGTCGCGGCGTAGGCGACCACGACGGCCCAGGAGAAGATGTCGGCCGGATAGCTCATCTCACGGCCCTGCGCGTCGAGCCGCTCCGGCGCCATGTACGCCACGGTGCCGACCATTTCGCCGGTGCGGGTGTGCTGGCTGGTCGCCTCGTAGGCACGGGCGATCCCGAAGTCGATGACCTTGGGGTTGCCGAGCGCGAAGAGCACGTTCTGCGGTTTCAGATCGCGGTGGATGACCCCGGCCGAGTGGATGGCGGCCAGAGCGGTGGCCACGCCGAGCGCGACACCCTGCAGGGCGCCCGCGGAGAGCGGGCCGTTGTCCTGGACGACCTCCGTCAGGGTCGGCCCGTCCACGTATTCGACGACGAGGTAGGGCTGGTCGCAGTCGACGTCGGCGTCCAGCACCTCGGCGGTACAGAACGGCGGAACCTGCCGGGCCCGATTGACCTCGCTGCGGAACCGGGCGCGATAGTCAGGATCGTCGGTGAGAGCCGTTTGGATGACCTTGATGGCGACCAGCCGGCCGTTGCGGGCTCGGCCGAGGTAGACGGTGCCCATGCCGCCCGCGCCGAGTCGGCCGAGCAGCTCATACGGCCCGACCTCGCGTGGATCATGCGGCCTCAGCGGTGTGCTCATCGCCGCGGTCCCCCTCGCCAGTGATCCGTCCCGATCGAACGCCGACGATACCGGTACCTGGCCCGGCTGCCCTCCGGCTGGCCTGCGGGTCAGCAGTTCGGACTGGATGCTCGGCGGGAGGGCGAGTGCCGCGGCGCCCGGGTGCCCGGTCGCTGGCACCGGGTGTCGCCATCGGCTACTACCTTCCGGCTCGCTCAGCCGCCTTGCCGGCAGGTTCGGACTCGCTTTCCGGATCGGCCTTGTAGATGGTCTCCGCGATCTCCGACATCCACGGTTCCGGCGCAACCGCGTCGGGCCCGATGACGCGGATCGACGCCATCACGGTGAGCAGCATTCCGGTGGCGAGGAACTCGCGAGTCTCCTCGGCGGTCGCCCCGGTCAGGTCCCGGACCAGCTGGTAGATCCGGCCGAAGCAGGCGCGTACGGCGGAGCCGATCGTCGGGTCGGAGCTGGCCGCGTACCCATGCAGCAGCACGGCGAGCAGGTCATGCTCGGTCAGCAGTTCGTCGTAGGCGATGGCCAGGCTCGGCAGGTCCCCCCGCCGTTCGGCCGCCCGCTGGAATGCCTGCTCGATCCGGCCGGCGGCGTGCTCGACCGTGGCGATGAACAGTCGCTGCTTGGAGCCGAACAACCGGACCACGTACGGCTGCGAGACACCGGCCAGCCGAGCCACGTCATCGGTGCTGGTACCGGCGTAACCGGTGGCGGCGAACGCCCGGACCGCTGCGGCCACCAGTTGTTCGCCGCGCTCGCTGGCGGTCAGCCGGGTCCTGGTCATCGACACTCCTTCAAAGGGACGTTGACATGTTATCAGTCGATAACTATTTTCACAGGAGTCTAGTTATCATTCGATAACAACAAGGAGCCCCTGATGCCCGGTGTAGACGCCGTCACCGAGAGCGCCGCCATGCTTCCTCCCGGCCCGCCCGACCCGCCCGACGGCCCATCCCTGGCGGCGGTGCTCGCCGCCGTCGGCGTGCCGATGTTCATGGTCACCCTGGACAATCTCGTCGTGACGACGGCACTGCCGGTGATCAGGACGGAACTCGGCGCCTCCCTGACCGACCTGCAGTGGTTCGTCAACGCGTACACGCTTCCCTTCGCCGCGTTGCTGCTCACCGCCGCCGCGCTCGGCGAGCGGATCGGCCGTCGCCGGCTCTTCCTCGCCGGCATCAGCCTGTTCACGTTGGCCTCCGCCGCCTGCGCCCTGGCCACCGAACCGTGGATGCTCATCACCGCCCGGGCAGTCCAGGGAGCGGCCGGAGCGGCCGTGCTGCCGCTGTCGCTCACCCTGCTCGCCGCCGCCATCCCCGAGCGACTCCGCAACGCCGCCATCGGAATCTGGGGCGGAATCAGCGGTCTCGGCGTCGCTGTCGGCCCACTGGTCGGCGGAGCGGTGGTCGAAGGGCTGGACTGGACGTGGATCTTCTGGCTCAACCTACCGGTCGGACTGCTCGCCGTCGGACTGGCCGCGATCACCCTGCGCGAATCACGTGGCCCGTCGTCCCGGCTGGACCCGGCCGGCCTGGGCCTCTCCACCGCCGGCGTGCTGGCCCTGGTCTGGGGCGTGGTGCACGGCGAGGAGCACGGGTGGACCTCGCCCGGGGTGATGGCGGCGCTGCTCGGAGGCACCGCGCTGATCTGCGGCTTCCTCTGGTGGGAGCAGCGAACCTCGGCCCCGATGCTGCCGCTGCGGCTCTTCCGTTCCCGCACCTTCAGCCTCGTCAACGCGGTGGCGTTCACGTTCTCGGTCGGCGTCTTCGGCTCGGTGTTCCTGCTCGCCCAGTTCTTCCAGGTGGTGCAGGGACTGAGTCCACTGGAGGCAGGGATACGCACGATGCCGTGGACCATGGCGCCGATGGTGGTTGCCCCGCTGGCCGGGCTCCTGGTGGGCAGGCTCGGCGTCCGCAACCTGATCGTCGCCGGTCAGGGCGCCCTCGCCAGCGCACTCGGCTGGCTCGCCCTGGTCAGCACGGCCGACGTCGCCTACGGCGTGCTCGCCGTGCCACTGGCGCTGGCTGGCATCGGGATGGGACTGACCTTCGCCCCGATCAGCACCGCGACCATGGCCAGTGTGCCGGCAGGCGCCCGGGGCGTCGCCTCCGGCACCAACAACTCGGTCCGCGAACTCGGCGTAGCCGTCGGAGTCGCCGTCCTCGCCTCGGTCTTCGCCGCCCACGGCGGGTACGGCACCGGCTCAACCTTCGTGGACGGCCTGAGGCCGGCGGTCGCGGTGGGCGCGGCCGTGGTCGCCCTCGGTGCCGTACTCGCACTCTGGCTACCCCGAACCACCACCCCGGTCGACAACGGAACGGTGAGCGGAGGGCGCTGATGGACACCAGCACGCCGGCCCACCCGACACCCACTGAGTCGGGCGCTCGGACACCGCCACGCGGCCGGCGCTCCCCCGGTTGCCGGCACATCAACCACGGGCTCCGTGACCCTCGGGCCGCGACGCGCTGCGTTGACCTGGCAGCAGGCCGTAGTTAGCGTGAACAGTTCCGTCCACCTTAGAGAGACCCCCACCCCGATCGAGGAGGATCAGTTGAGACTGCGACAGCGAAGGCCACGTCTCGGGCTGAGTCGCAAGGGTAGAGGTGTCGCGGTCCTGGCACTGGGTGCGCTTCTTTCGGTCTCGTTCGCGGCGACGCCCACGCACGCTGCCGAAAAGCAGCTCGACGAGGGTCTGGTGCACCACTTCGCCCTCGACGAGACCAGTGGGACGACGTTGGTCAACTCGGGTAGCGCGGGCGCGGCGGCGAACGCCACGCTCGTGAATCCCGAGAAGGCGGCCCTGACCGGCAAAGGAGTCAGGTTCAACCCCGACTCCTACGAGGGCGCCCTCGACGGCGCATACGTGGCACTGCCGAACGACATCACCGCCGGCATGTCCAACCTCACCGTCGACTACGACGTGTGGGTCGACCCGGCAAACGTCGGCGAGCACCAGATGTGGGGCTTTGGCCGCAAGTCCGGCTCGTGCGACGTCGACACCGGTGCCGAGGGCTCCATCTTCGCGTCGAACACGCAGCGGTTCCGCGTCGCGGTGGGTCCGACGAACCTCCAACAGACCCGGGTCCGCATGCTGGAGGGAGCGTGGACTCATGTCACCTACACCCAGTCACTGAACTCGAACGGCACGAGCTGGACCGGCAGGCTCTACCTCGACGGCGTGCTGCACGCGACGTCGACTGACCTGACCACGGCGCCGTCGGTGAGCGCTGCGGGGACCAACTGCAACTTCCTCGGTCGCTCGCAAACGTCGGGCCACTACTCGTTCCGCGGAACGATCCGCGACTTCCGGGTGTACGACCGGGCAGTGCGTCTCGACGAGACACTCGCCCTGGCCCAGAAGACCGTCTCCGACGGGGTTCGCGCCGACGCCGCGGCCATCGACCTCGGCCTGACCAGTGCGGTCGTACGCGATATCGTTCTGCCCAAGGTGGGCTCCGTGGCGGGCTCGACCATCACCTGGATGAGTTCGGACCCGTCGGTCGTCGAGGTGAACACCCCGCCAGCCCTCCCCAGCGCACGCAAGGTTGCGGTGACCGGCAGGATCACCCGACCCGCGCAGGGACAGCCCGACGCGACAGCCACGCTCACGGCGACCGTCCGCAAGGGCGCCCAGGAGGTCACCACCCGGGAGATCCCCGTCGTGGTGAAGGCCGAGTTCGACGATGCCCAGGCGGTCGACCGGGACGCCTTCGACCTGACCCTGGACACCACCGACGAGGTACGCGGAAACCTCGACCTCGCTGCCAAGGGCGAGTTCGGATCCACGGTCACCTGGACGTCGACAAGCGGCCTCGTCACCTCGACGGGTGTGGTCAGCCGCCCGGCCTTCGGCCATGAGGATGTTGCCGCCACCCTGACGGCGACCGTCACCAAGGGTTCGGCGTCGCAGCAGAAGTCGTTCCCGGTGACCATCGCCGCCATGCCGCGTTCCGAGGAGTACGAGCGGTACTTCATGGGGTACTTCAAGGGCGAGGGAATTGCCGACGGCGAGCAGATCATGTTCGCGACGTCCAACGGAAACACCGCTCTGGACTGGACCGGTCTGACCGGAGGTCGGCCGTCGCTCATCTCGCAACTGGGCGACCAGGGGCTTCGTGACCCGCACATCGTCCGCTCCCCCGACGGCGACACGTTCTATATGATCGCCACCGACCTGAACTGGTACGACCAGGGTGGGTACGCCATCAACGACACCCAGTACATCGAGGTGTTCGAGTCGCACGATCTGGTGAACTGGACCCCTCAGCGGCACGTGAAGGTCGCGCCCGACAACGCGGGCAACGCCTTCGCACCAGAGTCGCTGTGGGTCGAGGAGATCGGCGCCTACGTCGTGTTCTGGGCGCAGTCGCTGTGGAGCGACCCGGTGAACCGCACCGGTCAGGGCAACGCGCAGATGTGGTATGCCACGACGCGAGACTTCCAGACGTTCTCCGCTCCCCAGGTCTGGCAGGATCCGGCCCCGCTGTCGCGGATCGACACGACCGCGATCCGGGTCGGTGACCACTACTACCGGGTGACCAAGAACGAGGCTGGCAACCAGGGCTCGGACATCTTCTCGGAGAAGCACACCGACTTCCTGGACAGCAACATCAACAACTGGACACTGGTCGCGCCGGCTCTGGGGCGCACGACCTGGGTCGCCAACCAGGGGTACGAGGGACCGGTCATCTTCAAGGCGAACCCCGGTGACACCTCCTGCCCCGGCCAGTTCTACCTCTGGGGTGACCGGTACACGAACGGTGGCGGATACCAGGCCGCGTGTCACGAGAACATCGAGGCCCCGACCTGGAACGCCAAGGCGATCACGATGACCAACGCGGGTGTCGTCCGTCCGCGTCACGGCACCGTGATCCCGCTGACCGTTCGCGAGTGGAACGATATCCGCGGAATCCCGAACAGCGACGTCACGACCACCACCGAGGTGGCTGTCGAGCCGTACGCCAGCGGCGCGCAGACGACCACGGCCACCGTGACAGTCACCGCGGCTGACGGGTTCGAGACCGGCGGTCAGGTGCGGCTCAGCATCGGCTCGTGGTCGAAGCTCGCCCACCTGAGCGACGGCAAAGCCACGGTCACGCTGCCGACAGGTCTGCCGGCGGGTGCCCGGACGGTCAAGGCCGAGTACCTCGGCTTCGACTACCTGAAGGCGTCGGTGGGTACGGCGTCGTTCGGGGTGCCTTCCGGCCCGGCCGCCGTCAAGGTCCAGGCGAAGGCCGCGCCGGCATCGGTCGTTCGCGGGGACACGTTCAGATTGAACGTGAGCGTTGGGCCGGCGGGCGGGCGCAAGCACCACGCTCCGACCCCGACCGGCGAGGTCACCGTCACCTTCGGCGGCACCGCGCACGTCGTGCCACTGGCGGACGGTAGGGCCGTCGTCGAACTGCCGACCGCCGATCTGCAGCCCGGGGCCTACCGGGTCCACGTTGCCTACTCCGGCAACCCGACCTACCAGCCCCACGCCGCCAATTACCAGAAGTTGACGGTGCGCAAGCCGCGTGGGCACCCCTAATGCAGCACAGGTAGGAGCGGGCGAGATCTGTTGATCTCGCCCGCTCCTACTGCACGGCCCAGCAACCGGACTATCGAGTGAGCATGCCCTTCTCGACGGCCAGGTTGTAGTTCTCCCCGAAAACGTTCAGTTCGTGGACTCCGACCTTGACGTTCTCGGTCGTACCCAGGACCTTCAGCCTGACCGCGTTCGTCAGCACCCGATCGAAGGTGACGTAGTCAGCCGTGTACGCGGTGGAGTTCGTACTCCTGTCGACCAAGGTTCGCCACGTGTTGGTGGGGATGTCCTTGTACTCCAGCGTGTACCGCACCGCGTTGTCCTTGGTGAACGTGCGTCCGAGTTCCTTCCACTGGATCTGCGCGGCGGAGATGTGGAAAACGGTCCCGAAGCCCCTGATGTACGTGGGCGCGGTATCGCCGTCCGCCGGCTCCCACCAGGTGGATAGGGAGCGGTCGCTTCCGTAGTACGGGTTGCGCCCGGGCGCATAGCTGCTCGCCCAGTACGCCTGACTGTTGGTGGCCACGTTGTAGAGTCCGGTGTCGTCCCTGCCCGAGATCTTCTTCCCCGGGGCCAGCTGCGGCGTGTTGGACAACTCGCAATCGATCGCTCCCCGTTTCGGACCGGCGGGAATCACGTTGCAGATGTCCATCCCCAGTCGCCGCTCGAAGAACTCCTCGTACGCGATGACATAGGTGTAGAAGAACACCAGGTTGCCGGACCTGTCGAGTACGAAACTGCCGTGCCCAGCGTTCGGATATACCGCACTTGGGTGGTTGTTTCCGTAGCCGATCGGGTTCTGCTGAGTGACCTTGTACCCGGACAGTGGCTTCTTTGACGTCATCACGCCGGTCGCGTACGTGGTGAACTCCGTGCCACCGGATGCGACCGAGAGGTAGTACGTGTCCCGCACCTTGAACAGCTGCGAACCCTCCACGTACCCATGCGTGTAGGTCGCCTTGTTGTCACCGATGTGCTGCCACTCCTGGCGCGGGTCGAAGGTCCAGAGCACGACCGGGTCGCTGATGAGCTGCCGAGGGTTGTTCGGGTCGAGTTCGACGCCCATGATCGGCGAGCCGATGTTGTACGTCAGGTACAGCCGGCCGTCCGTGTCCGGGAAGAACTGCACGTCGCCAACGCTCAGGGTCTGGCCGCTCGGGCGCAGGAAACTGCCCATGCTGGTCCACGGCCCGGTGGGCGAGTCCGCCTGATAGACCGGCGTGTTGTTGCCGGCCATGTAGAACTTGTCGCCGAGCTGCACGACGGTTGGTGCGACCAGGCCCAGGTTCATCTCGTGGGGCGTCCAGGTGAGGTAGTCGGTGGTGGACCAGACAGTGCGGTTGTTGTTCGGTGCGTTCTGCATGGCACCTGATGCATAGAGATAGATGGTCCCGTCGACGTTCAGAGCGGACCAGTCCGCCCCGGTCCGTGCGGAGTTCTCGGAAATTCTGGAGAACCCGACGGTGGATCGGCTCGCGAGAGTCCGCCCGGACGCCGCCGTCCACGTCTCCAGGTTCAAGCTGGCCGGGATCTGCGAAGTGTCTGCGACATTCTCGTCCGTAGGCGGCATGGTCCCTACGATGTTGCGCACGGCCATCCCGGGCAGATTGATCGGGTTCACGTATGTCTGAGCCATGTCGACGCCGGCCAGTGGCACCTTGGCGGACGGGGTTTGCGGTCCGGCGCCGGGTGGAGCCGGCGGCACGGGCTTCTCCGCCGAGGCCGGCACGATCGGCGTCAGTTGACCCACGCCCATTCCTACCGCGAGAGCAAGGACAATAGCCGCTATACCTCGACGTCGATTGCCGGCAGTCCTCTCGATAACCATTAGGTCCCACCTTCCGTCTGGGCGTGTCTAGCGCTGACAGCGGGCAGCACTGTCCGAATTACGAATAGCCGGCCTGACGTGTTAATTGCTGGATCTGCGGCATCGTTCGATGGTGATCACGAAGGGTGGGAGAGAGCTTTCCGCTCGACCAGTGGGCTCCAGCGCACACGCCCATCGACTCGGTCTCGTCCGGCACGGATCAGCGACCTGCGGCTGTTAGCGCTAACAACGTTTCAGTGATGTTAACGGTGCTATTTGGAGCATGTCAAGAGCATCAATGCGACACGGCTAGGCTGATCATGGTGTCGGGCTGTGGGGTGGTGCAGCCGACCACTCCGGTCGGCGCGAACGGATCGCCAGCTACCGCCACCACGGCAGCGGCGGCGAAAAGCTGCTCTGCCTGTTCCGCACGCGCTACCAGGCCCAAAGTCGTGCATAAGCGCCCCGGTGGGCCGTCCGGATTCCGACGGCCCACCGGGGGTACGACAGGTCAGAGGCGGCCGGCCGGTTCCGGGCGCGCGTCTGGCTTGATCAACGCCGGGAGCTTGCGCTCGAATCGGTTGAAGAGGTTCATCGACGGCAGGATGGGCCGGATGCCCGTGGCCTGCTGGGCGACCTGGGCGCCCCAGACCGAGGCCCGCAGGCGCTGGTTTGGGGTGCCGTGGTGGCTGGGGTCGTCGAAGTAGCAGTCGCCGACCTCGTAGAACGTCTGTTGCGCCCGGTGGGTTTGGACCCCGTTGAAGTTGAGCCCGCGCGGGTGGGTGGCGAAGTAGGTGCCGAAGCCGTCGGCCATCAGTTCGGTGCGGCGGGTCGCCTCGGCGCCGGTCAGCGGGCTGTCGAACAGGCCCTGTTCGAATTGAACGTGGTGGGCCATCTCGTGGGCGAGGATCGCGCGCGCGCCGGCTGTTCCCAGGCCGAGTGCGTCGATCGCGGCGAGCATGCCCTCGCCGAAAACGACCTTGTCCGGGACGTCACGCAACAGCGGGTCGGCCGCACCCTCGGCCGTGAAGGCGTAGGCGTTCAGGGTGAAGATCGGGTTGCGTCCTGCGTCGAGCGCGGGGACGGAGCCGATGATGGCCATGATCTCGGCTGCGGTCGCTGCCGCCTGCTCCTCGTCCAGTCCCCAGATGAAGGAGACCATCCGAGCTACTCGCACGGGATCCTGCAACATATCGTTCTGCATGGCCATGAGCTTGACGTCGAACAGGTTGACGTCCCAGAACTGCTGTGCGTCCTTGAAGGTCCGCTTCAACGTGCCCTTGTGGCTGGCGGGCAGGCCGTAGTCCGCCTCGTTGTTGGGCTGGCCGTAGATGAGCGCGTCGTAGGCCGGGTAGTCCAGGACGCCAAAGATGAGCAGGACCAGCAGGGTGTCCAGGTCGACGCCTTCGAGCAGGCCCTGTGTGTACGTGGTGAACCGGGTGTCCTGGCACTGGTAGAGCGACGGGTCGATCGCGTCCGCGACCAACTGCTGTGCGAGGGACGGCTTCAGGCCCATCCTCTCCCGCTTGTCGGCGAGCATGGCCTGCCAGTTTTCCGGTAGCAGCGCGGCGATGGCGGCGATGCGTGCCTGGGTCTCCGGGTCCACAGCGGCGCGGGCGGTCGCGAAGTCGAACCGCGGAGGGGCGACGATGCCCCCGCCTGCGCTGACACTCGCGGTGGGCGCCGCGTGGACGGGCCCCGGGGTCAGTCCCAGGCCGAGGACGGTTGCCGCCAGCAGTGCGGGTATCCGTCGCCTCATGCACTCTCCTCGTTGTCCTGCGAGCCTCAGGTGTTGAGACCACGATCAACTATTAGCTAGCGGCATTGAAACACATGGGTGTGCGGTGGACGGGGACGGTCCGCCCCGCCCACCGCGGGTCGCGATTGTTCAGTGCGCTGACGTGGCCGCCGACTCCGAAGGGCTGGCCTCGGCCGGCGTGGCCGAAGGGTCGAAGCGGGTGGCGTCGCCGTGCCCCGGCCACCAGGCGGTGTGGCCGAGGAGCGCGGTGATGCCGGGGACGAGGAGCAGCGACATGATGAACGCGGACAGCACGATTCCCACCGAGACCGCGAAGCCCATCTCGGTCAGGAACGACACTCCGGCGAACAGCATCGAGGTGAACGTGCCGGCGAGGATCAGACCGGCCGCGGCCACCGACGGTCCAGCGTGGTGGATCGCCAACGAGGCGGCGGTGCGGGGATCGTTGCCGGCTCGTGCCTCTTCGCGGAGCCGGGCGATCATGAGAATGTTGTAATCGGTGCCGATCGCCACCACGAACAGATACAGGATGATCGGCAGGGAGAACGACACTCCGGACCGGCCGCCGATGCCCTGGAAGGCCAGGACTGTCGCCCCGAGCGTCGCCACGAAGCCGAGGCCGACTGCGATCATGAGGTACACCGGGGCGACGATGCTGCGCAGGAGTAGCCCCAGGATCACGGCGATCAGCACCCCGGCCACCGGGAAGATCACCAACAGGTCGCGGTTGTTCGCGTCGCGGATGTCGGCGAAGACGGAGCTGACACCGCCGACCAGCGCGGTTGTTCCAGCGGGGGCCTGGTCGTGGGCCACCTGTCGGAGGTCGTCACCGGCCAGGTCGAGGGCCGCCGTCGAGTACGGGCTGGTGTTCAGCAGCAGGTTGATCTGAGCGATCGCGCCGTCGGAGCTGACTGTGGCAGGGCTGCCGTCGGGACCGGGCATCAGGCTACCGACCCCGGGCACCTGGGCCAGTGCCTGCGCGTACCCGGTCAGTGTTGCTGGGTCGAGGCGCTGGCCGTTGTCGGCGCGGACGTAGACGGTGGTCGGGTTGAGGGCTCCAGCGGGAAAGCCGGTCTTCAGGTCGTCCAGGGCGCGCGCCGACTCGGTGTTGGCGGGCAACTGCGCGACCTGGTCATAGTCGACCTTCAGGCCAAACACGCCCAGCGCCAGTGCGACCATGACGCCGCCCGAGGCGAGGGCGACCACCGCCGGCCGACGTCCGGTGAACCGGCCCAGCCGTTGGAAGACGCTACCCCGAGGTGCGCGCTGCCAGGATTTCGACGGCCAGAACACCTTGGGACCGATGAGCGAGACGATCGCCGGCACCAGCGTGACCGCGGCGATCGCCATGACGACCACCCCGATGGCAAGACCTGGGCCGAGACTCCGGAAGCCGCCGAACACCGCGAGCAGAAGAGCGCCGAACGCGATCACGATCGCCGCGGCGGCCGACGCGATCACCTCACCGACCCGGCTGACTGCCGTGGCGAGCGCGTTCTTCGGGGCGTCACCGGCGCGTAGCCGCTCCCGGTAGCGGAACAGCAGGAAGACGATGTAGTCGGTACCCACGCCGTAGAGCACCACGGTGAGAATGGTCGTCAACGACTGGTCCACCTGCATGCCGAATGCCTTGACGAACAGGGCGATGACCGCACTCGACACCGCCGAGACCACGCCGACGACCACGACCGGCAGAAGGGCCGCGACCGGGCTGCGGTAGATGACGAGCAGGAGGCCGACGACCAGTGCCAGGGTCACGATGCTGACGACCAGCAGCGCGGTGTCGAAGGCGTCCTGGTTGTCGACGACGAGGGCGACATCTCCGGTCACCGCGTACGAAAGGCCCGAACCCTCCAGGGTGGATTTCGCCTTGTCGCGGATGGACACGACCGCGTCGCCGAGCACCGGGTCGGCGGGTGGGCCGGTGAGCGAGATGTTGACGAGCTGCACCAGCTTGTTTGGCGAGACGGCCTGCGGCCCGGTGACTACGGCACCGACCCGGTCGATGCGGGCGCCTTGGATCGTCTGGGCGAGCTGATTGACCCGGTCGGTGTCGGCGGCGCCAAGGGGCTGGCCGTCACCGCGCTTGACGACGATGGTGGCGCTCGCCCCGTCGCCCTGGCCGAACGCACGCTCTGCCACCTGCTGCGCCTGCACCGACTCGTAGCGCGACGGCAGGAAGCTCGCCTGATCGGTGCTGACCTGATCAGTCAGGGACGGCGCGAAGAACGAGCCGATGAGCAGCACGAGCCATACCGCGATCACTTTCCATGGATTGAGGACGATGGCGCGTCCGAATCTGGCGAACATGCGGGAGAACTCCTGTCATCGGTGATGAGTTGCCGCGACGTCCACCCGCCACGCACTGCCACCAGGCGGCGGAGAACGGCGGACTGGGTTGCCATTTACGGAAGGAGTGTCTGTCTGTTCGACAACGTCGCCGTCTGCGGGCCTTGACGGGAGACCTCGACCGCGTCGCTTGATAGAAGTCTCGACGTGCGGCTCCCACCGCACACCTCAACCTTTCGTGGCGCCATTCTGGCACCACATGGCTCAGCATGCAACCATCCTGGCTCAGGAAGGCACCACTCAGCGCAGGCCCGCCCATGTCCGATGGGGCGCTGGCGGGTCGGTGGGCCGAGCGACGCCGCACTCACAGCGCCAACGCCGCGTGGCCAGCGCGATCCACTGGTTCTGCAGCAAGATCGCCACGTGCCGCTGCCCCAGGCGGCATGAGTCTGGGGCAGCAGCGATGCGCAGGCGGAGTCCCGCCCACTGACAACCTCACCCAAGGTAGGGGTGAGGTTGTCAGTGCCATTCAGATGGTGTTCAGCGGGTGGCGTGCTCGCCATGGTCGCTGACCTGCGCGTCGAACCAGTGGTGCAGAGCATTGCGGAGCTCGCTGTCACTGGTGGTGTAGGTGACGCGTCCCCCGCCGGGGATGGTTTCGTAGTCAATGGTGATGCGTCCGCCGTGTGCGCGTAGCGCTTGCAGGCCGGGCATCTGGTTGCCGTGGATCGCGGCCGGATCGGTGAAGTCGCCGCGGCGGAAGCGGGAGGTTTCCTCGTGCAGGTGCTGCTGGATGAGGGCGACCTGGTTGGCGTCCTGCGGGTCGTCGGCGGTCACGGTTTGGACGCCGCCGCTACCGCTCTTGGTGAACTGGTGCGTGGTGCTTTCCAGGTCGAACGGCATGACTGACGCGCCCCGCTCGGCCACCTCGGCCTGTCGGCTGGAGGTCACCGGTGTCGGCGTCGAGTCGTCGGCACATCCGCCGCTGAGGGTGATGATGGTGGCGGTGGCAGCGACCATGAGCAGGGTCCGGGAGTGGCGGTCAGGACGGTTCATCGGCGGCCTCCGCGAGGGTTTGCAGCGCGCGCACCACGGCGGCGTGTTGGTCATCGGGTACGCGAGCGAGCAGAGCGGTGAGCCGGTGCCGGCGGGCGTCGGCCTGCCGAGCGGCAGCGGTGGTTCCGGCGTCGGTGAGGAGCAGCACGACGCCGCGGCCGTCATTGTCGGCCGTCTCGCGGTGCACCCAACCCCGGTTGACCAGGTTGGTGACCAGGCGGCTGACGGTGCTTTTCTCCAGCCGCAGCCGGCGGGCCAGTTCCGTCTGACGGATGCCTGCCTCGCGGGCGATTTCCACCATGGCGTGCGCCTCGGAGACCGGCAGTGGCTGTCCGCATGGCGTGCGATCGGGCTGATGGAGGCCGAAGTTGCGGATGAAACGCATCAGGGCCTCCTGCGCCGCATCCACCTCCTCGCCCTGCATGGTTCGACAATACAACCAAATTGTTCGATGACACAACCACTTCGGCGGACAGCTACACCGAACAGGCGGTCAAGCCCTTCGCCGGCGTGCTCGACACCCAGGGACTGGCCGGCACTCACCGGTCTGCGCCACCGCGGCGACCGGCACCACCGTCATCATTTTCGGCTGCGCCCCTCCGGGTCAGTGTGGGCGCTCACCGAGCAGCTTGGTGGCCAGCACCGCAGCCTGGGTGCGGCGTTCCAGACCGAGTTTGGCGAGCAGGCTGGACATGTAGTTCTTGACGGTCTTCTCGGCGAGGAACATCCGGCCGGCGATCTCCCGGTTGGTCAGGCCCTCGGCCACATATTGCAGGATCCGGCGTTCCTGGTCGGTCAGACCGGCGAGCTCGCGCGGCTGCTCGACGCCGTTGCGAATGCGCTCCAGGACTCGCTGGGTGACTGCGGGGTCGAGCAGTGACTGCCCGGCCGCCACTCGGCGTACCGCGTCGACCAGGTCGGTGCCCTTGATCTGCTTGAGCACGTATCCGGCGGCACCGGCCATGATCGCCGCGAACAACGCCTCGTCGTCCTCGTACGAGGTCAGGATCAGCCCTTTGATCGTCGAGTCCACAGCCCGCACGTCACGACACACGTCGATGCCGTTGCCGTCCGGCAGCCGGGCGTCGAGCACCGCGACGTCGGGCCGCAACGCTGGGATCCGCCGGGTCGCCTCCTGCGCCAGACCGGACTCGCCGACCACCTGGATGTCGCCGGCGGCCTGCAGCAGGTCAATCAGGCCGCGACGGACGACCTCGTGGTCGTCGAGCAGAAAGACACGGATCATGCGTCCTTCCTACCCTGCCGTGGAGCTCGACACCAGCGGCGGCACCCCTTCCGTCCAGGCGGAGAGTGAGGCCACGTGTTGGCACCGGCCGGGGCCTGTCGGCCCACGGAGAGCCGCCGTTCGGCACAGCCGGAAGCGACACACGCTGCTCAGGTTGGTGAGCGAGGAGTGCGTCCGCGACGCGCTGCCCGGTTCTGATGTGGCCAGCTCCCGCGAGGCCGGTTCGTCCCGCACCAGCTAGGCCGGCGAGGGTCGGAAGACCTGCGATGACGGGACCGCATGCTCTGCCGCTTGGGCGGGGGAACTCCGAGGATCGAAGCAGAACGTGGGAGGAGCCTGGCATGGGGCCTACGGAGATCATCGCAGCAGCCGACGGCACGGGATGCGGCCGGACGCTCGATGTCGCCGCGAAACGCGGCACTGGTGGTGCTCGGCATCAGCAGTCATGGCGGGTTCGCCAGCCTGTGGCCGGCTCGGTGAACCAGCAGTTCGCCACCCGCGCACCGCGCCCGTGCTGCGCGGATCGAGCGCGGCCGACCGTACCGAGAAAGGAGTCACGTCATGACCACCAAGAAGATCATCGTCGGTTACGACCTGTCGACCGAGGCCAGGGCCGCTGCGACCTGGGCTCTGGACGAAGCCGCCCGCACCGGCGCCCCGGTGGAGTTCTTCTACGCCTGGGAGTGGCCCACCTGGGCACCCGCGGCGTCGATGATCCCAGCGTCGGATGCTTGGCCGGACGGCGAATTGGAGCGTTCCCTGCGCGGCGGCCTCGATGAGGCGGTGAGCGCAGCGACGCTGAGCCACCCCGGCGTGCGCACCACGATCTCCATCGTGCACGCACCCGCCGTGCTGACCCTGATCGACAGCTCTGCCGAGGCGAGCGTCGTGGTGCTGGGCAGCCGTGGCCACCACGCGATCGCCGCGATGGGGTCGCTGACCGTGGCGGTCAGCGCCCACGCCCACTGCCCGGTCGTCGTGGTACGCGGCGTGCCCGCGCCGGACGCCCCGGTGGTGGTCGGTGTGGACGACTCCGACTGCGCCCGGCTCGCGCTCGAGTTCGCGATCGAGCAGGCTGCCGCCCGCAACGTCCCGCTGCGGGTCATCCGCGGCGGCACCTTCGCCGCCAGCCTGGTCGAGGAACGCCCGAGCGTGGTGGAGCAGATCATCCGGCAGCAGAGCGACGCCGTCCGCGAGCTACTGGCCGAGTGGCACCAGAAGTACCCGGACGTGCAGGCGACCGCGACATACCTGGCCGAGCACCCGGCCGACGCGCTCACCGAGGCGGCCGCCGAAGCGCAACTGGTGGTGGTCGGCAGCCGTGGGCGCGGTGCCCTCCGCGGGATGCTGCTGGGCTCGGTCAGCCAGCACCTGCTGCACCGGTCGCCGTGCACGGTGGCGGTGGTCCGGGAAATCCCGGCTTGAACCCTGGCCTTGGCACCTGGACCGTGGCGCGGGCCGGTGGTCCCGTCCTCGCGGGTCCATCGGCCGTGCCGCTACCGATCGACGGAGACCTACGTTCTAGAGGACGGACCGACGGAGGGCAGAAGGATGATCGTGACCTTGGTTGAGAACGGTCTCAAGGCGTTGGCCGACTACGACTCCTACGACCAGAAACAGGTCGACGAGATCGTGAAGAAGGCGTCGGTGGCCGCGCTCAGCCGGCACGCCGAACTCGCGATGCTGGCGGTCGAGGAGACTGGCCGCGGCGTGTTCGAGGACAAGGCGGTGAAGAACATCTTCGCCTGCGAGCACGTCACCAACCACATGGCCGACATCCGTACCGTCGGGGTGATCGCCCAGGACGACATCACCGGGATCACCCAGATCGCCGAGCCGGTCGGGGTGGTGGCCGCGGTGACGCCGGTGACCAACCCGACCTCGACCACCATCTTCAAGGCCCTGCTGGCCCTCAAGACCCGCAACCCGGTGATCTTCGCCTTCCACCCGGCGGCGCAACGTTGTAGCCAGGAGGCCGCCCGCACGGTCCGCGACGCGGCCGTCGCCGCCGGCGCGCCGGAGCACTGCGTCCAGTGGATCGAGGAGCCGTCGGTGGCCGCGACGAACGAGTTGATGCAGCATCCCGGTGTCTCGGTGGTCCTGGCGACCGGCGGTAACGCCATGGTCCGAGCCGCCTACTCCACGGGCAAGCCGGCGCTCGGCGTCGGTGCCGGCAACGTCCCGGCGTACCTGGAGGCTTCGGCCGACGTGGCCCGCGCGGTCAACGACGTGGTGCTGTCCAAGTCGTTCGACAACGGCATGATCTGCGCCTCCGAGCAGGCCGTCATCATCGACGACGCGATCCGGCCCACCGCCCTTGCCGAGTTCCGGCGACTGCACACCCACGTCGCGACGCCGGAGGAGAAGTCGCTGCTGGAGACGCTGCTCTTCGGCACCGGAAAACTCAACCCGGACGTGGTCGGGCAGTCGGCGACCTGGATCGCCGAACACGCAGGTTTCCCGGTCGCCCCGGACACCTCGATCATCCTGGCCCCGGTCGACCGGGTCGGCCCGGCCGAGCCGCTGACCCGGGAGAAGCTCTGCCCGGTGCTCGCCCTGCTGTCGGCCACCGGTCACGACCAGGCCTTCGCGTACGCCGAGCAGATGGTCGAGTTCGACGGTCTGGGCCACAGCGCCGTCATCCACACGCAGGACGCGGATCTGGCCGAGGCGTACGGCCGTCGGGTCAAGGCCGTCCGGATCATCTGGAACGCACCGGCCTCGCAGGGCGGCATCGGCGACATGTACAACGCCTTCCTGCCGTCGCTGACGCTGGGCTGCGGCAGCTACGGCCACAACTCGGTGTCGCACAACGTCACCGCGGTCGATCTGATCAACATCAAGCGGGTTGCCCGGCGTACGAACAATCTGCAGTGGTTCAAGGTTCCGCCGAAGATCTACTTTGAGCCGAACGCGATCCGTTACCTCGCCGACATGCCCGACGTGCACCGGGTCACGGTGGTCACCGACCACACCATGACCAAGTTGGGGTACGTGGACCGCGTGCTGTCCGTGCTGCACCGCCGCCGCGAGCAGGTGGCTCTGCAGATCATCGACGACGTCGAACCGGAGCCCAGCGTGTCCACCGTCGACCGCGGCGCCGAGTTGATGCGCTCGTTTCGGCCGGACACCATCATCGCGCTCGGCGGGGGTTCGGCGATGGATGCCGCCAAGGTGATGTGGCTGCGCTACGAGCACCCCGAGGTGGTCTTCGCCGATCTGCGGGAGAAGTTCTTCGACATCCGCAAACGCGCCTTCAAGTTCCCCACCCTCGGCACCCTGGCCCAGCTCGTGTGCATCCCGACCACCTCCGGCACCGGGGCCGAGGTCACCCCGTTCGCCGTCATCACCGACACCGCGTCGGGCAAGAAGTACCCACTCGCCGACTACGCCCTCACGCCGAGTGTGGCGATCGTCGACCCGGTGCTGGCCGCCGACCTGCCGGCGGTGGTCACCGCGGACAGCGGCTTCGACGCGCTCACCCACGCGATCGAGTCGTACGTGTCGGTGTACGCCAGCGACTTCACCGACGGCCTGGCCCTGCACGCCATCCGGCTCATCTTCGGCAACCTCGCCCGGGCCGTGCACCACGGCGCCGCCGACCCGCAGGCCCGCGAGAAAATGCACAACGCCGGGACGATCGCCGGCATGGCGTTCGGCAGCGCCTTCCTCGGCATCGTGCACGCCATGTCGCACACCCTGGGCGCCACCTTCCACGTCGCACACGGACGCACCAACGCGATCCTGCTCCCGCACGTCATCCGCTACAACGGAACCGTCCCGAGCAAGCTCACCGGCTGGCCGAAATACGAGAGCTACCGGGCGCCGCAACGATTCGCCGACATCGCCCGCACCCTCGGGCTGCCCGCGGCGACCGACGCCGAAGCGGTCGAAGCTCTGGCCACAGCGATCGAGAGGCTGCGCGACGAGGTCGGCATCGAGCCCTCGTTCGCGGCCGTCGGTGTGGACGAACGGGCCTTCCTCGCGGCGCTGCCGCAGCAGGCGCTCAACGCGTACGAGGACCAGTGCGCGCCGGCCAATCCCAGAATGCCGATGCTCGCCGACATGCAGGACCTGATGCGCGCCGCGTACTACGGATCGGCGACCGCCGGCTGAGTAAGCCGGGAGTGCCGCTTCCGCTCAGGAAGGAGAGGTCATGAAGGGAACTGTGCTCCAACGACCCGGGCGGTGGCTCACGTGGGGAGCCACCATGGGCGAGGTGGCGGCCACTCTGCCCGGCGACGAACTCCTCGCCGACCCGGACATCGTCTCGACCCGGGCAGTCACCATCGACGCGTCACCCGAGGCGGTCTGGCCCTGGCTCGTGCAGATGGGCAGCGGTCGCGGTGGCGCCTACACCTACGACTGGATCGAGAACCTGTTCGGGCTCGACATGCACAGCGCCGACGAGATCCTGCCCCAGTTCCAGGACCTCGCCGTCGGCGACGAACTACCGCTTGGCAAGAACGGGCCCGCCCTTCGGGTCGAGATCCTCGACCCGGGGCGGACGCTGGCGTTCCGGTCCGCCGATGGCGCCTGGGTGTGGGCCTTCCACCTACGGCCACACCGGGCGGGTACCCGGCTGATCAGCCGCAACCGGATGGCGCTGGCGGGCAGTCCGCGACCGGCTCGGATCGCGTACCGCCTGGTGATGGAACCGGGCAGTCTGATCATGGAACGCCGGATGCTGCTGGGTATCAAACAGCGCGCGGAAGGCGCGTCATGAACATGCTCGCCCGGTGCGTGGCGGCCGCGACGCTAGCTCCCTCGCTGCACAACAGCCAGCCATGGCTTTTCCGGGTCACTGGCCGGGAAGTGCGGGTGTACGCGGACCACAGCCGCCGACTCGACGCGCTGGACGCGTCCGGGCGCGAGCTCCTGATCAGTGTCGGTGCGGCCCTGTTCACGCTGCGGCTGGCGCTGCGGGCAGAGGGTTGGCGCACGACGTACGCCCTCTTCCCGGAGGCGGACTCGCCCGACCTGGTGGCCCGGGTGCTGCTCGATCGCGAAGCCCCACCGCCGGAAACCGTGACGACGCTGGCCGAAGCGATCGCCAGGCGGCACACCAACCGGTGGCCGTTCGCCGACTCGGCGGTGTCCGCTGACGCGATCGAGGAGCTGACCGTGGCCGCCGCGGACCAGGGTGTGGCACTCACGGTCGCCGGTCCGGTCACCCGCAATGCCATCCTGGGGCTCGGGCAGCAGGCTGAGCGCCGACTGCGCACGAGCGGCCGCTACCGGGCCGAGCTGAGCCGCTGGACGAGGCCCGCGTCGGGCCGCCGCGACGGCATCCCAGCCGCCGCCATCGGACCGTGGGACGCCCTCGAACGGATGCCGATCCGAGACTTCGGCCTTGTCCACCCGCAACCCTGGCGGACCAGTGAGTTCTTCGAGGCGCACCCGACCATCGCCGTGCTCGCGACGCTCGGTGATGGCCCGCACGACTGGGTACGCGCCGGTCAGGCCCTTCAGCACGTCCTGCTGGCGGCCACCCGGTTGAGGCTGGCCACCACTCCCATCAGCCAACCGGTCGAGGTTCCGGCGATCCGCGAACTGCTCACCGACACCGCGGCCGGCCGTTGGGCGCAGATGATCATCCGGATCGGATACGGACCACAGGCTGCGGTGGCACCGCGCCGGCCGCTGTCCGAGGTTCTGCGAAGGAGCGACAAGTGACAATTCGACGATCATGGCGCGCCCGGATGTACCGGGGAGGGCGTCCCGGTCGCCTGGCGCGGGTGCTCAACCGGATCGCCGCCGCCCAGCACGGCAGCGGATTCCTGGCACCGTCGGCCTGGGTGACTCTGCAGGTGGTCGGCCGCAGTACCGGGCGGACGGTGGCCGTGCCGTTGGTGATGACCATTCATGACGGCGAGCGCTACCTGGTCTCGATGCTCGGAAGCCGGGCCAACTGGGTGGCCAACGTCCGGGCCGCCGACGGTGCGGCCACCCTGCGGCGTGGCCGGCGGGAGCCGGTCCGGCTGGTCGAGGTCGACGTGGCGGAACGAGCCTCCATCCTGCGCGAATATCTCGCCAAGGCACCGGGTGCCCGCCCGCACTTCCCGATCGACAGGCATTCCTCACTCGCTGAGTTCACCGCGATGGCGCCGGAGTACCCGGTATTCCTGATCAGAGCGGCGGTGCCCTGAGGTCCCGGAGCGGGGGGCCAAAGGTCCTTAGGCGGACGGCTTCCGGCCCTGGGTGGCCGACCCCGGCTGGGCCTAGCGTGACTCCTGACAAGCCGAGATCTGTGAAAGGAATCGCCGTGACCGCGGTCGTATCCCAACCCCGTACGCTCGCCGAGCTCGACGACACCGAACTCGCCCGTCTGGACGCGTGGTGGCGGGCGAACAACTACCTGACCATCGGACAGATCTACCTGCAGGGCAACCCGTTGCTGCGCGAGCCCCTGTCGACTGAGCACATCAAGCCGCGCCTGCTCGGTCACTGGGGAACCAGCCCCGGCCTGTCGCTGATCTACGCGCACGTCTCCCGGCTGATCCGGCACACCGGTCAGCAGGCGATCTACCTGGCCGGTCCGGGTCACGGCGGCCCGGCACTGGTGGCCGCCGGCTACCTGGAAGGCACCTACAGCGAGGTCTACCCGGACGTCAGCCAGGACGAGGCCGGGATGCTGCGCCTGTTCCGGCAGTTCTCCAGCCCGGGTGGTATCCCGTCGCACGTGTCGGTGACCACCCCCGGCTCCATCCACGAGGGCGGCGAGCTGGGCTACGTCCTGGTCCACGCGTTCGGCGCGGTCATGGACAACCCGGACCTGCTGGCCATCGCGGTGGTAGGCGACGGTGAGGCCGAGACCGCGCCACTGGAGGGCTCCTGGAAGGGCGTGTCCTTCCTCAACCCCGAGCGCGACGGTGCGGTCCTACCGATCCTGCACCTCAACGACGCCAAGATCTCCGGTCCCACCGTGCTGGGGCGAAAGGACCCCGAGGAGGTACGCAGCCTGCTGCGTGGCCACGGCTACGACGTGATCGAGGTCGAGGGCTCCGACCTGCCCGGCATGCACCACCGCTTCGCCGCTGCCCTCGCCACCGCCTGGACGAGGATCCGCGAGATCCAGACCGCCGCCCGTGACGGTTCCTGGGACGGTACCCGCCCGACCTGGCCGCTGATCATCCTGCGGTCGCCGAAGGGCTGGACCGGTCCGGACTCCGTCGACGGGATCACCGTCACCGGGACCTGGCGGTCGCACCAGGTGCCGCTGTCCGGCGTCAAGGACAACCCGGAGCACCTGGCACTGCTGGAGCGCTGGCTCAAGTCGTACCGTCCGGAGGAGCTGTTCGATTCCGCCGGCGCGCCCGTGGCGTTGATCCGGGACCAGGCTCCCGACGGTGACCTGCGGATGAGTGCCAGCCCGCATGCCAACGGCGGGGTGCTGACCCGGGACCTGGACCTGCCGGACTTCCGTGCCTACGCGGTCGACGTGCCCCGGCCCGCACAACAGCGGGCCGAGTCGACGCGCAAGCTGGGCGAGATAATGCGCGACATCTACACCCGCAACGCCGACCGGTTCCGGTTGTTCTGCCCCGACGAGACCAACAGCAACCGGCTCGGTGCCATCTTCGACGTCTCCGACCGCGCCTTCATGGAGCGAGTGACGCCGGAGGACGTGGCGCTCAGCCGCCACGGCCGGGTCATGGAGGTGCTCAGCGAGCACAACTGCCACGGCTGGCTGGAGGGCTACAACCTGACCGGTCGGCACGGCATGTTCGCCACGTACGAGGCGTTCGCCATGGTCAGCGCGTCACAGACCGTGCAGCACGGCAAATGGTTGCAGGAGGCCAAGAACCTGCCGTGGCGCGAGAAGGTGCCCAGCCTCAACGTGCTGCTCACCTCGACGGCGTGGCGCAACGACCACAACGGCTTCTCCCACCAGGGGCCCGGCCTGATCCAGGTGGTGCTCACCCAGCGCGGCGACGTCGCCCGGGTCTACCTGCCGCCGGACGCCAACACCCTGTTGTCGGTGGCCGACCACTGCTTCCGGTCGCGGTCGTACATCAACCTGATCGTGATCGACAAGCAGCCACAGCTGCAGTACCTCTCCATGGACGAGGCGATCGAGCACTGCGCGCGCGGCGCGGGCGTCTGGGACTGGGCCGGCACCGACGACGGCACCAGCGACCCCGACATCGTCCTCGCCTGCGCCGGCGATGTCGTCACCATGGAGACGGTCGCTGCGGCACAGATCCTGCGTGACCGGCTGCCCGGCTTCAAGGTCCGCGTCGTCAACGTCGTCGACCTGATGACCCTGGTCCGGCCCAAGGACCACCCGCACGGCATGAGCGAGACCCTGTTCACCGAGCTGTTCACCGACACCGTCGACGTGGTGTTCTCCTTCCACGGCTACCCCGGCGCGATACACCAGCTCGTACACGGCCGCCCCGACGCGGACCGGTTCCGCGTCCGCGGCTTCATCGAGCAGGGCACGACCACCACCCCGTTCGACATGACGGTCCGCAACAAGGCGTCGCGGTACCACCTCGTCATGGACGCCATCAACAACGCCAAGCGCCTCCCCCGCGGCGCCGCGGACCTCAAGGCGTGGTGCCAGAGCCAGCTCGACCGCCACGAGACGTACGTGGTGGAGCACCTGGAGGACATGCCCGAGGTGCACGACTGGGCGCTCGGCGACTGGGCCGCACGCGGCTGAGCTTTACCGAGACGGTGGCGCCGGCCGGCGCCACCGTCTCCCGACGCTGCCCGGCGGCAGCGGCAAGACCTCGGAGCGGGTGGCGGTCAGCCACCCGCTTCCTTGCTTCCCACCGGTACCGGTAGGAGCCGCAATGACACAGGTCAGAGCGTCTCGCCAGGGCCCGTCGATGGGGGTCGTCCGGCCCTACGGCGAAGAACCCCGAGCGGTCTACAAAGGAAGAAAAGGAAGGGGTGACAGTGCCATGACCCGATACGTCTACGACTTCACCGACGGCAACAAGGACCTCAAGGACCTGCTCGGCGGCAAGGGCGCCAACCTGGCCGAGATGACCCTGATGGGCCTGCCGGTGCCGCCCGGGTTCACCGTCACCACCGATGCGTGCCGCGCCTACCTGCACACCGGCACGATGCCCGCGGGCCTACTCACCGAGGTCGAGCACCACCTGCGGCTGATGCAGACCCGGATGGGCAAGACCTTCGGCGACGCCGCGGATCCGCTGTTGCTGTCGGTGCGCTCGGGTGCCAAGTTCTCGATGCCGGGGATGATGGAGACGATTCTGGATATCGGCCTGAACGACGCGAGTGTCGTCGGACTCGGCCGGCAGAGCGCGGATGAGCGGTTCGCCTGGGACTCGTACCGGCGCCTGATCCAGATGTTCGGCAAGACGGTTTTCGACGTTCCAGGGGACGCTTTCGAGGAGGAACTGACGGCCGCCAGGTCGATCGCGGGCGTCGCAACGGACCCGGAACTCGACACGAATCAACTGCAGGACCTGGTACACGCGTACAAGAAGGTGTTCCACGAGCACAGCGGCCGGGACTTTCCGCAGGCGCCGCACGAACAGCTGTTCCTGGCGATCGCAGCGGTGTTCCGCTCGTGGAACGCCGAACGCGCCATCGTGTACCGCCGGCAGGAGCGCATCCCGCAGGACCTCGGCACCGCGGTCAACGTCATGGCGATGGTCTTCGGCAACCGGGGGGCGAACTCCGGCACCGGGGTCGCCTTCACCCGGGACCCGGCCACCGGCCGGCGCGGCGTCTACGGCGACTACCTGCGCAACGCTCAAGGAGAGGACGTGGTCGCCGGGATCCGCAACACCGTGCCCCTGGCCGAGCTCGTCACCATCGATCCAGCGAGCCACCGGCAGCTGCTGTCGATCATCAAGCGGCTCGAACAGCGTTACCGCGACCTGTGCGACATCGAGTTCACCATCGAGAACGGCACGTTGTGGATGCTGCAGACCCGGGTCGGCAAGCGCACGCCGGCCGCCGCGTTCGTCATCGCCGCCCAGTTGGTCGACGAGGGCAGCATCACCCTGGACGAGGCACTGCAGCGGGTCACCGGCGAACAACTGGCCCAGCTGATGTTCCCCAGTTTCGACACCACCGCCACTCCCCCGCCGCTGACCACCGGCGTGCCGGCCTCTCCGGGCGCGGCCGTCGGCGCCATCGTCTTCGACTCCGCCGCCGCAGTGGCGGCGACCGAGCCGGTCATCCTGGTGCGCCGGGAGACCAACCCCGACGACCTGTCCGGCATGATCGCCGCTCACGGCATCCTCACCTCGCGCGGCGGCAAGACGTCGCACGCCGCGGTGGTCGCCCGCGGCATGGGCAAGACGTGTGTCTGCGGCGCCGAGGAACTGCGCATCGACGGCGACGCCGTCACCGTGGCGGGTCGCACCCTGCACGCCGGTGACATCATCTCGATCGACGGGACCACCGGAAAGGTCTACCCGGGATCGGTCCCCGTGCGGCCCTCCGCGGTGGTGCGGTACTTCGAGGGCAAGCTGGCGGCGGACGGTGACCCGCTGCTCTCCGCGGTGCAGCGGCTGATGATCCACGCCGATCGCCAGGCCCGGCTCGCCGTGCACGCCAACGCCGACACCGGCGCCGACGCCGCCCGAGCCCGCCGCTTCGGCGCCACCGGGGTCGGCTTGTGCCGCACCGAGCACATGTTCCTCGGCGACCGCCGCCGGCTGGTCGAGCGGCTGATCCTCGCCGAGGACGACGCCACCCGCGCCGAAGCCCTCGACGCACTGCTGCCCCTGCAGCGGGCCGACTTCGAGGAGCTGTTCGCCGCGATGGACGGGCTGCCGGTGACCGTGCGGCTCATCGACCCACCGCTGCACGAGTTCCTGCCCCCGCTGGAGGAGCTGACCGCCCGGGTGGCCCGCGCGGAGGCGCTCGGCGTGGACCCGGGCCACGACGGCAGACTACTGATTGCGGTGCGGCGCATGCACGAGCAGAACCCGATGCTCGGGCTGCGCGGCGTACGTCTGGGCCTGGTGATCCCGGGTCTGTTCGCCATGCAGGTCCGCGCGATCGCGCAGGCCGCGGCCGCTCGCATCGCCGCAGGCGGCGACCCCCAACCGGAGATCATGGTTCCGCTGGTCGGAGCGGTTCAGGAACTCGAGACGGTACGCGCGGAAGCGGAGTCGGTACTGGCGAGCGTGCCTGGTGCGCCGCCGATCCGGCTCGGCACCATGATCGAGGTGCCCCGGGCCGCCCTGACCGCCGGGCAGATCGCCAGCGTCGCCGAGTTCTTCTCGTTCGGCACGAACGACCTGACCCAGATGACGTGGGGCTTCTCCCGCGACGACGTGGAAGGCGCGTTCTTCCGCCGGTACGTCGAGTTGGGCATCTTCTCGGTGTCACCGTTCGAGAGCATCGACGGCGACGGCGTGGGCGAGCTTGTCCGCACCGCCGTCGAGCGCGGCCGTGCCACGCGGCCCGATCTGACCGTCGGGGTCTGCGGCGAGCACGGCGGTGATCCGGCTTCGGTGCGGTTCTTCCACCACGCGGGCCTGGACTACGTGTCCTGCTCGCCGTTTCGGGTGCCGATCGCCCGGCTCGAAGCCGGTCGTGCCGCGAGCGCAGCGGCCGGCTCGGACAGCCGGTAGGAGGTCAACGATGACGACGACTGTGACACCGGTCCGCCGTGGCGATCGGGAGATCGGCGCCTACATCGACGGACGCTTCGTGCCGGCCGTGGATGCCACCACCATCGCGGTGGCCGCGCTGGCAACCGCGGCGGTGACCACCGCGGCGGTGTCGGCGGGCCTGGCCCTGCGTCGACGCCCGGCGATCGGCACGGTGACGATGGGTCCCGGCGGCTGGATCAGTCTCAAGCGCACCGGCAGGCCACCGCTGCGCGCCGCTTCGACGAGCCGGCCCTGGTGGGCGCACCTGTTGGGCGCACACCGGCTCGTCGAGCAGCGCTGAGGTGTTCCGCCCACACGCCGCCGGGCCACCATGACCAACCCACCCAGGGCCGACGAGATCGCGCCCGCACCCAGAGGTCCCGGACGGTCCCGACCCGTCCGGGACCTCTGGCCCTGAACCGCGGGTGGTCGCTCGGCAAGGCTGGGAGGAGACGAAGGAGGGGCAATGGCCACCACATCCCACGAAGCCTGGCGCGGGTTCCGCGGCACCGGCTGGCGCGAGACGATCGACGTCGGCGGGTTCATCCACGACAACATCGAGCCGTACTCCGGTGGGTCGGAGTTCCTGACCGGGCCGACGCACCGTACCGAGCGAATCTGGCAGCAGTTGCAACGCATGTTCGTCGAGGAGAGCCGTCGCGGGGTCTACGACGTGGACGCCCACACCCCGTCCACGATCACCTCGCACGAGCCGGGCTACCTCGACCGGGACCGTGAACTCATCGTGGGCCTGCAGACCAGCGCGCCGCTGCGCCGCGCGATCATGCCGAACGGCGGGCTGCGGATGGTGGAGGCCGGTCTCGAGGCGTACGGCTTCACCCTCGACCCGGCCGTGCGGACGATCTTCAGCCGATACCGCAAGACGCACAACGACGGCGTCTTCGACGCCTACCCGGCCGACGTGAAGGCCGCCCGCCGCTCGCACATCATCACCGGATTGCCGGACGCGTACGGCCGGGGCCGGATCATCGGCGACTACCGGCGCGTCGCGCTGTACGGGGTGGACCGCTTGATCGCCGAACGCCGGACGGTCAAGGCCTCGCTCGACGCTCAGCTGTCGTCGGAGGAGGTCATCCGCGACCGCGAGGAACTGGCCGAGCAGATTCGGGCGCTGGAGGAGCTGCGATTCATGGCCGGCCAGTACGGTTGTGACATCTCCGGCCCGGCGAGCACCGGCCGCGAGGCGATCCAGTGGTTGTACCTCGCCTACCTGGCGGCCACCAAGGAGCAGAACGGCGCGGCGATGTCGCTGGGCCGGACCGCCACGTTCGTCGACGTCTACCTGCAGCGCGACATCGCCGAGGGCCGGCTCGCCGAGCGGGAGGCGCAGGAACTGGTCGACGACTTCGTCATCAAGCTGCGGATCATCCGGTTCCTGCGCACGCCCGAGTACGACCAGTTGTTCTCCGGTGACCCGACCTGGGTGACCGAGGCGCTCGGGGGGATCGGCTGCGACGGCCGCCCCCTGGTCACCCGCACGAGCTTCCGCTACCTGCAGACCCTGTACAACCTGGGGCCGGCCCCGGAGCCGAACCTGACCGTGTTGTGGTCGCCGGCGCTGCCCGAGGGGTTCAAGCGGTTCTGCACTCAGGTCTCCATCGACACGAGCGCCATCCAGTACGAGAACGACGATCTGATCCGACCCGCGTACAGCGACGACACCGCCATCGCCTGCTGCGTGTCGGCCATGCGGGTGGGTAAGGACATGCAGTTCTTCGGCGCCCGCGCCAACCTCGCCAAGGCACTGTTGTACGCGATCAACGGCGGCCGCGACGAGATGACCGGCGAGCGGGTCTTCGTCGCCGAGCCGATCGTCGACGACGTGCTCGACTACGACGAGGTCCTGGCCGCGTACGACCGGACGCTGGACTGGCTGGCCGAGACTTACGTCGACGCGCTCAACGTCATCCACTACATGCACGACAAGTACGCCTACGAGCGCATCGAGATGGCCCTGCACGACTACCCCGTGCACCGTTTCCTCGCCACCGGCATCGCTGGCCTGTCGGTAGCCGTGGACAGCCTGAGCGCCATCAGGCACGCCCACGTCAAGGTGCTGCGCGACGAGAGCGGTCTGGCCGTCGACTATGCCGTGGACGGGGACTTCCCGGCCTTCGGCAACAACGACGACCGCGCCGACGCGATCGCCGTCGACCTGGTCGAACGATTCATGGCCAAGATCCGGCGGCAGCCCACCTACCGGGGTGCCGAGCCTTCGCTCTCGGTTCTCACGATCACCTCGAACGTGGTCTACGGCACGCACACCGGCAACACGCCCGACGGACGGCGCGCCGGTGAGCCGTTCGCGCCGGGCGCGAACCCGATGAACGGCCGCGACACGCACGGCATGGTCGCCGCCGCGCTGTCGGTCGCCAAGCTGCCGTACCGCTGCGCGCGCGACGGGATCTCGCTGACGATCACCGTCGCTCCGGACGGCCTCGGCCACGCCCGTGACGAACGGATCACCAATCTCGTCGGAGTGCTCGACGGCTACACCGACAGCGGCGGTTTCCACATGAACGTCAACGTGCTGAACCGGGCGACGCTCGAGGACGCCATGGCCCACCCGGAGAAGTACCCGCAGCTGACCATCCGGGTATCCGGGTACGCGGTGAACTTCGTCAGACTCACTCCCGAGCAGCAGCGCGACGTCATCTCCCGGACCTTCCACGGAGCGCTGTGATGACCGTCGTCACCGCACCGGTGACCGGCTCGCTCCACTCCTTCGACATCTCCACCGGAGTGGACGGGCCGGGCACCCGGTTCGTCGCGTTCCTGGCCGGGTGCCCGCTGCGCTGCCTCTACTGCCACAGCCCCGACACCCAGTACCGCCGTTTCGGCCGGCCTACCTCCGTCGACGACCTGCTCACCGAAATCCGCCGCTACGAACGTTTCTTGAAGGTCGCCCGCGGCGGCGTCACTCTCAGCGGCGGCGAACCGCTGCAACAGCCCGCCTTCAGCCGCGAGGTGCTGCGCCACTGCAAGGAGATGCGGCTGCACACCGCCCTGGACACCAGCGGCCTGCTGGGCGACCGCGCCGACGACGCGCTGCTCGACGCCACCGACCTGGTCCTGCTCGACATCAAGTCCGGCGACCCGGCCACGTACCGGACCGTGACCCGCACCGGGCGGCTGACGCCGACCGTGCGGTTCGCGCACCGCCTGGCCGACCGTGGTATGCCGATCTGGGTTCGTTTCGTCCTCGTACCCGGTCTCACCGACGACCCGTGCAACGTCGACGCCGTCGCGTCCATCGCGGCCAGCGTGCCCACCGTCGAACGCGTCGAGGTGCTGCCCTTCCACCGGCTGGGCGCTCAGAAGTACGCCGCCCTCGGCCTGCCGTTTGCGCTGGCGGACACGCCGCCGCCGGATGAGGCGCTGCTGCGTCGGGTCCGTGGCCAGTTCCACGATCGCGGGCTGACGGTGTACTGACCGCCCACTGACGTGGCCGGGCCCGGCGGGTACCGGCTGGCCGGTGGAACGGGACCTTCGGCCCTGAACGGCCGGGGCGGGTGAACGGCAAGGTGGTGGTGACAGATACGGAGGTTTCCCCATGACACCGCTCGAGCAGGCCGCCCGCGCCGCACAGCACGCACCGTCGGTCTTCAACACCCAGCCCTGGAACTGGCGGATCAGCGGCGAGGCGATGGAGTTGTTCGCCGAGGCGGACCGCCGCGTCGACAGCATCGACCCCGACGGCCGGCTGATGCTGCTCAGCTGCGGCGCCGCCCTGCACCACGCCCGCACCTATCTGGCCGCGGCCGGCTGGTCCGTGACTGTCGAAAGCCTGCCCGACCCGGCACGGCCCGATCTGCTGGCCCGAATCGCCCTCGGCCGGCCGGTGCCACCCGATCCCGAGGCGGTGCGCATGGCCGCAGCCATCCCCCACCGGCGCACCGACCGACGAGCCTTCGACGACCGACCGGTGGCCGACACCGAGTTGACCAAGCTGCGTAGCCTCGTCGAGGCGGAGGGCGCCTACCTGCACACGGTGCGACCCGACCAGGTAGCCATGCTCGCCGTCTCGGCCGAGATCGCCGCCGCCGTCGAGCTGGCCGACCCTGCCTACCGCGCCGACCTGCACCGCTGGACGAACCGGCCGGAAAGTGCCGGGGACGGCGTGCCGGCGACCACCGCGGTCAAGCCGGAGCTGCGGCGCGTTCCCGTCCGCGACTTCTTCCCCGATGCCACGGCGAAGCTCACCGCGGGCGCTGTGCACGACCAGGGTGCGGCGTACGTCGTTCTGTTCGGCAACGGCGACGAGCGCGTCAGCCTGCTCCGCGGCGGTGCGGCGCTGTCCGCGCTGCTGCTGCTGGCCACCGCCGACGGCCTGGCCACCGCTCCGCTGAGCGACGCTGTCGAGCCTGAGTGGCCCCGCCATCTGCTGCGCCGCCTGGTCTCCCACATCGGAGAGCCGTACCTGGCGGTCCGGCTCGGCTACCGGCCCGACCGCGTACCCGTGCCCGCCGCACCGCGCCGCGATCCCCGCGACGTCATCACCAACGTGAAGTAGGCCACGACGTACCCCTGACCGTGGCAACCGAAGCAGCGTGCCCGGTTGTCGTCGTCCCCTCGACCAGCGCGAAGGAGACCCGCAGTGGACGGTTACCGCGACGCGGACCTGCAAGCGGCCGCGGAGGCCGGCATCCGCGCGCCGTCGATGCACAACAGCCAGCCGTGGCTGTTCCGACTGCGTGACGGCGGCATCGAGGTCGTCGCCGATCCGGCCCGGCAGCTCGCCGTCGCAGACCGGTCCGGCTGGGCGATCCGTCTGGCATGCGGCGCCGCCACCTACAACGCCCGCCTCGCCCTCGCCATGCGCAGCCGGCCCGCCGAGGTGCACCCGCGCCCCCGCTCCGCCGAACCCGCCGTGATCGCCCGGCTCATCCCCGCCCCGGAAAGGCCACCGACCTACGCCGAGCAGGACCTGTACGCCGCCATCGGCCGCCGGCACAGCAACCGGGCGCCGTTCTGGCCCGAACCGGTGCCGGCGGACGTTCGCATCCGCCTCATCGACGCCGCGCGCAGCGAATCCGCGTGGCTCGACCTGCTGGTCGGCATGACCGCCCTGGCCGGCTTCGCTGAGATCGCCGGCAGCGCCGACCGCGTGCTGCGCCGCGACGCCCGTTACCAGGCCGAGCTGATCAGCTGGATCCACGCCGACGACGCGCCCGACGGCGTTCCGGTGGGTGCCGGCGCACCGCTGCCCGAACCGCGGGACCTGCTACCACAACGGGCTTTCGGCGACCGGCGCCGCGCATCCGCCCGTGCGCACGAACCCGAACCGCTGGTCGGCGTCCTCGGCGTGGCCGGCGACGGGCCGGTGGACCAGATCAACGCCGGCCAGGCCCTGCAGAAGGTTCTGCTGACCGCAACCGACGCCGGCCTGGCCACCTCGATGATCTCGCAACCGATCGAGGTACCAGCCGCCCGTGACCAGCTGCGGCGCTCCCTCGGCCGGACCGGATACCCGCAGCTCGCCCTGCGCATCGGCCACGGCACGCCCGGACGACCCACCCCGCGGCGGGACGTCGCCGACGTCGTCGTCCGTGCGAGCTGACGGACCGGCGGCCGGCCTTCTATGGTGGCGGGCCACCGCCGACGGCCGCGCAAATGGACGGCCGGCCGTCGGTCCGTAATCCGTGGCCCGGCATTAGTCTGGCCGACATGGTGGAACATCCGTCGGCGGACGACCGGATCGAACGGCCGTCGCTCGGGCTCAGTCCGCTTTCCCGTGTCCGGCTCGACGAACTCCTGCAGGAGATGCTCGACCGGGTCGGCGAGGTGATGACAAGCCGGGAGCGCCTGCGAGCGCTGCTCGACGCGGTCGTGGGCATCGGCACGGATCTGGACCTGCGCAGCACCCTGCAACGCATCGTGGGGGCAGCGTGCGCGCTCGCCGGCGCCCGTTACGGCGCGCTCGGCGTACTCGGCGCCGATCGCACCGACCTGAGCGATTTCATCACCCACGGCATCGACCCGGCCGCGCACGCCAGGATCGGCGACCTGCCGCACGGCCGCGGAATCCTCGGCCTGCTGATCACCGACCCACGCCCGGTGCGGCTGCCCGACATCACCAGACACCCCGACTCGTACGGCTTCCCACCGCACCACCCCCCGATGCACAGCTTCCTCGGCGTGCCGGTCCGCACCCGCGACCAGATCTTCGGCAACCTCTACCTCGCCGAAAAACAGGGCGCCGACGAGTTCGGCCAGGACGACGAGGAAATCGTCGTCGCACTGGCCGCGGCAGCCGGAGTGGCCATCGACAACGCCCGGCTCTACGAACTGGCCCAGCGCCGCGAGCGCTGGCTCGCCGCCACCGCCGAGATCACCAGCGTGCTCCTCGGCACCGTCCAACGCACCGAGGCGCTGCGGCTTATCGCCCGGCGCGCCCGTGAGGTGTCCGGCAGCGAACTCGTCCTGGTCATGCTGTACGACGAGGTCAACGCCAGATACTCGATCGAGGTGGCCGACGGCACCGATCCGTCGTATGGCGAACTCGCCGGCAAGCTCGTTCCCGTGGAGCCGGCCGCCGCGGCGGCGTTCGGGAAGGAGAAGTTCCGCGCCGTCGAAAACCTTCGAAGCGCCATCGAATGGCCATGGCCGGTGCCCGACGGTCCGGCGATGGCCGTACCGCTCGCCGGCCCGGACACCCTGCACGGCGTACTCATCGTGGCTCAACCACCCGATCAGTCATCCGGCAACGAGGACGCCGCACTGCTGTCGACCTTCGCCGGGCAGGCCGCCCTGGCCCTCGAACGGGCCCGGGCTCAGGAGGAACGTCAGCAGCTCGTGTTACTCGAGGACCGGGAACGCATCGCCCGGGACCTGCACGACGTGGTCATTCAGCGGCTGTTCGCCACCGGCATGCAACTGCAGGGCGCTGTGCACCAGGCCGGAAGGCCGGAGGTGGCCAAGCGCATCAACGCCGCCGTCGACGACCTCGACGCCACCATCCGCGACATCCGCCGCTCGATCTTCGAACTACGGACCCCGACCGGCCCGTCCCTGCGCGCCGAAATGAACGAGGCGGTGGCCACGGCAGCCGAGACGCTCGGATTCCGGCCCGTCCTGGACACCTCCGGCCCGGTGGACAGCGCCGTTCCCGACGACATCAAGCCCGAACTGATCGCCGTACTCCGCGAAGCCCTGTCGAACATCGCCCGGCACGCCGAAGCCACCAACGCCCGGGTTTCGCTGCGGGCCGCAGACGGCGAAGTCGTCATGTGCGTCGAGGACGACGGCAAGGGCTTCGACCCAGCCCTCGCCCGCGGCGGCGTCGTCAACATGGGCGAACGCGCCCAAGATCTGGGCGGCAGCTTCGAGGTCAGCGCCGCACGCGTAGGCACCGGGACAACACTGACCTGGCGGGTCCCGACCGGCGGCTGAGAACGCTGGCCCCACCCGGGGATTCCCCGGGGCGGAGAGCAGCAGCCGAGCAGGTCCAGACGGGGTGGCGCAGCCCCGAGGCTCCAGACACGCCGCCGGACCGCGGCCGGACAAGGCGGCGGAATGGTGTCCTACCGTGGACGATCAGCTCGACGAGCATGGCTTGCGGCTCGTGGACGCCGGGGCACGCCAGCGCGCCTCGGCCAGTGATCAGGACTTTGGTCCCGTACGAGTCGGGTGGTTCGACCCGGGCGGCGAAGCTTCGACCGGAGCAGAGTCGGGGGTGGAAGAACAACCGAGGAGGAGCCAAAATGAACACCATCGACCGGAGCCGTACGGCGCACCTCGAACACGTCGAGGCGCCCGGGGCCATGCTCACCAAGACCGCCGCCCGGGCCCTCGCCGTGCTACGGATCTCCACCGGGTTCGTCTTTGTGTGGGCGTTCTTGGACAAGGCCTTCGGCTTCGGCTACGCGACCCCCTCGGCCAAGTCGTGGATCAACGGCGGGTCACCGACCAAGGGTTTCCTGGCCAATGTCGAAGTGGGACCGTTGCAGGGCTTCTTCCACAGCATCGCCGGTGACGCCTGGGCCAACTGGGCCTTCATGCTCGGCCTGCTCGGTATCGGCGTCGCGCTCATCCTCGGCGTCGGAATGCGCCTGGCCGCGGCGGCGGCCGGCGTCATGATGGCCATGATGTGGGCAGCCGAATGGCCGCTCGCCCAGCACACCAGCGCGGGCAAGCCGAGCGGCTCCACCAACCCGGTCACCGACTACCACGTCGTCTACGCGATTGGCGCCATCGTGCTCGCGCTGACCTACGCCGGGCACACCTGGGGCCTGGGCCGGCAGTGGGCCAAGCTGCCCTTCGTGCAGAAGAACCGCTGGCTGATCTGACCGAAGCGATCGCGAATGCCCGGCCGGGACACCGGTCGGGCATCGCCCCGTCGAACTCCAACATGGTCACGGATGGCTTTCTTGCGAGGTGAGGTTGACGTCGGCCGTCCTGCGGGATGGTCACCGATTGGATCGCGGCCGACCCGGGGGCACGGTTCGTGGCCCCGGGTCGGCGCGACAATCGGCAGCCCGTTACCGGCGGCCGAACGTGACACTCACCTCTGCTACTGGTCAGGCGGGTACGAACTGCCACTGCTGGTTGGTCCCGCCGTTGGCGGCCCACTGCACGACCTGCGCCCCGTCACTTGTCGAGGCACCGGAGACGTCGGCTACCAGTCCGCTGCTGCGGGCGACGATGGTGTAGTAGCCGTTACCGGTGGGCCGCAGGTACCACATCTGGTTGGCGCCGCCATTTGCCGACCACTGCTGCAGTTGCAGGCCCTGCGTGGTGCTGCCGGCGTTGACGTCGAGCACCTTGCCGGAGGCGGTGTAGCGCAGGGTGTAGGCGTCCTGCGTGGCGCTGATCGTCCACGTGGGGGAGCCGCTCTGCTGGACCGCCTTGGCACCGTCGGCGGTGGAGTTACCGGCGATGGCGAGGGGCTTGCCGCTGTTGCGGTTGACGATGCGGTAGGTGCCTGCCGCGGGCCCGGTTCCGCCGCCTCCACCAAGGTTGAAGTACTCGACCGAGTCGGTGAAGACGGTGCTGCCGGACTTGGCGGTCGACAGCTGCAGGTACACGCGGCTGCCGGTGGCGGGGGCGGTGAAGGTCACCGGCTGGGTGACCCGTGTGCCGAGTGGGATGGTCAGGTTGCTGTTGCCGGACGCGACGACCGCGCCGGTCGGGCTGTCGAGCCGGGCGGTCCAGGCGAAGTTCACCGAGGTGTTGGTGAGGTCGTCGTTGAACACGGTGATGTTGCGGGTCACCGTGGCGTTGCGGGCGTAGCTGGGCACCGCCTGCGGCAGCGGGAAGTTGCCGTTCGAGTCCGAATTGCCGGAGGCGGACCAGTAGGGGAGGTCGATCGCGGCCACCGGGTTGAACGCCGCCTGCACGCGCTGGATCTGCGGGTTGCTCCACGGGTCGGGCAGGTTGTCGACGCCGTAGATCGGGTGACCACCCTCCTCCGGGGTGAAGTCGGTGGACCGCACGCCGGGCACGACGCTGGCCCAGGCGGACAGCAGGGTGTACGGACGCAGGTCGGTGGCGCCCTTGCCACGCTTGGCGGCAGTCGCGGTGGCGAACCACTCGAAGCCCTGCTTGTTGTTGCATGCCGGCCAGATGAACTCGCCCTCGCCGTCGGGCCGCCCGTTCACGGTGACCAGGCCCTCCCCGTACCTGCCGAAGCCGTCGACGTAGTGCGGGATCACCGCGAAGTTGGAGTACGTCATCCCGGGATACAGGCTGACATTGTTGCCGACGCCCACCTCGACAATGATCGGCCGGGTGCCGTCGGCGCCGTTCATCGCCGCGTACAGGTCCTTCTCGAACTGTTCGGAATCCTGGCCGCTCTGGTTCGGCTCGTTGTTCTGACTCCAGCGGATGATCGCGGGGTGGTTGCGGTCGCGCAGGACCAGCGCACGGGCGTGGTTGATCATGTTTTCGCGCCCGACGGAGTTCTGCCACTCCTGCGAGGACTGGGAGCCGCGAATCGCGACCTCGTCGATGATCATCAGGCCCATCTCGTCGGCGACATCCAACATGTACGGGCTCCCGGGCTCCTGGTGGATGCGCACCACGTTGTAGTTCAGCCGCTGGTAGTTGTCCACCGCCTGCGGCCAGCCGCCGTTGCCGGACGACGGGGGCAGGAAGCCGGGCAGGGTGTGGTACGCGTCGCCCTTGCCGCCGTTGTTGATCCGGTCGTAGTCGGCACCCTGGAGGTTGTCGCCGCGGAAGTTCACGCGCACGCCGTTGAGGTAGTAGTAGTCACCGTTCTGGGTGGCCTCCCGGAACCCGAACCGGTACTCGGCGTCGCTCGTCCGGCCGTCGTCGGTGACGGCATGCACCGTCAGCTCGTGCAGCTGCGCCCGGTATCCCGACCGGTACGGCACGTTGGGCCACCAGTACGAGGTGCTGTCGAGGTTCCACGCGACCGGCCCGACGGTCACGGTCGCGGTCGAGCGGGCCGCCACGGTGACCGTACGGCTGGGCAGTGCCGGGTAGCTGAAAGCCGTTCCGTTGTTGGACGCCAGCGACCCGGTCAACGTCACCGACCGGGAACTGCCCGACGTGTTCCGCACCGTCACGTCGTAGGTCAGCGTCTTGTTCGCCACCGACGTACGCACGAATGTGTCGCTGACGTACACCGCCGGGTACACCCGCAGGAACGCGGACCCGAAGATCCCCTGCGGGATGGCCTCGGACCACGTGGCGGCGTCGGGCACCAGGTACCGGCCGTTGGATGCCTTCAACGCGCCGCGGCCCTTCACGTTCACGGTGATCGTGTGGGTGGTGCCGGGCGCCGCGTATGCACTGATGTCGAAGTTCGACGGGGTGAACGCCGTCGTCTGGGTGGCGACCACCCGGCCGTCGACCGACAGTGTCGCCTGGTGGTTGACGGCGCCGAACTCGATCCAGGTCGACTGCGGTTGCCCCGAGTCCGGCACGGTGATGCTGCGCGAGTACACCGCCTCGTTCACGGTGGTGAAGCCCTGCTTGTACCAGCCGCCACCGGGTACCGCGATCGTGGTCGCCCCCCGACCCGCGGGCGTGAAGTTCCACGTCCCGGCCAGGTCGACCGAGGTGATCGCGGCGTTGCCGGCCGCCACACCGTCAAGGCCGGCGGCCGCGACACTCTGCGTCGCGACCGGCGCGGCCAGGGCCGATCCGGGGGTCGCCAGGGTCAGACCACCCAGCGTCATGGGCAGGGCGAGCGCCACGGTCGCGGCAAGCCCTCTGGCCAACGCCGACAATCGGCCACCCCAGTGGACGTTCGTACGATGCACGGTTACCTCCTGTGACTCATCCGCCAGCTCCGCAACACCGGTTCAGGGCACAGCCTCACGGCCGATACTCGAATCGATTCGACGAATCTGCCGGCGTCGCCGACCACCCGGGAAGGGTGACTGCGGCCCAGATACATAGCTATGTATTAATGGGCGCGTCGCGCGTGAAGTCAAGGTTTCAGGACGGTTACTCCCTGCTCCTGACGCCTCGCAAGCTTCGAGTGGCCGCCGATGAATACGACTCCTCCGGAGCACTGGGGCATCGCGCTCAGGCATTCGGTATCGCCGGCCCACCGACGCGGCGCCGATCGAATAGCGAACCGATTCGCCTCTGCGGCCCCCGGCCGCGTGACACGTCGAAGGCGTGGACAGCAACGCGGTCCTCGGCGAAGTCGGCGGGCGGCGCGGCCTGACTTGTTCGGTTCAAAACCGGAGTTAGGGTGTTGCTAGGGAACGTGCTTCGCCAGCGTCACGGGCGGGTTACGGGCTCTTTACGGTGAGAGTCTGACTGCGTAGACATGACTGCGCAATCATACAGGACTATGGCCGACCATGGGAGGTGCCGTGACGCGACTGGCGAGGCCGGGTGGAAGCCCTCCGACGCCGCGCAGCGTGGACGTCGCGCGGCTGGCCGGCGTCTCCCAGAAGACGGTGTCCAGGGTCCTCAACGACGAGCCGTATGTCTCGGCCGACGTGCGCCGGCGGGTCCTGGACGCCGCCGAGGAGCTCGGCTACCGGCGCAACCAGGCGGCCCGGGCGCTGGCCTCCGGGCGGACCCGGTCGATCGGCGTGGTGACGCTCGGCAGCGCCTTGTACGGGCCGGCGTCGTGGCTCATGGGCGTCGAGCGGGCGGTCCGGGAGGTGGGCTACACGCTGCGGGTGGCCACCACGATCGAGGGCGACCCGGGCGGCATCGCGAGCGCCCTGGCGTCGCTGCTGGACCAGGGCGTGGATGGCGTCGTCATCTCCGAGCCGATCGACGAGGGCGTCGGCCTCATCAGCGTCGACGTGCCGGTCCTGGTCCTCGGCGCGCCGCCCACCTTCGCCGCGCCGCAGGTGCTGACCGCCAGGGTCGGCGCGGGCCGGCTCGCGCGGGCCGTGACCGAGCACCTGCTGGAGTTGGGGCACGCGACAGTCCATCACCTGGCCGGCCCGCAGCGGTGGTATTCGGCACGGGACCGTCTCGCCGGCTGGCGCGAGGCGCTGCGAGCCCACGGCGCGGACGAGCCGCCGGTCGTCGAAGGCGACTGGTCGGCCGCGTCCGGCTACGCGGCGGGCCGGGAACTGGCCGGCGACGGCACCGTGACGGCGGTGTTCGCCGCGAACGACGACATGGCGATCGGTCTCATCCGCGCGCAGTTCGAGGCCGGGCGCAGGGTGCCCGAGGACATCAGCGTCGTCGGGTTCGACGACATCCCGGTCGCCGCCTACGTCACTCCCCCGCTCACCACCGTGCGGCAGCCGTTCGACGAGGTCACGCGGCAGGGCCTCGCGCTGCTGGTACAGGTCATCGAGAAGCCGGACGTCGAGCTTCCACCGGCGGCCGACCAACCGGTCGAGCTCGTCGTCCGCGCCTCGACGGCGCCACCACCGCGCGCCGGCCCCCCTGCCCTTGATGGCATCTCACCATGGCCACATCGTCCGCACAGTTCCCGGTAGGCCGTCGCCGCGGCCGGAGCGGTGTCGTTGAGTGCCGCGCTGGCCGCGTGCGGCGGCAACGGCAGGGAAGCACGGCCCGAAGACCGCCGACGCGCCCAGCGCGAGCGCCGTGTCGGTGGCCTTCACCGCACCCCAGCCCGCAGCCGTGGGGCGCCCCGCGCCGACGGCAGTGCTGACCTGGTCGCGCGGCACGCGTCCTCAGCCAGCGGTGGCGGTCCGCCGGGCGCCCGCTGGCCACACGATGCTGGTCGGGATGTCCCGCTGCCGCGCCCAGCTCACCGTCCGGTCGGTCGCCGCCTCGTGACAGCCGGGCTCCCCGTCCCAGACGGCCACCAACCGGTGCACCCGGCGCAGCAACTCGCGGTTGGCGGCCACGTAGGCCGCCGTGCCGGAGTGCTGGAATCCGGTGTGGACGACCTCGTCCGCCCGGCCGAGCAGGTCGTCGAAGTCCGCGCGGTTGGCCGAGGGGATCACCCGCTCCCGGTAGTCGGGCGCCGGCAGCACCACCTCGTACGTGCCGCCGGTGGCCAGCACCGCCCGCGCGAACGCCTGGTCCGCGCCGACGGCCAGGCAGGTGACACCCCGCACCGGCCGCCCGCTGATCCGGCGCAACTCGGTGCGCAGGGCGTCGTACACGAGCCGTTCGGTGCCGGGGGTCAGGTTGATGTGCCCAGTGACTCCCACCCGGACCGGCCGAGGGTCGAGCGTCATCCGCCGATCCTCTCGCCCGACGCATCACCCGGCGCACGCGGGGCGTCGTCCGGGCCAGCTACCTGCCGCGACGGCGACGGCGGGTCGGCGGGGGCAGCCGGGTCGGGCGGGTCGGCGGTCAGCCGGATCATCTCGAAGCCGGCATCGGACAACACCTCCGGCAGCGCCCGGATCTCGTTCCGGTTCATCTCCTGCACGTCCGGCGCCAGCTCGTCCCACGGCCGCAGCGTGGGATGCCGGCGGCGGGCGTCGTCGCGCGGCTCGCCGTACAGCCAGCCCTCCCCCCGTCGCTCCCGACACCACCGCTCGTGCTCCAACCGGGCCAGCTCGTCGATCCGGTCGTCGATGGCCCGGCTGGCGCCCGGGTCCGCCGTGCCGGCTGTGGTGCCGTGTCGGGGCGCCACCACACAGCCGAGGCTCAACAGCTTCGCCGCGATGTCCTGCACGTGAGCACGGTTGGCCCGGCGCAGCGACTCGGGCAGCCGGGCCCAGTCCACCATCGCGGGGGACGCGCCCAGGCGTACCCCCGCGCGCACCTGCGCCTGGACGTACCTGTCGTGGATCTGCCGGGCCAGCCGTTCGGTGAGGTCCTCGGCGATCAACTGGGCGTCGCAGGCCCGGGTCAGCACCGGGTAGAGCTGAAGCCGCCCGTGCACCTCGTCGAGCAGGTCGTGCCGCCGGTCACCGTGGAACGCGGCGGCGAGAGCCGCCTGCCGGTACACCGGTACGAACACCGTGCTCTCCGCCCGCTGCCAGAGGGCGGGCGTGTCCAACGCCAACTGGAGCCCGGTCCGCTCGTCGTCAGCGCAGACGTAGAGCCGGTCGTAGCCGTGGCGCAGCATCCCCGACCCGACCAGACCGTCGAGGTCCAGGTCGTACGCCCGCACCTGGCACGCGCCGGACAGGAAGGGGTGCCGGGCGCTCGCCAGTTCGAGTTCGGCGGCGGCGTCCGGTGCGACCAGGTCGACGTGCAGCGGTGGCAGGGGCCGACCGGCCGGCGCCTCGGCCTGGCGCAGCTGCCAGTGCCGGGCGCTGGCCACCAGCGCGGCACGACGGAAGCTGCCCCGACCGGCGATGAGGATCCGCACCGGTCGTCGGAGCGCCGAGGGCAGGGGGTGGTGCCGGTGCAGGGCCCGGGCGGCGACGTCGTCGACGTGGAAGTAATCCAGTCGCAGCCGGCTGGAACCAGCGGCACCCAGTCGCCGGGCCTGCAACGACAGGCACATCTCCGGGTCGTGGACCTGCACGTAGACCCGGGCCGGTTGCCGCCGGTCCTGGATGAGGCGGCTCGCGGCGTTGGCGATGGCGTGGTTGCGGTCGTCGTCGTCGGTGCAGGCGTACACGGTGCGGGCGTGCGGGAGGCCGGCGCCGCGCAGCACCTCGGGACTCGTCGGATCCCCGACGACCCCCAGGTAGCGGCGGCGTCGGTACTCCAGTGGCCCGAACGGCTCGGCGCGGACGACGACCACGCGCTCACCCCCGCTGAAGAGCCGGTCGGCGAGCATCTGGGCGAACTGGGAGTCGCCGCAGACCACCGAGTGCCCCCGCGCCCGGCGAGCACGCAGCCGCCGGATCTCGGCGGCCAACAGCAGTCGACTGGCCTCCACCACGGCGAGCAGGGTGAACAGCGGGGCCGCGAACCGGGCGACCTGCAACTGCCACGGGTACGGGCCGGGATCCTGCAACGGCTCGGCGCCCAGCACGAAGAGCTGGATGTCGTAGTAGACCACGTCGTACAGGTCGTGGCCCGCGCCCGGCTCGGCCCGCAACAGTCGGTCGAAGCCGACGTAGCCGAGCACCAGCGCGACCACACCGATCACCGCGAAGACCATTCGCAGTGCCCTCCCGGCCGGGCGGTACGCGCCGGGGACCGGACCCGTCATCGACCAACTCCCTCGTCCGGGGACCGTCGTCGCACCAGTGTCGCCGGACCGACGGCCGATGCCCACCGTCCACGCGCACCTCCGGACCGACTCGTGATCGGGCCAGACCGGGCCACTCCGTATCGTATTCGACGCAGTCGATCCGACCGGACCATCGGCACCCCGGCTGATCGGCCCTTTTTGCTGGTGAACACCGCAGCCCGCAGGTGCGGATCGGTCCACCGGGGTGGCCGCCGAAGGCTACGATTGCTAGACGGGCCGGAGGGGGCGCACGAGCGGGTCGGCCTCCGGTCCCCCGCCACCTGGCGCCCAGGCCGGACCTACCGGAGGATCACGGAGATGGACGCAACCGGAGGTCCACCGGTGGCAGGCCCGGTCAATCCCTTCTCGCCGACGGCCGTGGCCCGGGTGACCGATCAGGGTACGGGCGCGAGCACGGTGGTCACCGCCGCCGTCCGCGACGCGACCGAACAGCTCGACGACTACCTGCGCACCGGTGTCGGCGCGGTGGTCGCCCTCGTCGGTGACTACGGCACCGGCAAGACCCACCTCGCTGTCGAGCTGCTGGCCCACGCCCGGAATGTGACCGGGGCCGCCGGGCAGGCGATCTACCTGGACGCGCCCGGGGACACCTTCCTGTCCCTGCACCGGCGGTTCCTGTCCCGGCTGTCCCGCGACACCGTGCGGGAGCTGCTCACCGGATATCTGCCCGACCCCGCGGGCCCCACCCGCTCGGCGGACGGTCTGGTCGGACGGCTGCGGGCGAGCCTCGCCGAGGTCACCACCAACCCGGCCTTCGGCACCGCCCTGGCGATGTTGCTCGACCCGGACACCGAGGTGGCCGCCTGGGACTGGCTCTCGGGTCACCCCCCGGGCCCCGCGCTGGTCGCCGCCGGGGTGACGGCCAGCGCGGACGTCGAGGCCACCGCCGTCGAGGCGATGGGCGTGCTGGCTCTGCTGCACTGTCGACGACACGATCGTTTCGTACTGGTCCTCGACGAGCTCGACAAGATCCTCACCGCGGGCGGCCGGCCCGGCCCGGAGACGATGGCCCGCCTGCAACGGCTGCTCGGGGTGTTCACCTCCGCCGGGGCCTTCCTGGTGATCGCCGGGTTGCCCGACATGCTGCACCTCCTCAGCACCGACGTACGGCAGCGGATCGGGCCGATCGTGCGGATGTCGGCGCTGACCGGCGAGGACGTCCGCACGTTCATCCGGCAGACCCAGTTGCGCGCGTCCGGCACGGCCCGACTCGCGCCGTTCACAGTGGAGACCACCGAATACCTGGCGAACCTCGCCGACGGGGTGCCCCGGCGGGTGATCCGGCTCTGCTACCACCTCTTCCAGCGCGCCACCCAGGCCGGCACACCTGTCACCCACGTCATGGTCCGCGAGGTGGTCCGGGTCCAGTTCGACCTGGCCAACCGGCAGGACGTCGCCGCCGACGTGCGGCGGGTGCTCACCCAGGACGGCTGGTCGTACCAGCGGGATCACCTGGTCGGATCGATGCGCGACCTGCCTGTCGACTTCTGGATCCCCCTGGAGGAACGCAACGCCGGCTGCTGCGTGCTGCTCAGTGAGTCGGTCCTCAAGGCCGAGGAGGTCGACGACCTCAACCGGCGGGTCGTCGCGATCCGGGCGGCAGTTCCGGACAGCGAGGTGATCCTGGTGGTCGTCGGTCACCTGCCCGCGGAGTTCGCCGCGGAGCTCGCCGGAACGTTCAGCGTCGAGCCGATCGTCCACGACCCGCAGTCGTTCGCCGAGGACCTGTCGGGCAGCGTCAAGGCCCTGATGCGGCGGCTGGAGCAGGCGATCGGGGCGGACGCGCTCACCTCGGTGCGCCAACGCGTCGAACGCATACACCGCCAGCAGAGCAACACCCAACGGTCCATCGAACACCTGTCGTACCAGCTCGACGAGATGCGGGGCGAGTTGCGGCACGATCTCACCGGCCCGGTCGGGCGGCTGGGCGTCGTCCCGGGGCAGCATCCGGCGTCGACGGGGGTGACGTCGCCGCTGCCGGGGCGGGTGGCACGAATGTTCGTCGAGGCCGTCGCCGCACTGGATCAGCTCGCCGGGTTCGAGCGCCGGTTACGCGACGCGTTCGCCCCGCACCGGGTCGCGACCGTCGGCGGCGCCGACGGCGGGCAGGCGCTACGGTCGCTGCTGCGCTCCCGGGACGTCCAACGCGCGGTCGGCACGTCGGTCGTCCTCCGCCGCCTCATCGAAGCGTTCCGCGAGGGGGTCGAGCAGTGGTATGACGGCCACCGCGCGAATCCCCAACCGACTGACCTGGAGCGGCTGGACCTGCTCTGCGAGACGTACGACGGGATCGCCGAGTATCTGCCGCTGTTCCAGTTGGACACCCTCAGTGGGCTGGCTGCCTCCGGCACGGGCGCGGAGGACGGCGGCGACCCGGTCGAACGATCGCGCACCTGGTCACAGGCCCGGTCGGTCTTCGACGGGCTGGGCGGTCGGGTCCGTCAGTTGTTGCTGGCCGGTTGAGCGCGTCGGCCGGGCTCAGCGTTCCGGCTCCAGTGTCCGCGTCGCCGGGCCATCGCGCATCCGGGGCGGCCCGGTCGGGTCGGCGTCCGGCCCGGGTGGGGCGTTGCCGGGGCCGTCGGGGAGGCGCCGGTCCAGCACGGCCGTGGCCAGGGCGTGGGTGATGTTGATGACCACGATGGCCGTCGCCACGATCCCCACCGTTCCGGGGAAGTCCCGTTCGAGGACGAGGGCGAGGATCACCGCTGTGATGCCGTTCTGCTGCCCCCAGGCGAGGTAGCGCCGGTCGGCAGTGGGCAGGCCACGGCTGATCGGCAGCGACACCACCAGTTGCGCCGCCACGGCCGCCAGACCGAGCACCACGCCGGGGACGATGTCGACGCCGTGCACGAGCAGCAGCCCGAGCAGGAACGTGGCGACCAGGTACGCCGCCTGGGTGGAGCGGCCGACGACGGGGCCCAGCCGGGGACGGAAGAAGAGCCCGGCCAGCGCGACGCCGAGCATGAGGAACTGCCAGGCGGCGAAGAGGACCAGCGCGATCAGCAGCGCCACGGCCAGCCAGTTGAGCGCCGTACGGACCCGGGGGCGGGGGGCGTCGTCACGTAGGCCGGCGGCGCGGAGCAACCGCCACAGCAGCCAGGCGCCCACGGCGAAGGCCACGTTGGCGAGCAGGTCGAGCAGCAGGTCCAGCGGCCGGTCGCTGATCGCGCCGGCGAGCGCGCCGCCGCCACCTCCGCTGAGGTCCAGGGCGAGCGCGGAGACGTAGACGGTGAGCAGCACTGTGATCGGGTCGTCGAAGGACGCCCAGATGGACAGGATGGAGCGCGCTCGGGCGGACGTGCGGTCGGGGCGGCTCATCGCGGCCACCGCGAGCGGGTCGATCTGGGCGACGGCGACGCCGAGGACCAGGAACGCGGGGTCGCCGAAGACCAGCATCATGACCGCGGCGATGAGCGCGGCCTTGGCGACCACGCCGACGGTGACGGCCAGCAGTACGGTGCCCAGGTGGGCGCGGACCTCGGCGAGGCTGATGTCCCGGGTGCTGCCGACCAGGCCGACCGCCAACAGGACCGAGGCGAGCATGAGGTACCCAGGGCCGCCTTCGAGCCCGCCCACGTCGCCGGCCCAGGCCACGAGCAACCCGGCCAGGGCGGCGAGCACGGGCGCTGCTCTCCTCAGTCCGGTCACGGCCACCCAACCGACACGTCGAACCCCCGTTGATTCGACATGAGGATATCGGCGCTGGGCAATCACCTCAATCACCGAACCACGGGGACTGGCGGCAGAGTTCAGGCCGGCCGCGCGAGCCGTCGGGCCGCCGCCGCCATCTCCTGGTCGGCGACGGCGACCCGGTCCTGGTCCAGGGTGACGCCCACCAGGTAGTCGTCAGCGGAGAGCCGGTAGTGGTAGACGGCGCCCATCTCCACGTCGAGCACCAACCGGGTGACGTCCCCGGTGACGGCCCGGCGCAGGTCCCGGCTCACCTGCAGGGCCAGCAACGACAGGTCCCCGGCGAGGCGCTGGTAGCGGTCGCGCCGATCCGCCACTGTGACTCCCCGGTTGAAGAACGTGTCCAGGTCGGGGTGGCCGAGAATGTCGACGGCCCACGCCTGCTCACCCGCCCGGTGGTGGCTCAGGTAGTGCAGGCACTCAGGGCGCAGCGCCGCCATGGACGCTTCGTCGGGCGTGGACGACCCGGTCAGGTGCGGCTGGAAGCCGTCGGTCGGCGCGCTTGTCGGTGGCGGCTCGTCGCCCACCTCACCTTCCCAGCCGCCCGGGTTCTGCGACCGCTGCCGCAGCAGCCGGCGCAGGTCGGTCGCGGCGTGCGCGGCGGCCCGGTCGACGACGCTGACCCGAGCAGGGTCGGCCACCGACGCGGTGTCCGTTCCGGGCACGGCGGCGAAGCCGACCACGTGCTCGTTGCCGACCACCGAGTTGCAGAAGACGAGACCCGCGCGGGTCTGCACGACAGTGCGGATCAGCGCCCCGCTGTGCAACTCGCCCAGCCGACGGTTCAGCTCGCTGACCCGGTACACCAGTTGGGCGCCGACGCGGCGGTACACCTCGCGCCGCTCCTGCGGGGTGGTCTCGTCGCCGGGTACCGGGGTGGATGGGTGGGCGAGCAGGTCCAGCGCGAAGTCGAGCACCCCGGTGGTGTAGTGGGCCACGTGGTAGACGCCGCCGTCAGCGAGCAGCAACCCCCGACAGAGGTCACGCTTCTTCAGGAAACCCGGGACGTCCTGCTCGGCCGTCTCCTCGATCAGGACGTCGTGCAGTTCCGGATCGGTCACCAGGTCACTCCCTCAACTCTGCGGCACATCGATGTCGGTCTCGGTCAGGGCGGCAGCACCACCGGGATTGCCGTCGCGCAGCGCGCGGACCGCCATGAGGTTCGCGGCGGCGTCCCGGGTCACCGGATGACCGCGGCCGAGGTAGTTCAGGGCGGTCGCGTGCGCCTCCTCCTGCGTCGACAGCGCGCTGCCCAGGTCGCCGCTGGCGGCCAGGTGCCCGGCCTGGGCGGTGCTCGCCGCCAGGGTCCACGGGTGCGCGTCGCCAAGCTTGGCGCGCAGCGACCGCAGACCGCGCTCGCCATACCAGACGGCCTGGTCGGACTCCCCCAGACCGCGCTGGAACAGACCCAGATTGACCGAGCAGACAGCGGTGAAGGGGTGTCCCGCCGCCAGCTTCCGCTCGTAGCCACGCAGGCAGCGCATGGCGCTCTTCACGGCGATCCCGGCGTCGCCGGCCCGGTAGTAGTCGGCTGCCAGGCTGAGCAGGCTGCCCCGGGTGAGGGGGTGATCCTCGCCGAGGTTCTTGACATAGCCGCTGTACGTCTCGGCGCTGCGCTTCTTGGCCGGAATGACCAGACCGAGGCGGCGTTCGGTGACGGCGAGGCTGCGGTGCACCCGCAACTCGTCGAGGAGGCTGCCGCTGGGCAACTCGTGGATGCGTGCCAAGGCCTCCCTGAGGGTGGCCAGTGACAGCTCGTACTCGCCGACCTCCCGCTCGCACGTGCCGACCTGGCACGACGCCCGCCAGGTCCGCGGGTCCTCCGGGCCGAACAGCAACATCCGGCGGTCCCGTTCCTGGCGAGCCAGCCGCAAGGCCTCCGGGGCGTCACCGGTGAGCAGGAACGAGATGCCGAGGTTGTTCACCGCCATCCGGGTGCTCGGGTGGTCGTCGCCGACGATCTCGCGGAAACCCTTGAAGGTGGCCTGGTCCTCGACCAGGGCGTCCTCGAAGCGGCCCAGACCGCGCAGGTCACCACCTCGACCGCGACCGGCGACGAGGGTGTGGACGTGGCGCAGCCCGTAGCGGCGGCGCTGCTCGCCGAGGACCCGTTCGTCAAGGCGCAGCGCCTCCTGGTGGTTGCCCAGTGCCCGATGCAGATTCGCCGTCTGGACGAACAGCCGCATGGTCAGCTGGTCGAGCTCGTCGCCGCCGTCCCACTGGTCGCAGGCCGCCGAGGCCAGCAGCAACGCGGAACGCCAGGCATCACTGTCGTTGGACAGGTACAGGTGGCGCACCTGCTTGACGACCCAGTGCCGGACCTGCCGGTCGTCGGAGTCCAGCGCCCCGGTGGGGACGAGGTGCTGTTGCAGCTCGTCGAAGACGTCGGCGTAGCGGCGACCGTCGGCCTCCGGGTCGGTCGGGGCGTAGCCGGCGAGGCCCTGGAGGACCTGCCGGTGCCGCTCAGAGCGCTGCGGCTCGGGGATGGCCTCGCGAAGCAGCACCTGGATGGCGCGGTGCATCCGCAGCGCCGACCCGTTCCCCCAGTCGACGTCGTAGAGCGCGAAGCGGGCGCCGACGGTGAGGACGAGGTCCACCTCGTCGGCGTCGAGCAGCAACTCGTCCACGTCGGTGCCGGACGCGGCGGCGAGCTGGGTCAGCATCGAGGTGGACCGCAGCAGCGGCAGCCCGATGCCCTCCGGGGAGAGGAAGGCGCTCAGCTCGGCCAACCGGATGGCCAGTTCCCCGAAGGGGGTTGCGCGCAGCGCCTCCAGCGTGACCCGCAGGACCCGTGCGACGCTCGAGGTGTGCGATCCGGGGATGTGTTCGCCGGTATCCTCGTCGGACTGCCCGTCCAGCGCGACCAGCAACTCCCGGACGCCCTGACCCACCGCCTCCAGGCTGGGCACCCCGGCGCGTTCCAATCCCAGGGCACGTTGCCGCATCCAGGCGGTCGCCAGACGCAGGGCCAGCGGCAGGTGCTCCAGCGCCACAGCGATCGCCCGGGCGTCCTCGGTGCTGATGCCGAGCACCCGGCGCAGCATCGCGACGCTCTCGTCGCCGGTCAGCGCGGCGACCTCCAGTGGAGAGGGCAACCCGGAGGAACCGTCGTCCCGCGAGGTGATCAGGACGTGACCGACACCGTCTCGCGGCCGGAGGCCGGTCAGCACGTCGGCGTCGTCGGCGTTGTCATAGATCAGCAACCAGCGTTGGAACGCGCCGTCGGCAGCGGAGAGCGCCTTCAGTGCGGCCTCGGCCGCACCGGTGCTGTCCACCGCCTTGATCTCGTTGGCGAGCGCACCGAGCCCGGTCTGCACGGTCTCCCGGTCCTGGGCGGGGATCCACCAGACCACGTCGTAGTCGTAGGCGAACCGGTGGGCGAACTCCCGGGCCAGCTCGCTCTTGCCGACTCCCGCCCCACCAGTGAGTGTCACCGGGCCGTCCTCGCTGGTGAGGTGGTCGCGCAGCCGCTCAAGATAGTCGTCGCGGCCGACGAACGACGGGTTGCGGGGAGGCACGTTGAACCGCACCCGACGGTCCGGGTCCGCCGGGAAGCGTGGCACGTTGCGCAGGTCGCCGGACGGTTGCGCGGGGGCGATCAGACCGAGTTGGCTCAGCAGCAACGACTGCGCCCGGACGGCGTCGGCCGTGCGCAGGTCGACGACCCGTTCGGGCCCGAACGGCTCCCGCCACGCCTCCCCGGTCACCAGCACGCCGAGGACCTCCTCCGACCCGCCGGCCAGGTCCGGGCGCAGCCCGGCCAGGGCCGTCCCGGCGGTCTCGGCGAGATCCGGCGAGAGAACCGCCAGCACCGTGCCGTGCGGCGCGACGTCGAGCTGCGCGCCGGGGCGCACCGCCCGCAGGTGGGGCCGGACCCCGGCGCGGCGCAGTTGCCCGCCGATCCAGTCCGCCCAGGGCCGGTCGACCGGGTCGTACGCCACGGCGATGTCGCCGAGATTCTCCGCCGGGTCCAGCAGCACAGCGTGCCGGTAACGTCGGCGGATCCGCTCCGCGACGGGCGCCGCCCGGGTGACCTCGCCCCCGCTGATCCACTCCGTGATCCGCTCGTACGCGGTCAACGGGCTGTTGGCGTCGTCCGGGTCGTCGCCGAGCACGGACAGCACGTCGTCGAAGGTGTCGTAGTTGTGCGCCGGCACCTCCACGATTCCCGCTGCGGCGGGGCCGAGGGCGTCACCCGGCGGCTTCTCCAACAGCCAACCGAATGCCTGCCGGACGTAGTCACGGGAACCACCGTGCCCGGCGTCGGGACCCTCGTGCAGGGTCGGCGCGGCGAGCACCCGGATCCCGCCGGCGGCCCGCTGCTGCAGCTCCTTGGCGAGCCCGGCGGCGTGTTGCACTGACAGTCGGCGGGGTGGCATGCAGACCACGGCGACGTCGCTGAGCACCGCGCAGTGCGTGATTCCCGGTGCGCTCAGGTCTACCGGGGCGTCGATGAGGACGTAGTCGTAGTCGGCCTGCTGGAGCAGCTGCCGGATGCGGGCGGCATCCCCGGTGGGTAGCCCGTCGGTGGTGGCGCCGAGCCCCACCATGCTGAACGTCGCGGTCGAGCCGGACACCGCGTACCGGTAGAGGGTGCCCTGCTCGGGCGCGGCCGGCGCGATCACCGTCGAGGGTGGCACCAGCGGCACGTCCGGTGCGGGGGTGAGTGCGGTGGCAAGGTCCTCGCCCAGTTCCCGGGCCGCCGAGACGGCGTCCACCTGCACCGGGCGCAGGAAGTCGTAGACCCGGGGGGTCTTCGGGCACCAGTCGACGGCGAGCACCTTCTTGCCGTTGCCGGCGAGGATCCAGGCGACGTTGGCCACCGCGCTGCTACGGCCGGTGTCGTCGGCGGGTGACACGAACGAGACGATCGTGGCGACACGCGGCGTCTCGTTACTACTGATCTTCATCGGTCTCCCCCGGCCCGGGCGGTGGTGCGGGCTGCTGCGTCATCGCGGCACCCGTGGGGTCAGTCGTCGCCATCGAGGGCGCTTTCGAAGCCTGCGTACTGTTCGTCGGCGGCGGCGGTGCGGCGGTCGAGTCGTGCCAGTGCGGCCACGAGCACACCACCCGGGATCGCGTCGAGCTCGGCGAGGTCCATGTCGGTCAGGTCGATCAACTCGGAACGGAGGTCGTCCTCTTCGGTGTCCATCACCGACCACCGCCTGTCTCCGTGTCGTGCCGCGCCCGGTCGGCCCCACCGCCGGGCCAGACATTGACCGGTCGCCAGCTCCGCTGAGTGTGCTCATGATAACCGTGCGCCGCCTCGACGGCCGACACCCGGACGGCGGCCGGACCAGGTAGGACGGGTCCGTCCCGACGCCGGCCGGTCATTCGCCGCACCCGGAACGCCATCTGTCGATGTATGCTCCACTCTGGAAGGTGGCCCGACCGGCGACCGACAGGACGGCGGAGCGTCTGATGCCCGGACCCGTTGGTGGTCACCGGCCGTCACCCGGCACGGTGGTCCTCCCCGCGCCAGTACGGCGTCCGTCTCCTTTCCGACAGTTCGTGGTGAAGCTGCACAGCCGCTGCGACCTGGCCTGCGACTACTGCTACGTGTACACCATGGCTGACCAGCGCTGGCGATCCCGACCCCGGACGATGTCGGCGGCGACACTGGCCCGCACCGGTGAGCGGATCGGCGAACACGCCCGCCGACACCGGCTGGGCGGGGTGAGCGTCGTGCTGCACGGCGGCGAGCCGCTGCTGGCCGGGGTTGCCGGTGTCGAGCGGGCCGTCGAGCTGCTGCGGCGCGGTGCCGCCCCGGTGCCCGCGCGGATGACGGTGCAGACCAACGGCGTCCGCCTGGACGGCCCCTTCCTGCGTCTGTTCGACCGGCTCGACGTGGGGATCAGCGTCAGCCTCGACGGGGACCGCGCGGCGCACGACAGGCACCGGCGAGGGTCGGACGGTCGGGGCAGCCACGACCGGGTCGAGGCTGCACTGCACCAGTTGACCGGATCGTACCGGCGGCTGTTCAACGGTCTGCTGTGCACCGTGGACCTGCGCAACGACCCGGTCACCACCTACCGCAGCCTGCTGGCCCACAGTCCCCCGACGATAGACTTCCTGCTGCCGCACGGCACCTGGTCGTCGCCGCCCGCGGGCCGCCCCGCCGACCCACGGCAGGCCCCGTACGCGGACTGGCTGACCGCCGTCTTCGACGAGTGGTACGCCGACGACAGTCGACGGACCCGGGTCCGCCTCTTCGACGAGATCATCCAGCTGTTGCTGGGCGGCTCCTCCCGGCTCGCCGGGGTGGGGGTCAGCCCGGTCGCCGTGACGGTGGTGGAGACCGACGGGGCGATCGAGATGGACGACACTCTCGGCGCCGCCCACGCCAGTGCCGGCAGCACCGGCCTGCACGTCGACCGGGACACCTTCGACGCCGCGCTCGACCAGCCCGGCGTGCGGGCCCAGCAGTCCGGGGCAGCCGGGCTCTGCGCCCAGTGCCGCGCCTGCGAGCTGCACCAGGTCTGCGGCGGCGGCCTCTACACACACCGGTGGCACGCCGGCCGCGGCTTCGACAACCCGTCGGTCTACTGCGCCGACCTGTACCAGCTCATCGCTCACATCCGCAGCACCCTGCGGCGGGACGTGACAGCACTGCGGGAGGCGCACCGGTGACGACAGCCGGGCACCGGCTACCCCGAGCCGTTCTCGACGGGCTCGCCACCGGCGGAGGCGGCCCGACCGCCCTCGAACTGTTGCGTTCCGCCCAGCACAGCAAGAACCTGCTGATGGTCCGGGCACTGGTCGTCCTCACCCATCGGGTGGACCACCCGGACCGGGCTGCGGTCGAGGCGGCGTACCGCGTGGTGGGTGGCCTGGAGCAGGGCCAGCGCCAGGCGGCGTGGGGTCATCCCCCGGTGGCCGCCTGGGCCTTCGGCACCGCGGCACTGCTGCGCCGGGGTGACGAGCGCGCGGCGGCGTACCCCGGTCTGCTCGCGGCGGTCGCCGCCGCCGCGGTGGTGCGGGCCCGCGCGGACGCCGACCTGGACGTGCCGCTCGACCCGACCACACCGGGCCGGCTGGACCTGCCCGGCCTCGGCACCCTCCGGGTCGACCCCGCTGCCACCCGAGCCCGCGTGCGCTGCGCGGGTGGGCGGGCCGAGGTGCGCTGCGCCGGGCAGCGGACCGAGATCGGGTACGACCACCCGCCCGACCACCGCTGGCGGCCGGTCCCCGAGCTGCGTGCCACCCACGGCGGGCTGGCGCTGCGACTGCTGCTGGACACCGGCACCTGGCGGCACGTGCCGATGGCAGCCGAGGCCCACGCTCACCCGATCGCCGGTTCGGTACGCGACCCCGGCCGGTGGCAGCACCGGCTGCGCGGGGCGTGGCGCCTGCTCACCGACGAGCACCGGGAGGTCGCCGAGGAGGTGGCGGTGGCGCTACGCGCGCTGGTGCCCCTCGACCCGCCGCGGTCCGGGGTCCGCAGCGGCACGTTCCACCACGGGTTCGGCGCGGTGGCGATGTCCCTGCCGCCGGATGCCCGCTCGGCGGCGGTCACCCTCGCCCACGAGATCCAACACCTCAAGCTGGCCGCGCTGGCCGACCTGTTCCCCCTGGTGGAGCCCGGTCCGGATGAGTCGTTCTACGCGCCGTGGCGACCCGACCCCCGCCCCCTGGAGGGCCTGCTGCACGGCGCGTACGCCCACCTGGGGGTTGCCGGCTTCTGGCGACGGCAACGGTTCGTCGAGCGGGACCGGGCGGCCCGGCACCACGCCGAGGTCGAGTTCGTCCGCTGGACCCGGGCGGCCAGGCAAACCGTGCGGGTGCTGGCCGCGCAGCCACGCCTGACCCCGGTCGGCCGGCGCCTGGTCGACGGCATGGCACCGGTCCTCGACAGGTGGGCCTCGGAACGGGTGACTCCCAACGCGGTGGACGACGCCGGACGGCTACTCGCCGCGCACCAAGCCCACTGGGAGCGGGCCGAGGCGCGACGGGGGTGACAGCGAGGCTTGCCGATCTCCTCTACGCTGTGCCGCATGGGGGACGCTAACGGGCAGCCCAGCCGACGTGAGTGCTTCGTCATCGCTCCGATCGGCCAGGAGGGCTCCGAGATCCGCCGACGCAGCGACCAGATCCTCAAACACGTCATCCGCCCGGTCGTCGAGGCGCGGGGTTACCAGGCGATCCGGGGTGACGAGATCGAACGCGCCGGCCTGATCACCTCGCAGGTGCTCGACCGGATCATCCAGAACGACCTGGTCATCGCCGACCTCACCGACCAGAACGCCAACGTCTTCTACGAACTGGCGGTGCGGCACGCGCTCCGCAAACCCTTCGTCCAGCTGATGGCGAAGGACCAGCAGCTCCCCTTCGACGTGCAGGGGATGCGGACGATCCTGGTCGACCACACCGACCTGGACAGTGTGCACTCGGCCAAGGAACAGTTGGGCCGCGCCATCGACTCGATCACTACCGACGCCGACATCGTCACCCCGATGTCGGTGGCGCTCACCCTGCAGGACCTGCGCGGCTCGTCGAGCCCGCACGAAACCGGTCTCTCGCAGGTCATCGAGACACTGCCGCAGATGATGGACATCCTCCAGGACCTGCAACGGCAGGTCGGCGGCACCGGCCCCGTCGAACCCTCCGAGGCGGACGACCACCGGCGGCTGCGCAGCCTCATCGTGTCGCTGACCGACCGGGGCGCGGTGACCGAGCAGGACCTGGCCAGCCTGGCCGGCGGCGCCAGCAGCAAGTTCGACAAGTGGGTGCAGCACCTCATCCAGCGCTCGGGCGGGGCTGGCTGAGCGGGCGCCGGACGCCGCCCGAGCGCGGGATCTACGACGCGACGGGGGGCGACAACCTGGACGGAGCACGCTCCAACCCGGAAAATCCGAGCCACGAGGTCGGTCAGCCCAGGGTGGTGGAGCGCGCCGGCGGCCGACGTCGGCTGAGGAACCCCGGGCGTAGGGCGTCGTTTCTGCCTACGCCCGGGGAACTCGTAATACTCAAACCTGCTCGATGTCCGAGAACAGCCCCTTGAACGTGACCTGCGTCCCGACGAGGGTGCCGAAGACATCAGCGGCAACGCTTGTCGCGACCGCTGCGGAGGCATCTTCGTAGCTGTCGAAGTAAAGGTCGAGCGTCCGGTACGCGGGGGTAGCGGTGCCATCCTCCTTCGGCCACACTTTCGCGGACTCGAGTCGCCGCAGCTTCGGGAACTTCGCTGCGGCAGCCTTCACGTCCGCGTAGGCCCGCTCGAAGTCGTCGGGGCTCGCAGGGTTATCGATGACGATAGTGATCTTGGTGGGCAAGGGACTCTCCTCGAAGTGCAAAGATGTTCGTTCTATTTTCGGACGAAGCCAACGCCGCAACGGGATTCGTCCCCGATTCACGGTGTGGACGGCGAGCCTCGTCCCGGCGCGAACAGCGCCGGGACGAGCGCCGGGTTCACCGTCAGCGGCCGTAGGTCTCCAACAGCCGCAGCCACACCTCACTGACGGTCGGGTAGGCCGGAACCGCGTGCCACAACCGGTCCAGCGGGACCTCGCCGACGATGGCGATGGTCGCGGCATGGATGAGTTCCGCGACGTCCGGGCCGGCGAGGGTGAAGCCGACGATCACCTTTCGGTCCTCGTCGACGACCATGCGGGCGTGTCCCCGGTAGCCATCGGCGTGCAGGGAGGATCCGGCGACGGCCCCGAGGTCGTAGTCCACGACCCGGATCCGTAGCCCCGCTGCCTCGGCCGCAGCGGCGGTCAGGCCCACCGACGCGATCTCCGGGTCGGTGAAGACCACCTGCGGCACCGCACGTTCGTCGGCCGTCGCCACGTGCCGGCCCCACCGGCCGTCCTCGACCTTCTCGCCCTTCGCCCGGGCCACGATCACGTCGCCCACAGCCCGCGCCTGGTACTTGCCCTGATGGGTCAGCAGCACCCGCCGGTTCACATCGCCGGCGGCGTACAACCACTCCCCGCCGCCGACGACCCGCAGCGTGTCGTCGACCGCCAGCCAGGCACCCGGCACCAGCCCGATGCTGTCCAGTCCGATGTCCCGGGTGTTCGGGGTGCGACCGATCGCCACCAGCACCTCGTCGGCTTCAACCTGCTCGCCGTCAGCCGTATCGATATGGACGGTTGCGCTGTCGTCGCGGCTGACGGAGACGGCCTCCGCGCCGAGGCGTACCGAGACACCGGCCTCGCGCAACGACTCCGTGACCAACTCCCCCGCGAACGGCTCTGCCGACGGCAGCACACCGTCGCGGGCCAGCACCGTCACCGCGGACCCCAGAGCGGCGAACGCGGTCGCCATCTCGGCCGCCACCACGCCACCGCCGATGATGGCGAGCCGACGGGGAACCGAACTGGCCGAAGCCGCCTCGCGGCTGGACCACGGCACCGACTCCCGCAGCCCCGGGATATCCGGCAGCAGGGCGCTGCTTCCGGTCGCAACGACCACCGCGTGCCGCGCGGTCAGCGTCGTGGTGACACCGTCGACGCCGGTCACCTCGACGACCCGGGCGGACCTGATCCGCCCCTGACCGCGGTGCAGCGCGATGCCCGCCGACTCGAGCCAGGACACCTGCCCGTCGTCCTGCCAATGCGACGCGAAGGAGTCCCGCCGGCCAAGCACCGCCGCGACGTCCAGGTCGCCCGTCACCGCCTCCCGCGCACCCGGCAGATGACGAGCCGCCCGCAACGCCGACGCGCTGCGCAGCAACGCCTTGGTCGGCATGCACGCCCAGTACGAGCACTCACCACCGACCAACTCCCGCTCAACGATCGCGGCGGTCAGCCCGCCCTGCACGACCCGATCGGCCACGTTCTCACCGACCGGACCGGCACCAATCACGACGACGTCGTACTCGGTTGTGGTCATGTCAGTTGCCCTTCGCGGCGCGCCCGAGGCGGATGGCGGCGATGAGGAAGAAGATGGCACCGGGAATGGCGTAGCCAGCAGCGTTGGTCAGCGACGGGTTGTCCGCGGAAGCACCGGCGATGAAGGACCCACCGGCCAGAACCGAGATGCCGCCACTGATGATCATCGGCCACTGTCCGCCCATCTTCCGACGCGTGACCCCCACGATCAACTGAACCAGACCCGCCACGACCGCCCAAGCGCCCCACACCCGCAGGACGGCGGGAACACCGGAGGCACCGGCGACGCCCACGCCGACCGCCGTGACCAGGCTTACCGCGATGTTCACGTACAGCAGGGTCGGCGAGCCCGTGGCCCGCGACGAACGGAGGTCGTAGATGGCGGCACCCACGTCGAACAACGGGTAGAGCACGAACAGCGCCACCGCGAGCGGACCGATCTCCTTAGCCGTAGCGATCGTCACGCCAGCCCAGACGATGGCGAATGCGAAGCGGACGAAGTACAGCCGCCGCAGCGCGGAAGCCGTCTGGGAAATACCGGGCGAAGCAGCAATGGTGGTCACGGGTGACCCTTTCGGCGGAGGGGTTAGAGAGACCGATCGTTCTGTCTTGCCTAGCAAGACAGACGCAACCCACATCGTCAAGACCGAACGTTCTATCCGCTACGATGACGGCATGACGACCACCGCACCCGGTGCCCGGCCCTCCGAGGCGCGCCACCGGCTCCTCACCACGGCAACCAGGATCTTCTACTCGGAGGGCATCCATTCCGTCGGCGTAGATCGGATCATTGCCGAGGCAAAAGTGACCCGGGCCACCTTCTACCGGCACTTCCCGAGCAAGGACGATCTCATCCTCGCCTACCTGCGTGAAGTCCATGAGATGGATCGCGGCGCGGTCGACACGGTCATCACCACCAATTCACGGCCACTCCTGGCGATTGCCAACTCCATCGCGGAGAGCATCCAGTCCCCGGGGTTCCGTGGATGCGCGTTTCTGAACGCTGCGGCGGAGTATCCCGACACGGAACATCCCGTGCGTCAGGAGATCATCGCCCACCGGCAATGGTTCCTGGACACGCTCACCACGCTGATGGCGCAGGTCCACGAGGAGACGGCAGAGCCCGCCGCGCGTCACTTCGTCATGCTCCGCGACGGCGCCATGGCAGCCGGATGCCTCTTCGACCCCGCGTTGGTGTCCGAGACCTTCCTCCGCGGCGTGGAAGGACTTCTCCGGATCACTGCCGAGCGCCAGTCGACCGAACCCGCGGGCTAGTCCGCGTGGCCGCACGCGGTCAGGCTTCGGCGCGGCCGCGCCGATCGGGGGCGGGCGACATCCGGCGATCCCGACGCCAGCCATCGACCTGTACGAGTCCCTGGTTCGCCGGCAGCCAGGGAGATCCGCAGCGGTCAGCGCGCCGGCCAGGCGGCCATGGCCAGTTCCGCGGTTTCAGTGAGTTCCGCCGCCGTGGCGCCATCCCGGGCGCGCTGGGACATGCCGTGCATGACGGCCGTGAAGTACGCGGCAAGCTTGCGAGGGTCGGCTGTCGCCGGTAGTTCGCCCTCCTGCCGGGCGCTTGTCAGGCGCTTCTCGAAGGTGCCGACGCTGGCGTTGCGCAGGTCGCGCATGTAGGTGGCGACATCGGTGTCGGCCGCGGCCGCGCTGCAGAGCAGGTTTCCGGCCGGCGTCTCGGCGTCGGTGTACATCGCCGCCGCGTCGAGCAGGATGCGGCGGAAGGCATCGAAGGCCGTCGGCTCCCTGGCCATGGCGGCCCAGATGAACTCGCCGGCCGGGGAGCGACCGTACGCCTCGATGACCTCGTTGAACAGGGACCTCTTGTCGCCGAACGCCGCATAGAGGCTGCCGGGCCGGATGCCCATCGCCCGGGTCAGGTCGTTGATCGAGGTCCCCTCGTACCCTTTCTCCCAGAACAGGCGGGTGGCGGCCGCCAGTGCCGCCGCCCGGTCGAAGGTGGGCGGCCGGCCTCGCCGTACCTCTGGTGTGTCCATGACCCCATTCTAGAGCGATCGCTCAAAAGCAGGTCGGAGACTTGTTGGTAGATCACTCAAGAACGAGCTACGGTTCCTCTTGAGCGATCATTCAACAAAGGAGCGGTCATGTCAGGAGCACTGCAGAACAAAGTGGCAGTCGTCACCGGCGGCAGTCACGGGATCGGCCGGGCGACCGTCGAGCGGTTCGCCCGTGACGGGGCGACGGTCGCCGTCGGCTACGGCCACGACGAGGCGGCGGCCCGCGACACGGTGGAGCGCATCCGCAAGGACGGCGGACGCGCCTTCGCCGTGCACACCGAGCTGGGCACACCCGGCGACGCGGCTCGCTTCTGGGAGACCTTCGACAAGGCGGGCCGGGAGTTCGTGCCCGACGGGGAAATCGACATCCTCGTCCACAACGCCGGCAAGGGAAGCTTCGCCCGCCTGGCCGACCTCCCCGAGGACGAGTTCGACCAGGTGATGGCCGTGAACGTGAAGGCGCCGTTCTTCATCACGAAGCTCGCGCTGCCGCGACTGCGCGACGGCGGCCGGATCATCAACGTCTCCAGCACCGCGGCCAGAGTCGGAAGCCCGGATCTGCTGGCCTACGGCGTCAGCAAGGCGGCGCTGAACTGGTTCAGCTACGACATGGCGCTGGATCTGGGCCCGCGTGGAATCACCGTCAACTCGGTGTCACCCGGCATCGTCATGACCCGGAACAGCCAGTACCTGGTCGACAATCCGGAACTCGCGGCGCAGCAGACGGCGCGCGTCGCCCTCGGCCGGCTCGGCGAGACGGACGACGTGGCCAGCATCATCGCCTTCCTCGCCTCCGACCAGGGGCGCTGGGTGACCGGTCAGGTCATCGACGCTTCGGGCGGCACCGCGCTCTGAGGACGGGCCGCGGACACACCACCCCGACAGCTGGCGTCTTGTCGGAGGTGCTCACGCACCGTCGAGCCGGCCGGCACCCTCCCCGGTGCCGGCCGGTCCCGACGTGATCCCCGCCGCCCCGGGCGCGGCGCGAGGATCAGGTGGCCCGCGGAGGCCCGCCCCACCAGCCGGAGGGGACTCGCTCGCCCACAAGGCGAGGCTCCGCAACGACCTCCGGACACCCGGTGGACGTTCGTGGACACCGCACTAGCGGACGCGAAGCCCGGCCACGAGGAGGTCGACCAGGCGGCGTGCGTCGTAACGGGGGTCGTTGCCCGCGCCGATGCAAAGATTGCCGACGCCGCGCAGCAGCCCGTAGGCGTCCAGGTCGGGGCGGATCTCGTCGGCGGCGACTGCGGCGTCGAGGAGCTGGTCGCAGACCGGGACGAGCCGGTCGAGGAAGTAGGCGTGCAGGCTCTGGAAGGCGGCGTCGTCGGACTGTAGCGCAGCCGCGAGACCGTGCTTGGTGACCAGGAAGTCGACGAACAGGTCGATCCACTGCGCCAGGGCGGCGTACGGCGTGTCGCTGTCGGCCAGCAGGGCCGGCCCCGCCTCGGCGCACGCCTCGATCTGGTGCCGGTAGACGGCGACGATGAGGTCGGCCCGGCTGGGGAAGTGGCGGTAGATCGTGCCCACGCCGACGCCCGCCCTGACGGCGATGTCGCGCACGGGCACGTCGACGCCGGAGGTGACGAACGCCGCGGCGGCAGCGTCGAGCAGGGCCCTCTCGTTGCGCCGGGCGTCGGCCCGCTTGCGCGGGACCGGTTGCTCCACGCCGCTGTCGATGTCAGCCACGTCGCGTTACCTCCGTCACTCCACTTGGCATCCGGAACACCGTTCCGTATGGTGTTTACCGGAACAGCGCTCCGCTTGCTCAGCATAATGAACCGGGTGCGCTACCGCCAAACCCGTGGACCGCCGGACGTCTGAAGGAGAAACAGTCATGCAGTACCGCACCTTGGGTCGCACTGGTGTGCAGGTCAGCACCCTCGTGCTCGGCGCCATGAACTTCGGCAAGATCGGCAACACCACCCAGGAGGACGCCACCGCCATCGTCGACGCCGCGCTGGACGCGGGGATCAACCTCATCGACACCGCCGACGCCTACAGCGGCGGCCAGTCCGAGGAGATGGTCGGCAAGGCCATCGCCGGCCGCCGCGACGACGTCGTTCTGGCCACCAAGGCGACCCTGCCGATGGGCGACGAGCGCAACCAGCGGGGCGGGTCGCGCCGCTGGCTGGTCACCGCGCTGGAGAACAGCCTGCGCCGCCTCGCCGTCGACCACGTCGACCTCTACCAGATGCACCGGTGGGATCCGACGACCAGCGACGACGAGACGCTGTCGGCGCTGACGGACCTGCAGCGCGCGGGCAAGATCCGCTACTTCGGCTCCTCGACCTTCCCCGCCTACCGCATCGTGCAGGCGCAGTGGGCCGCCCACGAGGGACGTCTGAGCCGGTACGTCACCGAGCAGCCGAACTACTCGATCCTGCAGCGCGGCATCGAAACCCACGTGCTGCCCGCGACCCAGGAGTACGGCATGGGCGTGCTCGCCTGGAGCCCGCTGGCATCGGGCTGGCTCTCCGGCGCGATCCGTGCCGGCCAGGCCATCAGCACGAACCGCTCGGGCTTCATGCAGCAGCGCTACGACATCAGTGTCCCCGCCAACCGCGCCAAGCTCGACGCCGTCGAGCAGCTCGCCACAGTCGCCGACGACGCCGGCCTCAGCATCATCCAACTCGCGCTCGGCTTCGTCACCGCGCACCCGGGCGTGACCAGCGCGATCATCGGCCCCCGCACGATGGACCACCTCCGCTCGCAGCTCGCCGCCGCGGACACGGTGCTCTCGGCCGACGTGCTGGACGCGATCGACGCGATCGTGGCTCCCGGTGTCGACCTCGCCGCCCACGAGAAGAACGACACGCCGCCCGCTCTGCTCGAGCCGGCGCTGCGCCGCCGCTGATCACTCGCACGTGTCAGTGACCAGGCGGCAGGCGGACGTGCGCCCGCGCGTCCGCCCGCCGCTGACCCGCCGCACAGCCAGACCTTCCAGCCTCGGCGCCGAAAGGACGAACGGACCCATGCCAAGCAAGCCCTCGCCCAGCTTCGGGCTCATGACCGCCCCGATGCACGTCGACTACCACGACATCCTGCGGGTATGGCAGGAAGCGGACGCCATCGCCGAGATCGAGCACGCGTGGCTGTTCGACCACCTCATGCCCATCGGTGGCGACCCGGGCGGCACGGCGTACGAAGGCTGGACCCTGCTCTCCGCCCTCGCCGCGCAGACCGAGCGGCTGCGACTTGGCGTAATGGTGACCAGCAACCGCTTCCGACCTCCCGCGATGCTCGCCAAGATCGCCACGGTCGTCGACATCGTCTCCGGCGGGCGCCTCGACTTCGGCATCGGCGTCGGGTCACGGCCTGGTCACCCTCTGGCCCGGCGGGAGTACGCCGCGCACGGCCTGCCCTTCGCCGACACCGCCGACGCCGTGGGCAGCCTCGCCGAGGCGCTCACTGTCATCCGGCGACTCTGGACCGACAACGAGCCGTTCGACTTCCACGGAACGTACGTCGACCTCACCGGAGCGTTCGCCAGCCCCAAGCCCGTGCAGCGCCCGCACCCGCCGATCGTTGTCGGTGGCCGCTCCGCCGCCACGTTGCGGGTGGTCGCCGAGCACGCGGACATCTGGAACATCGCCAGCGGCGACGTCGACGACGCCGTCAGCCGCAGCGCCCTGCTGGAACGCTACTGCGCCGAAATCGGCCGCGACCCAGCGTCGATCACCCGCTCGATCAACCTGCCCGTCTCCTACGACCGGCCCGGGCTCACCCGGGACGCCATCGGCAGGACGATCGGCGCCGGCTTCGGGCACATCGTGCTCACACTGCCGGCGCCCTACCCCGTTGGCGTCGCGCGTTGGGTCGCCGATGAGCTCATCACCCCGTCCACCGCAGAGCTGCCCCGGCGGGTCGGTCTGCAATGATCTCCGACCCTCGGGGCGGTTGCTCAAGTGCCCGGTGTGCCAGACCGCCGTCGAGGTCGTTGGCCAGCTCGCGAAGGATTTCGAGTTCGAACGGACTTTCTCGTGGACAAACAGAGCGCCACAGCGGCTACGACGATCGCCAAGACGGCGCAGGCGAGCCAGACCGTCACGTAGCCGGCCTTACCCGTCACCGGCGTTGCGACCCCGGGCACGTGGCTCGACAGGGCCGCCATGACGGCCGCCAAGGTGGCACCGGACACAGCGCCTCCGACCGCCCGCGCGGTGTTGAACAAGCCGGAGCTGATGCCGACCGCGTCCGCGGGCGCCCGAGTCACCACATACGTCGAGAGCGTGGCCAGCACCACGCCGTTGCCGGCACCGATCATGACCTGCCAGACGACGAAAGTGGCTACGGCGTCGTGAACCAGTGCCGTCAGCACGTACCCCGCAGCAGTCAGTACCGCCCCGAGGGCCACAGCGGTCCGGCTCCCGGCCCGTTCGGTCACCCGAGTCGTCGACCTGGGAATTCTCCAGAACGCCGGCATGAACCAGCAGGTCGGTCCCCACCGGTGCACGGGTGAGCAGAATGGTCGCGATGTCGGTCCGGGCCTTGCTCAACCGCTCGATCTCCGAGGCAAGGCCGGCGTCGACCTGCCTCAGGGCGTCCGGCGCGGCCGCGCCGTCCAGGCAGATCTCGCGGATCTGGGAGAGCGGCACGCCGAGTTCGGACAAGCACCGGATGCGCTGCAGAAGCTTGAGGTCGGGCACCCCGTACTGCTTGGCTGTGGCTCCACGCTCGCATCGGCGGGGCGGCGTTCGCGTCGGTGAAACACCCTTACGTAGCGATGGCCAGTAGAACCTGGGTACCAACGGTGGGCCGGAGATGCCGACCGCGGTACCACGATGGGGGCTGTGCCCGGACCTAGCGTGGTGAGCATGATTCAGATACGCGAAGTGACCAAGCGGTACGGTGCGAAGACGGTCGTCGACCGCCTGTCGTTCACCGCGAAGCCCGGACAGGTCACCGGCTTCCTCGGCCCCAACGGCGCCGGCAAGTCGACGACCATGCGGATGATCGTCGGCCTCGACGCGCCGAACTCCGGCGACGTGCTGGTCAACGGCAAGCCGTACGCGTCGTCGCAGGCGCCCCTGCGCGAGATCGGTGTGCTGCTCGAGGCCAAGGCCGCGCACCCCGGCCGGACGGCGGTCAGCCACCTTCTGGCAATGGCGCGTACGAACGGCATCCCGCGTTCGCGCGTGGACGAGGTGCTCGACCTGGCCGGCCTCTCGGCCGTCGCCCACAAGCGGGTCGGTGCGTTCTCCCTCGGCATGGGCCAGCGGCTCGGCATCGCCGCCGCGCTGCTCGGTGACCCGGCCGTGGTGATGCTCGACGAGCCGGTCAACGGCCTCGACCCCGAGGGTGTCCTCTGGGTGCGTAACCTGCTCACCGGCCTGGCCGCCGAGGGCCGCACCGTGATGCTGTCCTCGCACCTGATGAGCGAGGTCTCGCTGATCGCCGACCACCTGGTCATCATCGGCCGGGGCAGACTGCTGGCCGACACCACCGTGGCCGACTTCGTGACCGCCGAGGGCGTCCGGGTCGTCACTCCCGCCCCCGACGCGCTGCGCACGACGATTGCCGGCCCGGGTATCACGGTCACCTCGACCGGTGCCGAGGAACTGCTCGTCGCCGGCACCTCCGCCCGCGTGATCGGGCTGGCCGCGGCCGCTCGCGGCATCCCCCTGTTCGAACTCACCCCGCAGAACGCCTCCCTCGAAGAGGCGTTCATGGACCTGACCCGCGACGCTGTCGAATACGAGGCCTCCCGATGAAGATCACCCCTGGTGGCGTCGTCGCCGCCGAATGGACCAAGTTCTCCTCCCTGCGCTCCACCTGGATCACGACCGGCATCTCCGTCCTCCTCCTGATCGCCTTCGGCATGATCGCCTCGGCTTCCTTCACGGGCGACAACCTGACCTCAATCGACCTTGCCCTGTCCGGCAGCGCCCTGGCCGCCCTGTCCGTCGGTGTGCTCGGTGCGTTGCTGGGGGCGAGCGAATACACCACCGGCATGATCCGGGCGACTTTGGCCGCGGTGCCGCGCCGGTTGCCGGTGCTGTGGTCAAAGGGCCTCGTCGCCGGGGCAGCCGCCTTCGTGACGATGGCCATCGGCGCCTTCGCCGCTTTCGCCCTGGGGTCGGCCGTGCTCAACGACAAGGTCGACGGTCTGGGCCTCGGTGACCAGGGCGTCGTGCGGGCCCTGCTCGGCGCCGGCCTCTATCTGGGGCTGGTCGCGGTGCTCGGTGTCGCGCTCGGCATGCTCGTCCGGTCCAGCGCCGGCGCCATCGCGATCCTGTCCGGCGCGCTGCTCGTCGTGCCCGGTCTGGCCCCGCTGCTGCCGGACTCGATCGCCGATGCCGTGACCCCGTACCTGCCGAGCAACGCGGGCAGCGCCGTGATGGCACTGGCTCCCACGGACGGCACGCTGGGTCCGTGGGCCGGTCTCGCGGTCTTCACCGGGTACGTGGTCGTGACGCTCGCCGTCACCGCCTATCGGCTCAAGAAGACCGACGCGTAAGGGAGACTCGGGCGATGAGCACGCAGGGATGGCTCGTGGACCGGCAGGCACGGCTGCGGGCGTTCGACCGGCACCATCCGTGGGTCATGGACACCCTGGTAGCCGTCCCGATCGTGCTCTTCAGCATCCCGAACATCATCGAGGAACCCCTGTCGGCGACCATCGCGACCCTGGTGCTGCTGCCACCGCTCTACTGGCGGCGGCGGTACCCGTTCCCGGCGTTCCTGGCCACCGCGGCCATCGAGTTGATCGAGGGACTGCTGGACGTCGGCGTCGGCGCCGGAGTGATCCTGCTCGTGATGCTGTTCGGGGTGGCCTCCCGCGGTTCGTGGCGGGCGCTGGCCTGGGCCTCCGGGATCGCCCTCGCGCTGCTGGTCGCCGAGATCTACCTGATCAACCCGGTGACGGAGAACCGCGTCACCACCCTGCTCCTGGCGATCGGCACAGAGGCGGCCGCGGTCGCGTCCGGCGTCGCGGTGCGCACCCGCCGGGCGTACCTCATCGCCCTGGAGGACCGGGCCGCCCGCCTCGAGATCGAACGGGACCAGCAGGCCCGCCTGGCCGTCGCTGAGGAGCGGGCCCGGGTGGCCCGCGAGATGCACGACATCGTCGGCCATCACGTGTCGGTGATCGTCGGCCTCGCCGACGGCAGCGCCGCCCTCGCCAGATCGCGGCAGGAGCAGACCGCCGAGCCGCTCCGGCTGATCGGCGAGACCGGCCGCCAGGCGCTCGCGGAGCTGCGCCGGGTGCTGGGCGTGCTGCGCGAGGGTGACCCTGGTCCGCAGCTGAGGCCGCAGCCCGGCATCGACGATCTCGACCGGCTGCTGCCGAGCGTGCGGGCAGCCGGGCTGCCAGTCACCTACTCCACCTCGGGCGAGCTGCACACCCTCGGCAAGGGGCTGCAGCTCGCGGTCTACCGCATCGTCCAGGAAGCGCTCACCAACACCCTCAAACACGCGGGGCGCAGCGCGTCCGCGACAGTCACTATCGCTGCCTGCCGCGGAGAGGTACGGGTACGCGTTCTCGACAACGGCCGTGCCATACCGGCCTCTCCAAGCCACGGCCTGCTCGGCATAGGCGAACGCGCCGCCATGTACAGCGGGGTAGTGACCGCTGGCCCGGTGGAGAACGGCTGGCTCGTTGACGTAGTCCTCAAGGAGCCCTCATGACCACCGTCCTGATCGTCGACGACCAGCAGCTGCAACGAATGGGCTTCAAGATGCTGCTCGACGGCACCCCCGGCATCACCGTGGTGGGTGAGGCCGCCACCGGCGCCGAGGCCGTGCGGAAAGCAGATCAGACCCGGCCCGATGTGGTGCTGATGGACGTGCGCATGCCCGGCATGGACGGCATCGAGGCCACGCGCCGCATAACCGCTTCCGGTTCCCGCACCCACGTGCTGATCCTGACCACGTTCGATCTGGACGAATACGTCTACGCCGGACTTCGAGCCGGAGCGAGCGGCTTTCTCCTCAAAGACGCGCGCCCCGAGGAACTGATCGCCGGTATCCGCGCCGTCGCGAGCGGAGACTCAGTGGTAGCCCCCAGCCTGACCCGCAAGCTGATGGACGCCTACCTGCAGGAACCGGCGCCGGCCACATCCGAGGATCCCCGCCTGAGCACGCTGAGCGAGCGGGAGCGCGAGGTGCTCGAGGCGATCGGCCAGGGTGCCACCAACACCGAGATCGCCGAACGCTTCACGCTGACCGAGTCGACAGTGAAGAAGCACGTCGGTCGGGTCCTGTTCAAGATCGGCGCCCGCGACCGGATCCAGGCGGTGATCTTCGCGTACGACAACGGCCTGGTCCACCCTCGCTGACGGGCGGAAGGGCACGACGATGGCGGACGCGCCGAGCAGGCAGGTGCTTGCCGGTGGCTTGATCGCCGCCGGGATGTCCGGAACCCCGACCTGGCGGGCGGGCGCGGCGACCTCTTCGGCCGACGCCTGACAGGTGGCTTCAAGATCCGAGTTATCGGCGCATTGACTCTGTGGTGGGAACACGGTGTCGACTGCGAGCCAGCACTTGACCGCCGACCGCCGGGTCAGACCCAGGAAGGAACCGACGTGGCCTGGAGCACCCGTGAGCTCGCGGAACTCGCCGGCACCACGGTGAACACGATTCGGCACTACCACCGGCTCGGACTGCTCGACGAGCCCGAGCGCCGGCCGAACGGATACAAGCAGTACGGGGTACAGCATCTCGTCGTCCTCCTGCGCATCCGGCGGCTCGTAGAGCTGGGCGTGCCCCTGTCCCGGATCGGCGCGATCACCTCGGGCGGCGCCCCCGCCCCGGAAGTGCTGCGTCAGGTCGACGCCGACCTGGCGGCCGAGGTCGAGCGTCTACGCCGAGCCCGCTCCGACATCGCGATCATTCTGCGCGACGGGGCGCCAGCCGACGCGCCCGCCGGCTTCGAGTCGGTCGCGCCGCGGCTGACCGTGTCCGACACCTCGCTCATCCACGTCTTCACCCAGCTCTACGACGAGGACGTGATGAAGGACCTGCGGCGCATGGCGGACGCCGACACGGATCCCATCAGCCACGACATCGACACCCTGCCACCCGACGCAGACGAGGCGACCCGCCAGAACCTCGCCGAGAAGCTCGCCGCGCTCCTGGCGCAGCATCTGGTCGACTATCCCTGGCTGCGCGACCCCGCCCGGCATCTGTCGAAGAGCCAGCACGTCACGCGCCAGATGTTCATCGACGCCGTCGTCGGTCTCTACAACCCCGCCCAGGTCGACGTGCTGGGCCGGGCCAGCATCCTCGCGCAGGAGCAACTGCGCCGCGAACAGGGGCTCGACCCTCCGGCCTGAGCTCGTGCACAGCATCCCGAATCGAAAGGAAGGCGCCATGGCTCAGCTCGGGCCCGCCACCCTGGGCGAAGACCTCCTGTTGCTTCTGTTCCAGCCGAACGCGGGGATGCGGGGCACCGGTGTCATCGCCGGCGAGAACACGCTCTTCCACGTTCTCGGGGGTGCGGTGCTCGCCGATCTCGGCCTCGGCGGACATGTGCGGACCATCCCCGGCTGGGGCGGATCGACCCGGGTGGAGGCCGTCGCGGACCGTCCCCCCGCGGACGACATCCTGCGATCGGCGTGGGACTACGTTGCCGTGAAGCCTCGCGGTGTACAGGCCACACTCGCCGCGATCGGGCCAACCCTGCGGAGCCCGTTGCTCGACCGGCTCATCATCCGCGGCGACATCCGCGAGTCCATCCACAAGGCGCTCGGTCTGTTCGACATGAAGGTCCTCGAGGACGGCGGATCCGGCCGGCGGGCCGGTCTGCTCTCCGACGTGCGGGCGGTGCTGGTCGACGGTGTGGAGCCACAACCCCGGGTCGTCGCGCTCGCGGCGTTGCTGTCGGGAAGTCGTACGCTCCCGCAGTTCGATCCCGAGATCCCCTGGACCTCTTCGGTCATCACCCGCGCGCAGAAGCTCGAGCAGGGCAACTGGGGAGCCGAGGCTGCTGCCGAAGCGGTCGCCCGCACCATCACCGCGACCATCGTCAGCAACGTGATCGTCGCTGCGGCTGTTCTTCCGCCGCAGAACCAGTAACGGCTGAAGCCGCTCTCCGGCGCCGGCCCTGCCCGCTTCCGCCGCGAGCATCGTCAACAACGTGATACTGGCGGCGGCCGTCCCGGCCAAGCAGTGAACGAGCTACACCCCTCGCTCCGGACCGGTGCGACGCGACCGTTCGCGAAGCCAGACGAACGTGAGCACTGCCAGGTTGACGACGGCCAGGATGATCAGGGCGGGACCGCCGCCTGCGCCCTCGGTGCGGTCGACGACGATGGCGTCGCCTCCGGCCATGAGGGCGTTGATTGTTGTTGCCACCAGGTTGTTCGCGACGTGAAATGCCATCGCGGCCTCGAGTCCACGGCTGACCAAGCCCAAAAGGGCGGTGCAGGCCGACAGGAACAGGTAGTAGCCGTTCAGCCAAGGGTCGCCGGCCGCGTGCGTGAGGGCGAACGCGAGGCTGGAGACCACGAGTCCGGTGAGGAACGCCAGCCGTACGGCGCGGAACCACGATGCTGCCGCCGGGAGCATCGCGCCCCGGAACATGATCTCCTCGCCGGCCGACTGGATCGGTGTGGAGACGACCACGACGACCAGCAGCGCCATGGTGGTGCCGGTGAAACCGAAACCCACCCAGTTCATGGCGTCGGGCGCAACTGTCGCCCCGACGGCGAGGCCGGCCCCGACGAGCACGACGGAACCGCCGAAGTAGAGCGCCAGGCGCCGCTTGTCGAAGTGCCGTGGCGAGCTGAAAATCGTGCGCCACGGCACTTTCCCGAACCGGGAAACGAGCACCACGGCGAGCAGCGCGGTCAGACCGGTGCTGAGATTGGCCGCCAGCAGCTTGAGCGGGGTGAGCGTCGGCTCGGAAGGGTCGCTCCCCTCGATCGAACTGGCCAGCTGGTAGAGCACGATCTGAAGCAGGAGCAACGTCAGGGGTATCGCGGCGATGACGATCACCGACTTCCACCATTCCATCCGGATGTGTGTACCGAAGGGACGGGTGGTGCTGTCGGGGGGAGCGATGGTTGGCGTCGAGTTCACGAAACGTCGGTCCTTTGCGATGCTTAGCTCTGGCGTACGTGACGGAAGCTGGCACGCACCTCCGCGGCCAGCAGCTCGGGTTGTTCCCAGGCGGCGAAGTGCCCGCCCTTGGGCAGCTCGTTGTAGTGCACGAGGTTCGGGTAACGCTGCTCCACCCAGCGGCGGCTGGCGAGATAGATGTCGCGGGGAAAGAGGCTGACGCCGACCGGCACCTCGACCTTCGGGTCGCGGTAGGTGCGGAAGCTCTCCCAGTAGATGCGAGCCGAGGAGGCGGCGGTGCCGGTCAGCCAGTACAAGGTGATGTTGTCCAGCATCTCGTCGCGACTGAGCAGGTTCTCCGGATCGCCGTCGTAGTCGGTCCACTGCTCGTACTTCTCGTAGAGCCAGGCCGCCTGCCCCACCGGCGAGTCGGTGAGCGCGTACCCGATCGTCTGAGGGCTCTGGATCTGCTCGTGCTGGTAGCCCGACTCGTTGGCCTGGAAGTCGCGCCACCGTTGCAGCGCGCGCTCCTCCTGCTCGTCGGTGACCTCCTCGGTGCCGTACGTGGGAAACATGTTGGAGTGGATGGCTCGCACGGTGGGCTCGCCGATGGCGCCCAGCGCGGTCGTGACCGCGTGCCCCCAGTCACCGCCCTGCGCGCCGAAGCTGTCGTAGCCCAGCCGCCGCATCAGCTCGACCCAGGCCTCCGCGACCCGATCGGGCCCCCACCCGGTCCCGGTCGGCTTGCCGGACAGTCCGAAGCCGGGCATCGTGGGCAGGACGACGTGGAACGCGTCCCGGGGGTCGCCGCCGTGGGCCCGCGGGTCGGCCAGCATCGGTGCCACCTTCAGGAACTCGATGACCGAACCGGGCCAGCCGTGGGTCATCACGAGCGGCATCGCCTCCGGTTCGGGCGACCGCAGGTGCAGGAAGTGGATGTCGAGTCCGTCAATGCGCGTCGTCGACGGACTGAGCGCGTTCAGCCGGGCCTCGCAGGCCCGCCAGTCGTAGCCGTCCCGCCAGTACTCGCACAACGCTCGAAGCCTGCGCAGCGGCACGCCCTGGCTCCAGTCCTCCACCGGTTCGGGATCGGGCCATCGCGTACGCAGAAGCCGCTCGCGCAGATCGTCGAGCGCGGCCTCGGGGAAGGCAAAGGGGGATGGCCGTACGGCTTCGCTCTCGGCCTCGGCCAGATACGCCGCGAGATCGTCGTAGCCGTAGAGGACCGCAAGCTGCCGGGGTGTGTGACCGGTGTGCGAGGTGAGGTCGAGGCGGGCGCCCGCCTCGACCAGGGCCTGTGCTGCCTCCCGGTGCCCGTGCCACACCGCGTCGTGCAAGGCGGTGAAGCCGTTGTAGGCGCCCTGCGCGTCGATCTCGAGCGTCGCCGTACCGCTGGGGCCACGCGTCGTCAGAGTCCGGACGACGTCGGCGTGCCCGGCGAAGGCGGCCTCATGGCCCGGCGTCGCGCCCATCAGCCCGTTGGGCCGGCGCGGATCCGCACCTGCCTCACGCAGCACGCGGACCATGCCGATGTGCCCGTCGCGCGCGGCGATCCCGAGCGGCGTGTAGTCGTCATCGTGATCGCCGACGGCCGGCATTCGTTCGTCGAGGTCCGCACCGGCCCCGATGAGCCGTTTCACTGCGGCAAGGTCGCCGGCCTTGACCGCCGCCGTCAGCTGCAGCGACCGGATCCGGTCGGCGTCGGCCGCGGTCCGCGCGTGCAGGAGAGCGGCGATTGCCTCCGAGCCGTCGCGCACCGCCAGGTCGAGCGCCGTCTCCTGCCAGTGGTTCCGCACCGAGGTACGGGCTCCGCGGGCCAGTAGCAGCCGGACCGCCGCCTCGTGCTTGTACTGCACCGCGTCCATCAGCGGCGTGTGACCGAGCCGGGGCGACTGCTGGTCGACGAAGGCGCCATGGTCGAGGAGCAGGCCGATCACGCCGTCGGCACCGGCCTGTGCCGCCTTGTGCAACGCCGTGGCGCCCATGCGCGGCTCGACCATCAACACGTCCGCGCCGGCCTCCAGCAACAGCTCCACCAGGCGTTGTCGGCCGAGACCGGAGGCGACCATCAGGGGTGTGCGGCCACCGGCGCCGCGGCGGTGCGGGTCTGCGCCCGACTCGAGCAATTCCGCCACCGCCGCCGCGTCGTCGGAACGGATCGCAGCTTCCAGTGTCATGCCGGTTCCTTTCATGAATGTCTTCCCGTATGCGACACCCTGTTCCAGGAACCGGGTCAAGCGGTCGGCCCGCCGCGCCCGTCCGGCGCTATCGCCCTGACTGTGGTCGTGGAACACGGTTTGCGCTGGGAGCAGTCTCCGGCCCGACCGAGGAAGATCACATGAGCGTGGATTTTCTGTACCCGGACGGATTGCCAGAGGACCCAGGTCGTCGTGAATCGGCGTGGCGGTTCACGGGTGGACCTCGGGCGGTGTCAGTCGGTGCCCGTCGCCGTGGCCGCAGCCTTCTTCAGGGACTCGTGCGTCGGGGCGTCCGGCACGTGCGCCGGTCTGCGGGCGGCGAACTCCTTGCGCAGCACCGGCACGACGTGCAGGCCCGACGACTCCGGCGAGCAGGACTGCGCCGATGCCGGTGGTGTCCCCCAGCAGAAACCGTGTGCTGGCCACACGGTCATGAACATCGCGGAGCCAGGCCCGACGACCCACGATGGTGACGGGGAACGCTCAGGCCGGCCGGCGATCAGCTGTTAACCTCGAGCTTTCTTGAGTACCGCCCGCTATTTGTCGCCTGCGGCCGAGGTCCGCACCCGATGGGCCGGGAAGGGGATCGACGTGGCGTGGAGCACGAGCGAACTCGCGACACTCGCGGGCACCACGGTGAACACGATCCGGCATTACCATCGTCTGGGCCTGCTCGAGGAGCCCGATCGCCGCGACAACGGTTACAAACAGTACGAAATACTGCATCTCGTACGCTTGCTGCACATCCGCCGGCTGGTCGAGCTGGGCGTGCCACTGTCCCGGATCAAAGAGCCGAGCGCGGGCTCCCCCCAGGCGCTCCAGCAGATCGACGTCGACCACGCGGCCGCCATCGAACGGCTGGAGAACGCCCGGCAGAGCATCGCGGCCATCCTGAGCGAGAACGCGCCGCCTGACACGCCACCGGGCTTCGAGCCCGTCGCTGCCCGCCTGTCCGAGGCCGATCGCTCGCTTATCCACATATACACGCAGTTCTTCGACGACCAGGCCCTGGCCGACGTGCGGCACGCGGTGGAGAACAACAACGACGACGACGTCAGCGCCGACTTCGACGCGCTGCCCGCTGACGCCGACGAGGCGACGCGGCAGAACCTCGCCGAGAAGTACGCGCCGTCCCTGGTCCGTACCCTCCGCGATTTTCCGTGGATGGACAACGACGCGATGGCGCACGTGTCGTCGGGGAGATCCGTGACGCGGCAGACGTTCGTCGACGCGTTGCGGGAACTCCACAACGAGGCCCAGTTCGACGTCATCCACCGCGCCAAAGAGCTGGCCCGCCAGCAGTTGCGGACGGAAGGCCGATCCGCCGTCAGTCCGCCACCGCGTCCAGCCATCGGTTGTACCGCAGGCGCAGAGCACGCTCGGTGCTGCCCACCGTCGCGCTGACCGCGAGCGCGATGTTGAGCCAGGCCGACGCGTCGATCGGCGACTCGAGAACACCGAACCGCTCGGCCAGCGGCGGGAACCGGGAGATCGACTCGACGGTCTGCGGAAGGCCGAGGACCAGCGACACGAGGATCAGGACGAGGGAGATCACGCCGATCCAGCGGCTGAGCAACGGACGCTCACGGTCGAGCCGGGCACGGCGCCCCTCGGCCGAGCGCGGATCCGGCACGAGCTGCTGCTCGGTGCCGTCGTCGGCGACGAAGTGGCACCGCCGGAGGCCGAAGGCCGACGTCCTCACCTCGATCGCGCCGCCCTCGATCGGGAAGACCGCGGGGAGCCTCGCCCGCTCGAAGCGCCGGCCGTCGCGATACAGGTGGGCTTCGGTGTCGAGGTTCTCGTTGCTCTTCATGTGGTTCACGTCGACCGCGTATTCCACCGGCCGGCCCGCGCCGGCGTCCGCGGGAAGGTAGAACAGGGACCGGGACAGCGACTGCCACCAACGGAATCGCTTCAGCGCGCGCCCGTCCCCGGCCTTGATGCGCTGGATGGCTCGGCGCCGCCGCCATTCGTCGAACACCCGGTCATTCAAAACCGTGTCCTCGGGACACAGTCAATCGGAGTGGGCGGACCTTGATCGCCACGAACCTCGAAGAACACCGCCTCTGAAGACCCGCCCGCGTACCGACCGGTGGTGCTTGACCGTGTGCCAACCACACGGTGTTGGCTGACACGATGAACGACAAGGTCGACGTGCGCGACAATCCCGCACAGCATCGCTACGAGATCGCGGTGGACGGCGATCTCGCGGGCTTCGCCGTCTACTACCTCGAGAAGGAGCGGATCGTCTTCATCCACACCGAGGTGGCGATCGCCTACGAGGGTCGAGGGTTGGGCAGCCGGCTCGCGCGTCAGGCCCTCGACGACGTACGCGGAAGGGGCCTGCGGGTGGTGCCGGCGTGCCCGTTCTTCGCGAGGTTCATCAAGATCCACCCGGAGTATCAGGATCTGACCCGTCGTGGCCAGAGCTCCCGCGCTGTTCTGGGCGAGCACGATGAGTGAGCCGAACCTGAAGTCGTACCCGGGATCCGACATCACGGTCACGTTCGACGGCGGCCGGTGCCTGCACTTCGCCGAGTGCGTGCGAGGGCTCCCGGAGGTGTTCGATGTCTCCGCACGGCCCTGGATCGCCCCCGACAACGCCGGCGCCGCCGCGCTGGCCGCCGTCGTGGAACGCTGCCCCAGCGGCGCGCTGCAATACACCCGGCACGACGGGGGCGTCGAGGAGACACCGCCCGACCCCACAGTCGTGACCGCGAACGAGCGCGGGCAGATCCTGCTGCACGGCAACCTGACGCTGACCAGCGCCGGCCCGCGACCTCACCCGAAGCACCGGATGACGCTGTGCGCTTGCGGCCGATCAGCGAAGCGACCGTTCTGCGACAACGCGTGCCGCGGCACCTGACGGCCGTCGAGCGCGCGCACTCGTCATCGCCCCGGCGACGCGATACTGGCGCGGTACGCATGCCACCGCGAGAGCTGTCATGTCCCGCTCTCGCACTGTCATCAACGCGTCCTGCCGGCCGGGGTCGTCCTCACCCAGCAGGCCTGCGGTACCGGTGAAACGATCGACGCGGCGGAAGCAACAGCAGCGCCCTCGTCGCGGCGGGCAAGGTTCGGCGGCCGGCGTCGCGTCCCCTGACCCCCCGTCCAGGGGACGCGACGGTCACGCCTCCACGGCCGACCGGTCCCAGGCGGCCAGGTCGGCGGCGGCGCCGTAGGTTGCGCGGAGGAACTCGAGGAGTGCCGCGTCGGGATCGGCCGACTCGGCCACCTTCTCGTACGGAAGCACACACTCCTGCAGGGTCTTGTCGTAGTACGCCTCCGTACGCTCTCGGTAGCCCGGCGGTTCCGGATACGCGTACGCATAGAAGGCGCCCTCCTCACCACCACCCGGCCAGAAACCGAAGCTGGCCAGCTCGTGCGAGTAGCCCTCGTGCATGACCGACGGCGGGCAGTTGGGCACGCCGCCCGGGTGTTGCGGGGCGACCCGACCGGAGAAGCGGGTGTAAGCCAGATCCATCGCACCCCAGAAGAAGTGCACCGGGCTGGCCTTGCCCACGAACTCGGAACGGAAGCGGCTCATCACCCGCTCGGCCTGTAGCAGCTGCCGCCAGAAGAGTCGCGCGGCTTCCGCGTCGTACGAGCAGTTCCGGTCGTTCTCGGCGAAGGGGATCGCCAGCTCGACCTCGTTGGGCACGGGGTGGATGCCGGGCCTCAGGCCGAGCGCGGCCAAAGCCTCGAGCGTCTCGCGGTAGAACGTCGCGACGGGCTTCGGCTCGAGAACCACATCGCGCGAGCCGCCGTCGCTGGTGCGCACGCGCAGCAGCTCGTCGACGAAGTCGAACTCGATGTCGAAGACGCCCCGCTCGTACGGAACGGCCGAGGTGGTCAGGCCGCGGGCCGTGGGATAGAGCGTGACGTGCCACCAGTGGTTGACCGACGGCATGTACGCCATCCGGATCTTGCCGACGATCTGGGTCCACATGTGCAGGGTGTCGCGGGTCTCGGTCCAGTCGGCCACGCGCAGCCGGGGCCACCACAAGTTGTTGATCGTTGTCTCCACGGTTCAGCCGATCGATCGGGTGGCATCGAGGATGATCTCGGCGACCGCAACCGGCTCCGACGCGGGAATCGCGTGCGACGCGCCGGCGAGTTCGACGGCGGCGCGAGCGCCGGCCCGCTTGGCCATGAAGCGGTGAGCCTCGAGCGGGATGTTGTGGTCCAGCTCCGGGTAGACGAACCAGGACGGCACACTCGTCCACGCCGGGTCGCCGGATCCCTCGTTGAGAGCGGTGGTGTTCAGGGGACGTTGAGTGGCCGCGTCGATGGCGGACCGCTCGGCCGGGACGTCGGCGCTGAACTGCTGATGGAACTTATCCTGCTGGATGTAGAGATCAACCGTTCCGTCGGCCAGGGGAACTTCCCGCAAAGTCTCGCCCAGGGTGCCGCCGGGGAACTTGCCGGACAACGCGCCGATGCTCTCGCCGGCTTCGGGGGCGAAGGCGGCGACGAAGACGAGCGCCTTGACATGGTCGTGTCCGACGGCGGCGTTGGAGATGACCGCCCCGCCGTACGAGTGGCCGACGAGCACGACCGGCCCGTCGATCGTGCTCAGGATGCTGGAGACGACGGCGGCGTCCCCGGACAGGCTGCGCAACGGATTGGGCGCGGCGATGACCGGGTAGCCGTCGTCGAGTAGGCGCTGGATGACGCCACCCCAGCTGGCGGACTCGGCGAACGCGCCGTGCACCAGGACGATGGTGGGTTTCACTTCAGTTCCTTTCATCGGGCCGGCAGGACAGGTCGCGGCTCCGGCCCAGCAGAAACCATGTTCTCCGAACAGGGTCAAGGCCTTTGACTGTGTTCCGGCGACATGGTGTCGCATGACACCGAGTGCCGACGGACGACGCAGGGGGTTGTACATGTCCCGGCCCGCCGTCTGCCGGCGGTGGGCAGCCGGACTTCACCAATCTTGACTGTGTCGCAAGCACACGGTTTCTCATGGTCCACACAGTTCGGAAGGGGACATCACATGGGGAACGTCGAATACCACCGCGTCCTCGCGGGGGAGCGTCGCCGCGTCGGTCGCGGCATCCTCGCGATCGTGCTCCTGCTCGGCGGCCTGTTGGTTGTCAGCGGCGTATTGTCCGTGGGCGCTGCCGCTCTGGACGACCGTGGCAGCGACGACTCCTACACTCCGCTGACGCACGCGGTCGCGATGTTCTCCTTGGCGCTGCTTCTCCCGTGGAGCAGGGTCATTCAGCGCTGGCTCTACGGCGTACCGGGGGCGTCGCTCCACTCGGTGTTCTCGCGCTTCCGCTTCGACGTGTTCGGCCGCGCTTTGCTGCTCTTTCTTCCGGTCTGGGTCACGGCCCTGGTCGTGAGCGACTACCTGGCGCCCGAGCCGCGCAGCGTGTGGTCGGACACGATGTGCTGTGGCTGCTGGCCGCCACCCTGCTGCTCACCCCGCTGCAGGCCGCGGGCGAGGAGTACGGGTTCCGCGGGCTCGTCTTCCGGGTCGCCGGAAGCTGGACCCGGGGCAGCCGATCGGGTCTCGTCCTCGGCCTGATCGTGATGGCGGTGACCTTCACGGTGAGCCACGCGGCGACCGACGCCTGGCTGAATATCTGGTACGTCGTACTCGCCATCGGTACGGGGCTCGTCACCTGGCGTACCGGCGGCCTTGAGATCGCGGTTGTCCTGCACGCGCTGTGGAACACGCTGGGCTTCGTCTTCTCCATCGTCATGCGGTCCGACTTGAACAGCGTCGTGACCGACCGCGATGCCGGAGCCGCGACCGCCGCCACGCTCATCCCGAGCGCCGTCGTCCTGGCCACCGTGGTGATCGTCTGGTTCACCACGCGGCGTACCGGACCACTGACCGCTGAGGCCGGTTCGAGCCGGACATGACAATCGAAGCCGAGGTCGATGTCACCACCGGCCTCGCAGAACCCCCTGAACGCGGGCCACAAGCTCAGCCCGCGGCTCGGATGACATCGACCCCGAAGTAGACAGATGGAGGACATATGGCAGTCGAAGTGAAAGACGTTCCCGAGGCCAAACGGTACGAGGCCCGGCAAGAAGGAGAGTCCGAGCTGGCGGGCATCGCGGAGTACATTCGCACGGCGGAGCTCATCGCGTTCGTGCACACCGAGGTTCCTCCGAAATACGAAGGCAAGGGAGTGGGGGCGGCGCTCGCCCGGGCCTCCCTTGACGAGGCTCGCGCCGCGAACCTGCGGGTGCTGGCGATCTGCCCGTTCTACACGGGGTGGATCGCCCGGCACCCCGAGTACCAGGACCTGCTGTACCAGTCCCGGAGCAAGGTCACCGACTGAGACAGGAGCCAGGAGAGGCTTGCCACACCGGCACACCATGAACGGCGGCCGCCGTGGCGTTCGCCCGCGAGCGAGCGAACGTCACGGTAGTGCGGTACGACCAGGGAGACGCGCTCGCATTGCCGTACCCGGACGAACATTTCGACGGAGTCCGGTGCGAGCGCGTGCTACAACACGTCACCGATCCCGATGCCGCCATCGCCGAGATGGGTGCGGGTGCTGCGTCCCGGCGGCCGGGTGTGCCTGATCGACACCGATTGACCCGCCACGCCTCAGCCTTCAGCCGGCCTCGGCCGCACACGTGACGTCGTGCCGCGGACGCTGGCCGGTGGTGAGGAAGGCCGTCACCGTGTTGTTGGCGCACATGTTCTTGGCGAAGAGCAAGTAGGCGCCGTGACCACCCTGGTCCACCGTCACCATCCGTGCCCGGTCCCCGAACGCGTTCCTGAGCTCGCGGGCGCCGACCAGCGGGGTCCCGGGGTCGCGAACGTTCTGCACCATCAGCACGTTCGACGGCCCTCGGTCACCAATGCGCACCGGCCGCTCGACCGGGGACGGCCAGAACGCGCACGGACCGATATTGGCCGCGGCGGCACCGACCAACGGGTACTTGAGCCGGTGGACCGCGACGGCCCGCTGGTAGTCGCGGACGGAACTCGGCCACTTCGAGTCGCCGCAGATGACATGCAGGCGGCCGGAGACGGCGTTGTCGATATTCGCGGGCGGCGGCTCGGGCGGCATCGGCTGGTTCGTGTCGAGCGCTTTCCACACCGCGGCCAGGGTGGGCATGCTCACGTCGCTGTAGAGGTGGTCGAACGTGATCCCCCGGAACAACGAACCGTCCACGCCCTGCACCGGTGACTTCTCCAGCCGCGCGGCGAGGTCGAAGAACTTCGCGCGCACCTGCTTCGGCGTCGTGCCCAGCCCGTACTGGGGATTGGTGGCGACGAACTTCGCGAAGTCCGGGAACCGGTCCTCCAGGCCGCGGCCGAGCCTTCGCATGGCGGTGAGGTCGTAACCGCCGGGGCCGAGGTTGCTGTCGAGCACGAAACGGTCACTGCGCTGGGGGAACATCGTCGTGTAGACTGCGCCGAGGTAGGTGCCGTACGACACACCGAGGTAAGAGATCTTCGGCTCGCCCAGCGCTTCCCGAATGCGGTCCATGTCCCGTGCGGTGTTCGCGGTGGTGATGTGGGGCAGCAGCGCGGCCGTCTCTGATGTCGCACACTGCCGGGCCATCGCCTTTGCGATCTCGGCGTCCCTCCGTACACCGGCCGCGTCAGCCGGGTACCAAAGGCTGCGCCGCGCGATCTGCTCCGGCGTCACGTCACAGGTCACCGGCGAGCTGTGGCCCACACCGCGCGGGTCGAATCCGATCACGTCGTACTGGTCCTGGACGCTGCGCGGCAGCGGCTGCGGCGACAGGTTGCCGGCGAGCAGGCCCGGGTAGATCAGTCCCCCGGCGCCGGGACCGCCCGGGTTGGTCACCAACACGCCCCGGCGCTGCGACGGGTCCTTGCTCGGCAGGCGGGAGACCGCAACGTCGAGCTGCCGCCCCTGCGGCTTCCGATAGTCCAGGGGGACCTGGACCGTCGTGCATTCCAGTCCGGGCAACGCACTGTCGGCGGGGCACGGACCCCACGTCAACCCGCTTTGCGCTGTCGCTTGGGAAGCCCCCAGGACCGACACCAGCGACATCGCCGCGACCGCCGAAACGAGCACGACCGACAAGGTTTTTCGCATCTGACTCCCCTATTCACGACTTGCCGCACCAGTGAAAACCGTGTCGCCGCCACAAGGTCAAGGGAGTGTGCGAACTTGCCGTCTCGCGCCGGACAGCGCCCGGCGCGCTACGCCGGGCTTGAGGAGCGCCGCCGGCGCTGCCCGTGACCGAGGAGTACGGCATGGGGGTGCTGACGCAGACGGGCTGCGCTTCGGACCGGACGACCGCATCGAATACGCGTACGGCCCGCACTCCGCCTACGTCCTGCCGCCCGAGGCCCTTCGTACGGTCGGCGAGCAGGCCCGTACGCGCGGCGTCGTCAGCTGTCCAACCTCGTCGGTAGGAGTTACCGGTCTTCGGCGGGGTCACACCGCCCCGATCACGGGAGGTGCAGTTCTTTGAGTTCGCGGCGTGTGGTGATCCCACGCTTGCGGAAGATCTTGCGCAGGTGGGTTTCGATGGTCCGTGGGCTGAGGAACAGCTGTGCGCCGACCTCACGGGAGGTTACTCCGTGACGGTGTCCGGGCAGAGGGTCACCTTTGCGCACGGTCCCGGCCGCGCCGGCATCCGGTACTCAAGCCGGCTGGTCGACGGTCATCAGCACGTGGTTCCGACGGGCGCGGCGTCGCTGCTGCGGCAGGGCCGGCTGGACTAGCGGCTGTTCGACGTCACATCGACCGGGATCGGCGGGCCCTTACCGGTGGGTTGCCGGCGACCAACCAGGGTCACGGCCGGCGAAAGCGACGACCCGTTCCACCGGAGAGGCGTCGGGCGAGACCGCGTACTCCGGGCCGAACGCCATGCCGGGGCCGCGCCACTCGGGCTTGAGCGTCGCCCGGTAGAAGGCAAGTGCCCGCTCGCAGGTCGCCTCGTCCGGATTCCAGGGCAGACCCGCCGCGGTGGCCATGTCCCAGCCGTGAGTGATCACCTCGATCAGCAGCATGTCCAGAGCCACGGCACCGGGAAACGCTCCACCGAGGTGGGGCACGTTCACGATGGTCTTCTCGACCCCGGCCGCCAGCGCGAATCGCAACGTCGCCGAGAGCCGCGGGAGGACGGTTTCAAGCTGGTCGGGCCCTGAGTAGGCATGCGGATCCGCTCCTCGCTCCTCGGCGCCGGGGTCGGCGAAGGCGGCCTCGAAGTAGGTCAGTCCGCCAGTGAGGTGCTGCCGCAGTCGTCGCACGTCGAACCCGTCGCACGGAGTCGGCAACGCGTACTGCTCCGCCGTGGTGCCGGCCGCTACCCGCGCCAAGTCATCGAGCAGAGTCAAAATCACGCGAGCATTCCACACCGTGTTCCGGCAACAGGGTCAAGCGCCGTCGACGACGCCGACCGACGGTCCGGCCGAGGTCAGTCACCTGCTCTCAGGGCATTGAGCACGGCCGTCACCTCGGGGCGTGACGCGGCCGGTCGCCGGACCCCGGCGGTGATGCGCCGGGTCAGCGGCGGGTCAAGCGGTCGGGTCACCACCCGGTATCGCGGGTCCACCGCCAGCTTCGGCAGCATGGTGATCGAGCGGCCGTTCTCCACGTGCTGCAGCGCCAGCATGTAGTTGTTGAACCGACAGATCACCACGGGCTCGAAGCCGGCCTCCCGGCACAGCCGGGTGGACAGCTCGGACATGTACGAGCCGGCGACGTCGAACGTCCAGCGCTGCTGCGCGCACGCCTCCAGGGCTACCGACTCGGCGCTGGTCAGCGGATGCTCCGGGGGCAGCACGAGCACGATCGGGTCGGTGGCGAGCGGCACCAGGTGGATCTCCGGGGAGAGCTCGGCGCCGGCGAAGTCGGCCGTCGTGATGATCAGGTCGACGTCGCCGCGACGCAACGCCGGCATGCTCTCGTGCGGCTCCAACTCCAGCAACACCACGCTCACATCCGGGTGTCGGGCCGCGAGACGGACAAGCGCCGGTTCGGCGAGGGCTTGCACCGCACTCTGGAACGCGGCCACGGTCACCGTGCCGGTCGGCTCGTCGGCGAGGCGGCGCAGCTCCGCCTCGGCCGCGTCCATGGCAGCGAGGATCTCCCGAGCCCGGCCGGCGAGCAACATTCCGGCCGCAGTGAGCCGCACCCGCCGCCCGGTGCGTTCGAGCAGCGCGGTCCGGGTCTCCCGTTCCAGCGTGGTCAGCTGCTGCGACACCGCCGACGGGCTCAGGTTGCCGCGCTGCGCAACGGCCCGGACGGTGCCGTAGGTCGCCAGGTCGGCGAGCAGGCGCAGCCGCCACGGATTCAGCGTCATGACCGCCGACTGTACGGCTTTGCTTAACAGCGACAGCGGAAATGTGCGATGGACGTGCCTGTCCGGGCTGCCTAGCGTCGATCCATGGCTGATTCGTTCTGGTCCGACGCCGATCGTCACCTGGTCCGCTACATCGGCGCGGGCAGCTTCGTACGGGAGATCATCGACCGCGCCGAGGGCAGTTTCGTCTTCACCGCCGACGGCCGCCGCCTGCTCGACTTCACGTCGGGGCAGATGAGCGCGATCCTCGGCCACTCCCACCCGGCCGTCGTAGCCACGATCCAGCGGCAGGCAGCCACTCTCGACCACCTGTTCAGTGGCATGCTGAGCCGGCCCGTGGTCGAGCTGGCACGCCGCCTCGCCGGCTCGCTGCCCGCGCCGCTGGACAAGGTCCTGCTGCTCACCACCGGCGCGGAGTCCAACGAGGCGGCGATCCGGATGGCGAAGCTGGTCACCGGCCGGCACGAAATAATCTCGTTCGCCCGGTCCTGGCACGGGATGACGCAGGCTGCGGCGAGCGCCACCTACAGCTCGGGGCGCAAGGGGTACGGGCCCGCGGCGCCCGGCAACTTCGCGATCCCCACGCCGAACGCGTACCGGCCCGACTTCACCTTTCCCAGCGGCGAGCTGGACTGGCGGCATCAGTTGGAGTTCGCGTTCGAGCTGTTCGACGCCCAGTCGGTGGGCAGCCTGGCGGCGTGCATCGTCGAGCCGATCCTCAGCTCCGGCGGGGTGATCGACCTGCCGCCGGGATACCTCGTGGCGCTGCGCGACAAGGTGCACGAGCGGGGCGGGCTGTTGATCCTCGACGAGGCGCAGACCGGTCTGTGCCGCACCGGAGAGTGGTACGCGTTCCAGCGTGACGGCGTCGTGCCGGACATCCTGACCCTGTCCAAGACGCTCGGCGCCGGCCTGCCGCTGGCCGCTGTGGTGACCAGCCCGGAGATCGAGCAGACAGCGCACGAGCGCGGCTTCCTCTTCTTCACCACGCACGTCTCGGACCCGCTGGTGGCCGCGGTCGGCAACACGGTCCTGGACGTGCTGGAGGCCGACCGGCTCGACGAACAGGCGGCGCAACTGGGCTCGTACCTGCGGAAGGGTCTTCAGGAGATCAGCCAACGGCACCCGGTGGTCGGCGACGTGCGCGGCCGCGGGCTGCTTGTCGGGCTCGAGCTGGTCAGCGACCGGGAGTCGAAACGACCGGCCGACGCGCTGGGCGCCGCGGTGACAGGGCGCTGCCTGGAGCTGGGCCTGCACATGAACGTGGTGCAACTGCCGGGCATGGGCGGCGTCTTCCGCATCGCGCCAGCGCTCACCTCCAGCCACGCGGAGCTGGACCTGGGCCTGGAAATCCTCGACCATGCACTCACCGACGTGGTGCCGCAGTTCATACCCTGACACACCAGCCGGGGATCATGATTCCGGTCGGCCACAGCACGCCGCACCCCTCGCGCAGGGCGAAGCCTGCACGAGCGCACGGCGGGCGCTATGCAGGGGCGTCGTCATGCCGGGCCGGCCCGAAGAGGGTCATGACGAGCGCCACAATGCTGAAAAAGCCAGATCCCAAGGCCAGCAGAAGCGAGGGTACGAAGGCAGCTGGCGGTGGCACCCAGCCACCAAGCACCCAGGGCAGCGTGACAAGGACGACGACCGCTGCCGTGGTGGCGACTTCATTGACAACGAACGCGGTTGATATGGCCGAGCCGCCGCGAGCGACTGTGCGGTAGGTCGTGTCGGCAGTTGAGGCAAGCAGCACGACCGAGAGCGCGATGAAAGTAAGAGCACCCCAGATCGGCTCCAGGCCGGCGAGTGTGAGCGACACGATGAGCGGCACGGCCGAGACCAAGAAGATCCACCGCACTCCCGAGCGCATGTAGCGGTCGGCCGCAGCTGAGCCCTTTCGGGTCTTGTGCAGGTCGGAGTCGAGGTAGAAGAAGACTCCGACGAGAAGCGTGCCGACAAGAGCACCAGAAACTTCTGCCATAGTAAAGAAGAACTCATCGCTGATTTCTCGCATCGCGACCGACTCCCCTTCAGCATGGAAGATGTCCCGACGGCAGTCTCTCGGTCACCAGACGGCCGCCCGAGCAGGGCGTGTGCGTATTCGCAGTCTCGGCATTTCGAGGTGCCAGTTCCATGCGTTCAGGCGCGAGTTATCCGAGGCACTTGACTGATGCGGATCCCTTTTCGCGTCCCACTCAGTCCTCGTCCTGCCACCTGCGCACATCCGTCTGGTCATGATAGGGCATGCGGTCCGGAGTGGTGATGAATTCCATCGTCGTACCCCAGGGCATGCGGCAGTAGCAGACCCTGTTTCCAGGACCTTCTTCGGTTGTATAGGGAATAGCACGAGGAGCGGTGAGTGGTGTGCCTCCGGCCCTTTCGAAGCGCTCAACCGATGCGTCGATGTCGTCGGTGTAGAGACCGAAGTGCGTGATTCCGAAGTCGCTCGCTCGGATCGGCTGGGCTTGTTCGGGACCGTGCATTTCGAAGAGCTCGAAATCGGGTCCGGTTCCGATCTTGACCATCGCCTGCGCACGCACGACCGTACCCGGGAAAGCGCCAACGGCCCGCTCGAATTCGGGTCCCTGCCGAGGTGGATCATCCGGCCCAAAGGACTGATAGATCACCTGGCCGCCGAAAGCTTCCATGAAGAACGATTTTGCGGCCTCGATGTCGGGCACCGTGATGCCGATATGGTTAACGCCGCGAATGACAGGTGCGGTCATGACAGTTTCCTTTCTTATCTAATCGATCGATCGGGATAGGTGCGGGCGCAACTTGCCCGCAGTGTCGCGATCCGCCCGGCCCACGACGGCGCGGTCGCAGAGTTTCACTTGGCCTCGAGGAACTCGATCAGGGCGGCCGCTACTTCATCCGGCCGTTCCTCCGCGAGATAGTGGCTGCACCGCGCAATCGAGCCGCCCGTCACATTGCTGGCAAACTCTTTGAGCATCGGCACCATCTGCGCACCGAAGCGCTGATCTCCGCCGAGACCTAGCACCGGCATCTCGATCGGTTGCTTCTTGTACTCGAGCGCGGCTGCATGGTCGGCGGCGAGGGTCCGATACCATTCCATGCCGCCGCGGGTGCGGCCAGGAAGCGCCATCGCTTTCGCGTAGATTTCGATGTCCGCCGGATTGAAGGTGCTGTGATCGTAGAACCGCTCAGACATGAAGGTCGAGATATAGTCATACTCACGGCCATGGATCAGCCGCTCGGGTAGATCCCGGTTCATATGGAAGCTGAAGTGCCAGAGCCCTGCGATCGACGCCTCCCATCCGGTCCAGCCGGGAAGCGGAACGTCGAGGACGGCCAGGTGGGTAACGGCCTCCCGATAGGTGGCGGCCTGCGGCAGGGCGACCATTCCGCCAATGTCATGTCCGCACACGGCGTAGCGTTCATGCCCAAGGGCAACCATGATTTCGTGCGCGTCGCGCGCCATCGTCGCCTTGTCATAGCCGTCGAGCGGGCAGTCTGAAAATCCCGCGCCGCGCAGATCGATGGCCACCACGCTGAAATGCTCGGCCAGCAGCGGCATCACACTGTGCCATCCCCACCATGTTTCCGGCCAGCCGTGAAACAGAAGGATCGGCGAACCTGAGCCTCCCGTGACAGCGTTGATCTTGATGCCATTAACCGGCACCAGTTGCTGGGTGAAACCCTTCAAAGTCGCGATCATGATCGCTTTCCAGTCAAGTATTGACGATCAGCAAGAGCTAGCGGCCAGCGCTCAGGGCTGGTCGAAATCGGTGGCGATCGTGATGTCGCGCCGGGCGTCGATATCCGAGTTGTTTTCAGGCGAGGCAAAGCTGTCGCCACCACGAACCATCATATCTGCCATATGGACCATTTCTTACGTGTTTGCGACCAAGCTACCGCGACCAGGTGGATTCCGGTCATAACGCGGTCTCTGCGCTTCGTGGCTACCCCTCCGACCTGACCGATGCCCAGTGGGCGCTGATCGAGCCGCTGTTGCCGGAGGAACAGGTGCCCGACGTCTCCCACCGATCCAACCCTTTTCCTTCGCGCCATCGAGCTTCCAACAGCCCAGCGCCACGAGTCGGGATCGCGACGGAGGGTACGCGCGAGCCGAACGGGACAACGCGGCACGGACTGCGCCGAGCAACACCGGCGTGTGGCCGTCACTGCTCGGCGCACCCCACACGGTCAGCCGGTCTTGGCGGCGAAGGGGCCGCCGTCGCCGAACGCGAGCCGCGCGAAGTTCTCGGCGATACGGCGATGTCCAGCAGCGTCGGGATGGACCTCGTCGGGTAGCGGGAGTTCGGCGTAGTCCGCCTCGCCGTACAGGTCCCGTCCGTCGAGGTAGTGCAGGTTCGGGTCGTCGGCCGTGCGCTGTTCGACGATCCGGGCGAGTTCGTCACGGATGACGGTGAGCGTCAGCCGCCCGGCGCTGCGCTCGGCCGGATCGCCCGTGGCCTTGAACCGCAGGGTCCCGCCCTCGAAGTCCGGTGCGAGGGGGCCGGGCGTGTCCTCCTGAACCGGGCACAGGATGGCGGACACGACCAGCAGTGGTGTGGTCGGATGCCCCTCGCGGACAGTGTCGAGGAACCCGTGGACCGCAGGGGTGAAGGCGCGCAGACGCATCACATCGCTGTTGACGATGTTGATGCCGATCTTGAGGCTGATCAGGTCCGTCGGGATGTCGCGCATCGCGCGGGCGGTGAACGGGTCGAGCAGCGCGCTCCCGCCGAACCCCATGTTGACCAACTCCACGCCGCCCTCAGCCGCGGCCAGGGCCGGCCAGATGGCGCTGGGATGAGCGGCGTTCGAGCCGTGGCTGATGGAACTGCCGTGGTGCAGCCACGTCCTGCGCCCGCTGGGCGGGGCCTGCTCAACGGGCGCGTCGGTGCGCAACGCGATCAACTCGGTGATCTCGGTGTGTGGGAGCCAGATCTCGACGTCCTTCTCACCCGCCGGCAGATCCGCGAAGCGGGCGGTGCCGGCCGGCCCCTCGGTCAGCACCGAGGTTTGGGTGAACATGTCGGTAACGGTCCGGACGTTGCCCTCGGGCACCGAGGCCTGCGCGGCCAGGCGGCCGTTGACCAGCAGGTCGTAGACGCCGTCCGCCGGGGGTGGGAAGCCTTGGTAGACCCGCTTGGTGGGCAGCGTGTCCAGTTCGATCGTGGTGGCCCGGGTACGGAACGCCAGCCGCACGCCGGAGGGCTGGGCCTCAGCCATGGCCAGTTGGTCGTCGGGGATCTGCCGGCGCGCCTGGGTGGTCAGCCGATGCGGCAGCAGACCGCGCGCGGTCACCTCCACGTCGACAAAGCCGCGCAGGAGGTCCGCGGTGACCGGGGTGATCCATTGGCGTTCGGTGGTCATTGCCTCAAGCCTTTCGACCGAATCTCGGTGTTCATCGGCGCAGCGAGCCGCTTGCGGCGGTGCGACAGTTGTCCGGGTCAGGTAGTGCTGCGGTTGCGTAACAGCGAGTCGAGCGAATCCACGATCCAGTCCCAGGATTCCTGTGCAGCGGGGGCGCTGTGTTCGAAACCACCGGCCAGCTCCAAACTGACGGAGCCGTGGAGGACGCTGCCCAGCATCCGGACCGCATGCGTCGCGTCCGGCGAGTCCAAGTCGTAGCCCCGCAGGATCGCCCGGGCCATCTGGGCGTGCCGGACGCCAGCGCTGGCGGCCGCCGTTTCCGGACCGAGCCGGAGTCGGGCGGCCGCATACCGGCCCGGGTGCTCCCTGGCGTACTCGCGGTAGGCGTCAGCGAACGCGGCCAGGGCGTCCCTGCCGGCACGACCAGCGACGGAGTCGGCGTCGGCGTCGGCGAGTTCCTCCAGCGCGAACAGCGCGATGCGGATCGACGATCAGGACTCGCGCACGCGCTCGGCAATCGCGTGGGCCAGTTCCGCCGTCGTGCCGGTGCCGTGCAGGTCGGGGGTGAGCGGGGCTTCCCGCGGACCGTACGCCAGGACGTCCTCGACGGCACCGAGCAGGTGCGCTGCCGCCTCGGGGTGACCGAGGTGCTCCAGCATCATCGAACCGCACCAGATCTGGCCGACCGGGTTGGCGATGCCCTTACCGGCGATGTCCGGCGCGGAGCCGTGCACCGGCTCGAACAGGCTCGGATGATCGCGCTCGGGGTTGATGTTCGCGCTCGGGGCGATGCCGAGCGTGCCGGTGCAGGCCGGGCCCAGGTCGGACAGGATGTCGCCGAACAGGTTGCTGGCGACGACCACGTCGAACCATTCGGGGTGCAGCACGAACTGTGCGGCAAGCGCGTCGATGTGGAACTTGTCGAGACGTACGTCGGGGAACTGCTCGCCCATCGCGGCCACCCGCTCGTCCCAGTAGGGCATGGAGATGGAGATGCCGTTGCTCTTGGTGGCCGAGGTGAGGTGCCGTTTCGGGCGGCGGAGCGCCTGTTCGAAGGCGAAGCGCAGCACGCGGTCGACGCCGACGCGCGTCATGATGGTCTCCTGGAGGACGGTTTCCCGCTCCGTGCCCTCGAAGATGCGACCGCCCACGCTCGAGTACTCGCCCTCGGTGTTCTCCCGGACGACGACGAAGTCGATGTCGCCGGGTTCGCGGCCGGCCAGCGGACTGCGGACGCCTGGCATGAGCCGGCAGGGGCGCAGGTTCACGTACTGGTCGAAGACCCGCCGGAACTGCAGGAGGCTACCCCACAGGGAGATGTGGTCGGGCACCACTGACGGCCAGCCGACCGCCCCGAAGTAGATGGCGTCGTAGCCACGCAGTGTCTCCTCCCAGTCGGGCGGGAGCATCGTGCCGTGCTGCTGCCAGTAGTCGGCGCTGGCGAAGTCGAAGCTGTCGAAGGTGAGGCTCAACCCGAACCGGTCGGCGGTCGCGCGCAACGCCTCGATCCCCGCGGGTACGACCTCCTTGCCGATGCCGTCCCCGGGGATGACGGCGATGCGCTGTGACGTCACGCCGTCTCCCTCAGCGCGGCGAGACCACCCTGCGCGTCCTCGGTGGCGAGGCGTTCGGCGGTGGCGGAGTCGCCGGCGCGCAGGGCCCGGACGAGGGCGCGGTGACTGGTGTACCGCTCCAGGCCGAACGTGTCGTCCGAGGCCACTTTCCGCAGCAGCAGCTCCCGGCGCTGGGGGCGGGAGAACACGCGGCTCTGCTCGAGCATCCGGACGAGGACGGGGTTGTGGGCGCAGGCGTTCACGGTGTCGTTGAACTCCTGCATCGTGTCGAGCAGCTCGGCGAGGTGCCGGTCGACCGCCTGCCCGTGACGGTGTCGTTCCTTGAGCAGGATCAGCAGGTCGTCGGCCCGGTCGAGGATCGCGTCCAGGGCGTCGAGCTGACCGGCGGTGGCGTGCCGGGCGGCGAACCGGGCGACGAGGCCGCGCAGGCCGACCTCCACCTCGGCGAGGTCGTCGATGGCCGCGTCGCGGATCGCGGCCACCAGAACGGTACGCGGCCCGATCCGTTCGATGAGGCCGTCGAGTTCCAGGCGGCGCAGCGCCTCACGGACGGGCGTCGGGCTGATCGCGAGCCGCTCGGCCATGCCCCGCTCGGTCACCTTCTCCCCCGCGGCGAGGTCGCCGGTGGCGATGGCGGTGCGGACGTGACGGTACGCCTGGTCGGCGAGCGTCTCGGTAACGGTCATGTTCGGACTCTAACCCATGACACAGCAAAGCCTGTTGCAACTATTGACGAGTTTGCTACAGCAAATTAGCGTGACGCCGGACACATGGAGGTGACATGACCGAAACGCAGGTCCGCGACAGCGCGGTGTCCCACCGGAAGATCACGCTGCTCATCGCTCTGGTGCTGTTCGCGCAGGAGTCGACCTGGAACTTCTACGACAACCAGGTCCCCGCGCTGCTACGCGACCACGTCGCGAGCGCGGCGGTCGTCGGTCTCCTGATGGGAATGGACAACCTGCTGGGGATCTTCGTCCAACCCTGGATCGGCAACCGGTCGGACAACACCCGTACCCGGTGGGGACGCCGCGTGCCGTACCTCGCGGTGGGCATGCCGGTGGCCGCCCTGCTCTTCCTGCTCCTCCCCTGGACCACGTCGCTCGCCACGCTCGTCGTGGTGATGGTCCTCTACGCGCTGGTCGCCAACACGATCCGTCCGCTGGCCGAGTCGATGGTGCCGGACTTCATCGCGCCACAGCGGCGAAGCCGGGCGAACGCCGTCGTGAAGATCGCGACCTCGCTGACCATCATCGTGGCGTCGCTGATCAGCCTGTTCGTGGTGGACGAGCATCCGCGCGGCGCGTTCGTCATCCCGGCGGTGATCCTGTTGCTCGTCACGGGGGTGCTGATCCTCAAGGTGCGTGACAACCGATCAGCGGCATATCAAGCCGCCCTGGCCGAGGACGCCACCGCGAGCAACGGCGGAACGGACGTGCCGTTCCGGCGGATCGTCGCGGACCTGGTCACCGATCGCGACCGCCGACGACTTCTGCTCCTGCTGACCGTTCTGCTCTTCGGTGGCGCATGGTTCGCCTCGCGCTCGCTGATCACCCCGTACGGCATGGAGGTTCTGGGCCTCACGCGTGGAGAGGCGGGCGGGCTCAGCCTGCCCAGCGGCGTCGCCTACCTGCTCGCCGCCTTCCCGGCGGCGCTGTGCGCCGAGCGCTTTGGGCGACTGCGTACCATCGGCGCGGGCATGGCCCTGTTCGCCGTCGCGATGGCTGCCGGATCGATCGTGCGGACCCCGACCGGGACCGTCGTCGTGTTCTGCCTCGCCGCCGTCGGCGCCGCCGCGTTCACGATCAACGCGGCGGTGGCGTTGTGGAACATGGCGCCGTCCAGTCGGGTGCTCGGCACCTACACCGGCCTGTACGCGGTCACCTGGTACCTGGGCGGCTTCGGAGGACCGGCGATCATCGGCGCCGTGGTCGACCTCACCGGCTGGACCGGGATGCTGCTCGACATCGCGGCACTGGCCGCGCTTGCCGTCCTCGTCGTCGTGTACCTCGGCCGCCTGCAACGACGCCGCACGACCGCTCTCCTGTCCTGACACGAAGGAATTCGATGCCGACCGTTCTCATCACCACGGACTACCTCGCCCCCGGCGACGAGGTGGACACATACCTCACCGGGCGGGGTTTCACGACCCGGCACGACCCGATGCGGGGACCTCGCCGGCCCGAGCAGCTGATCGCCGCCCTGGCCGGGGTCGACGGCGCGTTGATCGCCAACGAGCCGATGACGGAGGAGGTGCTGCGGCAGGCGTCGAGCCTGCGCGCCATCGTGCGCACCGGCGCCGGCTACGACACCGTCGACGTGGCCGCCGCTGCCCGGTTCGGCATCAGCGTGAGTAATCTGCCGGGGATCAACAGCAACGCGGTGGCCGAATACACCATCGCGTTGCTGCTCGCCCAGGCACGGCATCTGGTGCCGATGGCCGCCGACGTCGCGGCCGGTGGCTGGCCCCGCCGCGCCGGCCACGAGGTACGCGGCAAGACCATCGGACTGATCGGGCGGGGTGCCGTGGCACGGCGGGTGGCACCGCTCGCCTCGGCCTTCGGCATGACGGTGTTGTGCACCGGCAGCCTGGCCGCGCCGACGATCCAGGTCACGCTCGACCAGCTGCTTCGCGACTCCGACTTCGTATCCGTGCACACCGCGCTGACGTCGCGCACCCGCCACCTCGTCGACGCCGCAGCGCTGGCACGCATGAAGCCCAGCGCACATCTGATCAACACCGCACGAGGGCCGATCATCGACGAGGCAGCCCTCGCCGAGGCCGTCCGCGCCGGCCGCCTCGCCGGCGCGGCTCTCGACGTGGTGGACGTCGAGCCGCTGCCCGCCGACAGCGTCCTGCGCGGCGTCGAGGGCATCACCGTCTATTCGCACATGGCCGGGCAGACCGCCGAGGCGCGGCTGGCCGCAGGGATGGAGGGTGCCAAGGAACTGGTCGCCGCCCTCGATGGCCGCCCCGCCCACTCGGTAACCGCAGTACGGGAGCTGGCATGACCAACAGGACAGCAGAAGCGGACGTGATAGTGGTCGGGGCGGGCCTCGCCGGGTTGGTCGCCACTGCGGAGCTGGTCGCCGCCGGTCGATCCGTCCTACTGCTCGATCAGGAGCCCGAGCAGAGCCTCGGCGGCCAGGCGTTCTGGTCGTTCGGCGGGCTGTTCCTGGTCGACTCGCCCGAGCAGCGCCGGATGGGCATCCGCGACTCCCTGGACCTCGCGTGGCAAGACTGGCAGGGCAGCGCGGGGTTCGACCGGCCCGAGGACGACTGGCCGCGGCGCTGGGCCGAGGCGTACGTCTCGTTCGCCGCGGGCGAGAAACGCTCGTGGCTGCGCAGCCTGGGCATCAAGCTGTTCCCGATCGTCGGCTGGGCCGAGCGCGGTGGCTACGACGCCACCGGGCACGGCAACTCGGTGCCGCGTTTCCACATCACCTGGGGTACCGGTCCCGGCGTGCTCGAGCCGTTCATCGCGATCGTGCGGCAGGCCGCCGAGCGCGGTCAGGTCCGGCTGGCGTTCCGCCACCGGGTCGACACGCTGACCACTCGCGCCGGCGTTGTCACCGGCGCGGCCGGGACGATTCTGGAGCCCAGCGACGCTCCCCGTGGAACCGCCAGTTCCCGCGTCCCGGCCGAGGACTTCGCCTACACGGCGCAGGCCGTCCTGGTCACCTCCGGCGGCATCGGAGGCAACCACGACCTCGTACGCCGCAACTGGCCGGAACGGCTCGGGACGCCGCCCGCTCACCTGATCACCGGTGTCCCGGCGCACGTGGACGGTCGAATGCTCGACATCACCACGGGCGCGGGCGGCGCCGTGATCAACCCGGACCGGATGTGGCACTACGTCGAGGGCATACAGAACTGGGATCCGATCTGGGCCTCCCACGGCATACGAATCCTGCCCGGCCCGTCCTCGATGTGGCTCGACGCGCGTGGCCGCCGGCTCCCGGTGCCGCTCTACCCCGGATTCGACACCCTGGGCACGCTCGCCCACCTGCGTTCGACCGGATACGACCACAGCTGGTTCGTGCTCACCCAGAAGATCATCGAGAAGGAGTTCGCGCTCTCCGGATCGGAGCAGAACCCGGACCTCACCGGCCGGAGCGTTCGTCAGGTCCTGGGCCGCCTCCGTGCCGGGGCGCCGGCACCCGTGGAGGCGTTCAAGCGCCGCGGCGCCGACTTCGTCGTGACCGACGACCTCGACGAACTCGTCAAGGGCATGAACGCCCTCACCGGCGAGCCGCTGCTGGACCCGCTCGACGTGCGCCGCACGATCGAGGCGCGCGACCGACAACTCACCAACGACTTCACCAAGGACATGCAGATTGCCGCGATCCGCAACTTCCGCCGATACCGCGGCGACCGGCTGATGCGCACCGCGCCGCCGCACCGGCTGCTCGATCCCGCCGCCGGACCGCTGATCGCCGTACGCCTGCATGTGCTCACCCGCAAGACCCTCGGCGGCCTGCACACCGACCTCGACGGCCGGGTGCTCGACGGCACCGGGCAGCCGGTGCACGGCCTCTACGCCGCGGGCGAGGTCAGCGGGTTCGGCGGCGGTGGAATGCACGGGTACCGCGCCCTGGAAGGCACCTTCCTCGGCGGTTGCCTGTTCTCCGGACGCCAGGCCGGCCGCGCGCTCGCCGCCACCCTCACCTGACCATGGAAGGAACCACCATGACCGCACGCCGCGACTCCGTTCGCGTCCTCGCGCCGACCGGCATGCTCGGCGCCGGATTTCCGCCCGAGACCGTCACTCGCGGCCTGGACCTCGGCGCCGACGTCATCGCCGTGGACGGCGGCTCCACCGACTCCGGCCCCTATTACCTCGGTTCCGGTATCGCCAAGACCGCCGCCGCAGCCGTGGCCAGAGACCTGCGGCTGCTGCTGCGTGCGGCAGCCACCGCCCGCATCCCGCTGATCATCGGCTCCTGCGGCACCAGCGGCACCGACTCCGGCGTCGACTGGGTCGCCGGCATCACCCGCCAGATCCTGGCCGAGGAGAACCTTGACCTGCGGGTAGCGACGATCTACAGCGAGCAGCAGGCCGGCGACCTCAAGGGGCACCTCGACCAGGGCCGGGTGCACCCGCTGCCGCCGGCCGGCGACCTCGACCTGGCAACATTGGAGAGCTGCGAGCACATCGTCGCGATGATGGGCCACGAGCCGATCGCCGAAGCGCTGGCCGCCGGCGCCGATGTGGTTCTGGCCGGACGCGCCACCGACACCGCCATCGCCGCCGCCTATCCGCTGATGGCCGGCATGCCGGCCGGCCCGACCTGGCACGCCGCCAAGATCGTCGAATGTGGCGGGCAGTGCACCACGAACCCGCGCGCCGGTGGCGTTCTCGCCACCATCGACGCCACCGGCTTCACCATCGAGCCGCTCGACCCCGCCGTCGCCTGCACCACCACCTCGGTCGCCGCGCACATGCTCTACGAGACGGTCGACCCCTTCTCGATGCGCGAACCGGCGGGCACCATCGTGGTCGCCGACGCCACCTACCGGGCCTTGGACGACCGACGGGTACGCGTGGAGGGCTCCCGCTTCGAACCCGCCGCGCAGCACACCATCAAACTCGAGGGCTCGCGCATCACCGGCTACGAGACTATGTCGTTCACCGCCATCCGCGACCCCCACATCCTCGGCCAGATCACCACCTGGGCCGCGCTGTTGCGCCGGATGATCGGTGAGTGGGTCACCAACGCGCTAGGACTGAACCCCGACGAGTACGCCTTCGACATCCGCCTCTACGGCTACAACGCCGTCCTGGATGCCATCGACCCGGCCACCGGACCGCCCCGCGAGGTCGGGGTGATGCTCCTGGTCAACGCCGCCGACCAGCAGACCGCCACCGCCATCGCGAAGATAGCCAACCCGCTCATGCTGCACCTACCCACCCCCGACATGGACTACCTCCCCAGCCTCGCCTTCGCGACCTCGCCCGCCGAGACCGAACGCGGAGCGGCGTACGAGTTCGTCCTCAACCATGTCGTCGACGTCGACTCCCCCACCAGCCTGTTTCGCATCAACGTTCCGGAGGACACCGATGACTGAGACCGTTGCGGACCTCGCACTCGAGGTCCGGTCGAAGAACGCCGGCCCCTTCTGGGTCACTATGGAGGTGTTCCTGCGCGACGCGGCCGGCTACGCCATCGTCGGCGATCCCGAATTCCTGAACGCGCCGGTGATCGCGCGTCTCTACGGCGTCGCGGCGGACACCGTCCAGATCTACCGGATCCCCGAGCTCAACGTTGTCAAGATCTCGTTCCCGCGCCCCGTGGCACAGGGCAGCCTGCACGACCGCGACATCCATGCCGGCCAACACCACGTCCCGCTGGCCTTGCTGCGGGTGACAGCCACCGAGGGTGCGGGAAACGCCGTCCTGGACCGACGGTGAGGCTGGCCGGGTTGGCCCGTACGTGATGGGCTGATGGTTGGCGGCAGTGGACGTGACCCTTGCTCTGACTGGCTTCGCGCCTCCGAGGCGACGTGTCCGTCTGCTGCCGCCGCCTCCTGCCGCAGCCGGACCTGACCGCGACCCCGGGCCACCCCGCAGCCAAGGCCGCCTAACCAACCCGGCGAACGTTTGTGGTCAGGGCACTAGATGACGGGAACGGGGGAAGGGTCGACCAGAGTGCGGTCACCGTCGAAACCATGATCCAGCGCGGCGGTGACGTCCTCGTGTGGGGTTCCTGGCCGGATGGCGCTGACCTCGTCCAAGTGTCGATAGTGCTGATCGCTGAGGTCGAGTTGCAGCGACTTCAGGTACTCCTCCAGTTGAGTCAGGGTGCGCGGGCCGACGATCGGGATCAGGGCCGTGGGGGCCAGTGCGGCCCGGCTACGCAGCCAGGCCAGGGAGACCTGGACCGCGCTGACGCCGAGTTCCTCGGCAATCGTCAGTACGGCGTCGACGATGGCGGTGCGCTGGGCACTGCCCTCGATCGCGTCGCCCCGGGCGGTCAGCCGGCCTTGTTCACCCTGCCGATACTTACCAGTGAGCAGTCCGCCGGCCAGCGGGGAGTAGAGGACCACGCCCAGACCGTGAGCCTGCGCCATCGGCAGTAGCTCCCGCTCGGCAGATCGTTCGGCCAGGCTGTATTCCGTCTGGATGCCGACCAGAGGGGCCAGGCCGCGCAGGTCGGCGCGGACGGCGGCGCCGGCAACCCGCCAGGCCGGGAAATTCGACAGGGCGCCGTGCAGGATTTTGCCGGAGCGGATCAGGTCGTCGAACCCGGCCAGGATCTCCTCGATCGGGGTGAGGCCGTCGGGAAAATGCGGCATGAAGACGTCGACGTAGTCGGTGTTCAGGCGGCGCAGACTCGCTTCGAGAGACCGGACCATGATCTTGCGACTGTTGCCGGTCGTGCCCGGGCGGGGCTGGGCCTGCCTGGTCCCGCTGTACTTGGTGATGATCACAAAGTCGTCCCGCTGAGGCCCGAGCAGCCCGCCGAGCACAGTTTCGGCCTGTCCATCCTGATACAGGTTGGAGGTGTCGAACGTGGTGCCGCCGGCGGTGACGAAGGCCTCGAAGATCTGGCGGGAGGCCTCGGGGCCGGCGCCGGTGTTCGAGGTGCTGAAGTTCGCCGTCCCGAGCGCGTACTGCGACACACGCAGTCCGCTCAGACGGCCGAAGGTCTGGTAGCGCACGGTGGCTCCTGAGGGTCAGTGCGGTGAGGTAGGCTTCCGACAGTAGCAAATAAAGCGAGGGTTCACTCTTTTATGCCTAAGGTCAGTCAAGCTCATCTCGACGCACGCCGCCAGCAGATCGTGGATGCCGCCCGGGCTCGGTTCGCCAGTCACGGCTTTGCCCACACGTCGATGGCCGACATCGTGACCGAGTCCGGGCTCTCCAACGGGGCGATCTACCGGTACTTCACGAGTAAGGATGAGATCGTCATCGCGGTCTGCGAGCAGGGAACCGAAGCGCTGCCGAGGGCGCTCACCGCCGAGGCCGTGGGTGGTTTCCTCGACCATGTCCGGGCCCGGGCCCGTGACACCCATCATGCCCGGCTGGTCGCCCAGATCTATGCCGAGGCCGCGGTATCACCACTGCTGGCAGCCGTTGTGCAGAGACAACTCGCCGCGATGCGGGCCGCGATTGCCGAGCTGGTGCCCGACTCCCGGCGCCCGCAGGCCGGGCAGATCGCCGAAGCGTTCGTGGCCCTCAGCATCAGCTACAGCCTGCAACTGGCGATTCGTGGCGACCTGGATCCCGCACCCTTCACCAACGCGTTGATGGCGATCATCAAGGGCTAGTACGAGCGTGACCCGACCGGCTTCCGCCGGTCCGTGGACGCTCGACCGGCGTCCGTGATGCCGGCCGGCCTCCCTCTCGGACGGCTTGAACCAAAAGAGAGTGACGCGTCGTTTTGGGTGTTAGGGTAGGTCACTGTCGGCCCCTGACGAACCCGCTCCTTGGAGGACCCATGCCGGTAGCTCACATCGCTGCGATCAACCTGGAGTGCCCGGACCCAGCCGACCTGACCCGCTTCTGGGCCGCGATGCTGGACGGTGAGGTCACGGTCCAGACCCCGGACTTCTGTGCGGTCAAGGCGGGTCCGCTCTACCTCGGCGCGGTTCGCGTCGACGACTACCGGCCACCGACCTGGCCCACCGGCGAACGATCGCAGCAGATCCACTTCGACCTGGCCGTCGACGGCCCCGATGACCTCGATGACGCCGAGGCGCGGGCGATCGAACTCGGAGCCGTCAGAGAAAGACAACAACCGGCGCCGGAACGCTTTCGTGTCCTGCGCGACCCGGCCGGCCACCCGTTCTGCCTGCGCGGCTGAGCCGCACGACCCGGCCGCCGCCAGCGACGAGTCACGGACGGTGAGCTGCTCGTACTAGGCGGTGTTTCGTAGGCGTCGTTGTTGGGGCGTGGCGGTGGTCGCTAATTGAAGAGGTCTCCGGTAGTTGGTTCAGCGACCAAGCTAGAACT
>NZ_JBICUF010000016.1:0-147401 GCF_043198035.1 Micromonospora sp. NPDC048898
CACACCCGCACCCACCACCCCCACCGCGCCGCCATCACCACCACCAACCCCACCCACCTCACCCACGCCCTCACCGCCCTCACCACCAACACCGGACACCCCCACCTCACCCAACACCACACCCCACCCACCACCACCACCCACATCACCTTCCTCGTACCCGCCGCGTCGCCGGACCCCGAACCCCTGGTCACCTGGTGGCGCACGCACGGGGTCGTCGCGGACACGGTGCTCACCGAACGCGATCCCGAGGAGTTCCGCACCGCGGTCAAAGCGGCCACGGCCAGCGGCACCGCGCTGCTCATCGAGCTCGGCCCCCGTGGCCTCGAGCATCTCGTCCGGGACTCTCCCGGCGGGGACACCGCCCTCTATCTGCCGACCTACGCCCCCGACGACCCGGACCCGGAACACCGGCGCCTCATGCACGAGTCGCTGGGTGTGCTCTGGACCCGAGGAGTCCCGGTCGACTGGTCCGCGGTCTGCCAGCGTCCGGAGCGGATCCCGCACCTTCCGCGTTACCCGTTCGAACACCGCGACTACTGGGTCCCCACGCTGCGGCACGAGATCATCCCGGTGCCGACGTCGCGGCACGAGATGGCACCGGCCGACGCGGGCACCGGACTGCTGCCGCACTTCACCGACACGGCGTCCGGGCAGCTCATCGCCGAGACGCACCTGTCGCTGGCGGCGCTGCCGCTGCTCGACGAGCACCGCGTGCACGACCGCATCCTGGTCCCCGCCATCGTCTTCCTCGAACTGGTGCACCGCTGCGCGCAACGCGCCCTCGACGGGCCGTTCGCCGTCGGGCGCCTGGCGTTCAGCCGACCGTTGCTCCTCGCGGACGACGCCGCGCGCACGGTGCAGACCATCCTGGACCCGGATGACGATGGTGGCGCCCGCGTCCGCGTCTTCGCGCACGACCCGGACAGCGGCTGGCAGCAACTGATCGAGGCCGACATCGTCGCCGCCGACGCGGACAACACCGACTCGGGCAACACCGACTCGGGCAACACCGACTCGGGCAACACCGACGAGCTGGAACCGGAGGAGTTCGAGCGGGCCCGCGGCCGGTGCCTCGACGATCTCGACCACGACGAGTTCTACGAGCGGGCCTGGCATCCGTCCTTCGCCCTGGGCGCGAGCTTCCGGCTGGTGCAGTCGGCGCTGCGCGGCCGGGCCGCCGCGGTCGGGTACGTCGCCGCGCCGGACCCGTCGTGCGCCGCGCTGACCGCCGGGGTACGGCCCGACCTGCTGCTGCTGGACACCTGCGTGCAACTGATCGCGGTGGCGGCCGGGGCGGACGCCGGACCCGAACGACCGCTGTACGTCGGCACCGGCTTCGCGGGCATGACAGTCCAGCGAGCCTTCACCGACGGCGAGATACGCTGCACGGCGGTTCTGCGCGACGCCCCCGGCCACGACGACGGTCTGGTCGGCGACGTGTCGATCACCGACGAGGACGGCCTGCTCTACGCCCTCATCAGTGGCGTGTCCTTCAGCCCACTCACACCGGAGACCGTCGAGCGGTTGACCGCCGGGCCGTCCTCGCTGTCGAACGGCTCGCCGACCCGGGCCCAGACGGGCCCGAAGGTCGCCCGGCCCGACGTGTCGCGACTGCGCCGGACGAGCCCGCAGCAGGCACGCGAACGCCTCCAGCGGTACCTCGCCGCGCTGCTCGCCTCGGTCGAGGGATGCGAACCGGAGGACATCGACCCGGCCGGGCCGGTCACCGCACGGGCCGACTCGCTGATGATCGCCGAGTTCCGGAGCGCGATCGAACGCGATCTCCACGTCCGGGTTCCGCTGGACGTCCTCTTCGACAACGCCTCGCCGGCCACGCTCGCCACGATGCTCGCCGACGAGATCCGCGCCGCCGACCCCGGGGTGCCCGCGCAGGACGGAGACCCGGTCGCGGCCCCGGCGCCGCACGCGCTGGATCCCGTCCTCGCCGCCCAACCCCGCCCGCTGTCGATACTGAAGACCGGCAAGCTCACCCGGATGAGCGTGGACGAGATGGCCGCGCGCGCCGCGCTGCCGCCGTCGATCGCCGCCGACACGTCCGCGTGGCATCCCGACAGCGCCCCGCGTGCCAGCCTGCTGACCGGCGCGACAGGTTTCGTCGGTGCCTTCCTCCTTGCCGAACTGCTCGAACGGCGCGACGGCGACGTCTACTGCCTGGCCCGGGCCAGCAACGCGCACCGTGCGCTGGAGCGGATCCTCACCAACCTCGACACCTACGGCATCGACGTCGACCGGCACCGGTCCCGGATCGTCGCGGTGCCCGGTGACCTCACGGAGCCGGACTTCGGCCTGGGCGACGAGGCGTTCGCCGACCTGCACGCGCGGTGCGGCGACATCGTGCACTGCGGCGCCCAGGTCAAGTGGACCTATCCGTACCGGGCGCTGGAACGGGCCAACGTGCACGGCACCCGGGAGGTGCTGCGCCTCGCCACGTTGGCCGGCCCGGCACGCCCGGTGCACCTCATCTCCACCGTCGGCGTGTTCTCCTCGGTGCAGTACGAGCCGGACAGCGTCCACGAGTGGCAACTGCCGATCGAGAGCGGACCGCTGTCGGTGGGGTACGCGCAGTCGAAGTGGGTCGCCGAGCAGATGGTCCGCACCGCGCACGAGCGGGGCGTACCCATGACGATCCACCGGGTCAACGCCGGCGGGGACAGCCGCACCGGGGCGTTCAACCGGCACGACCACCTCAACATGATGCTCAAGGGCTGCATCGAGGCCGGCGTGGGGCCGCGCGAGGTCAACATCCATCTCCAACCGGCGCCGATCGACTACGTGGCGGCGGCCGTGGTGGAGGCGGCCCGCCGCCCCGAACTGAACGGCGCCACCTTCCACCTGGTCAACGACAGCGACCTGACCTGGCCGCAACTGTTCGACATGGTCCGCGCGTTCGGGTACCCGATCGATCTGACCACCTGGGACGACTGGCGCGAACGGATCACCGGCTCGCGGTCCGGGACGATGGCTCTGCTCGGCCTGGTGCCCTTCCTCGTGGACACCATCGACGACGCGCGGGTGCCACGGTTCGAGTCGACGTCGACCCGCCAGACCCTGGCCGGGCTCGGACTGACCTGCCCGCCGCTGACCACCGGGCTCCTGCACACCTACCTGCGACGGTTCGTCTCCGCCCGGTTCGTCGACCCTCCGAAGGGAGCAGTCCGTGCACTCCGTGACGTACGAGCCGATCAACTATGACCCGGCCGATCCCGCGCACCGCGTCCTGCCCTGGCCGATGTACCGCCGGCTGCTCGAGGAGGCCCCGGTCCACCGTGCGACCGCCACGGCCCCGGACGGCGAGGACTTCTACATCCTGAGCCGGTACGACGACGTGGCCGTGGCGCTGCGCGACCGCAGGCAGTTCTCCTCGCACGTGCGCCGGGGCGACTTCCTCGATCTGCCGATCATGGTGAACCGGGACGCCCCGGACCACACCAGGCTGCGCCGGGTGACCAACCGCGCCTTCGGGCCGCGCGCCCTGGGCACCCTGAACGGTTGGATCCAGGAGACCGTCGAGGAACTCGTCGACGACCTGCTCGCCCAGCGCTCGGTGGAGTTCGTCGACCAGTTCAGCACCGCGCTGCCACTGCGGGTCGTCGGCGGCATGCTCGGCTTTCCGATGGAGCGCAAGGCCGAGATGCAGCGCTGGTCCCAGGCCGTCATCGAGGTCTTCTCCGTGATGGGCGGCCTGGACCCCGAACAGGTGCCGGGTTTCTTCGAGGACTTCATGGGCCTGGTGGGGTATATCGACGAGTTGGCCGCCGAGCGCGTGGGCTGCCCGCACCGCGGCGACATCCTCAGCGATCTGGTCAGTCGGAAGGAGTCCGGGGACGTCGACCACGACGAGATGGTCGGCCTCGGCTGGTCCTATGTGGCCGCCGGCATGGAGACCACCATGAACCTGCTCGGCGGCGGGGTGCGGATGCTGCTGGAGGACCGGGAGTTGGGTCGGGTGCTCACCGCCGCTCCCGACCGCACCGACGACTTTATCGACGAATACCTTCGTCTATATACTCCGACGCCATGGTTGCTGCGTCGCGCAGAGGTGGACGTCGATCTGCACGGCACGGTGATCTCCCGCGGCGCCCTCGTGCACGCGCTGCTCGCCGCGGCCAACCGCGACCCGCGCAAGTTCCCCGACCCAGACGTGTTCGACCTGGACCGCCCGAACAAGGAAGACCACATGGCCTTCGGCGCCGGGCCGCACTTCTGTCCGGGCGCCGTGCTCGGCAAGATGTTCGCGGGCAGGGCATTCCGCGCTCTCTACCCGCATCTGGACCGGATGTCGATCGACCCGGAGCGTCCGCCGCGTCTGCGATCACGGCCCGGCACCTACGGCATCGAGCACATGGGTGTGCTCATCGAACCGGCATCGCGGGCCGACGTGGCGTGAGTGCGCGGAGACCGCCACAACCCTGAGAGCGGGAGACATGATCGAGAGTATCGGGCTGGGCAAGACCTTCCGCGGCCGTCGCAGCAAGGTCGAGGCGGTGAGCGGCGTGGACCTCGTCGTGCAGGCCGGGGAGGTCTTCGGCTTCCTCGGGCCCAACGGCGCGGGCAAGACGACAACGGTACGCATGCTCGCGACCCTGCTGCGTCCCTCCTTCGGCCGGGCCACCGTCTGCGGCGCCGACCTCGTCGAGCAGCCCCGCGAGGTCCGCAAGCACATCGGCTACGTCGGCCAGCGGGGCGGCACCGACCCGTCCATGACGGCCTGGCAGGAGCTGATCATCCAGTGTCGGTTCCACGGGATGAACAAGTCCGCGGCACTGGCCCGCGCCCAGTGGGCGGTCGACGCCTTCGAACTGGGCGAGTGCGCGGACCGGCGCACGGGCACCTACTCGGGCGGGCAACGTCGGCGTCTCGACCTGGCGCTCGGCATGATGCACTCGCCCAGGCTGCTGTTCCTCGACGAGCCGACCGCCGGCCTCGACCCGCCGAGCCGGGCGAACCTGTGGGTCCAGGTGCGCAGGCTGCGCGACGAGGGGATGACGGTCTTCCTGACGACGCACTATCTCGACGAGGCGGACGCGCTGTGTGATCGGCTGGTCATCATCGACCGCGGCCAGATCGCCGCCGAGGGCACCCCGCAGAACCTCAAGCGTGAGATCGCGGGCGACATCATCGTGGTCGGGGTGGAGGGCGACGCGAAGACCATCCGCAAGGTGTTGGCCGAGCAGCCGTTCGTTCGGGACGCGGACGAACCCGATCCGCAGACCGTCCGCCTGTTCGTGGAGAAGGGCGAGACCGCGCTGCCGCACGTGATGCGCCTGCTCGACGCCCACGGCGCGGACCTCACCTCGATCGCCCTGGAGCGGCCGTCGCTGGACGACGTGTTCCTCCGCAAGACCGGCAGGTCGCTTCGCGATGCGAAATGACGCCTTCCCCGCACAACCAAGGAGTGCACCGTGAAGTTGCTCACCGAGACCTGGCTGGTCTACCAGCGCGCCATGATCCGCACCTTCCAGAGCTTCCGGGGGGTGGTGGTGATGACGGTCCAGCCCCTGTTCTTCCTGATCCTGTTCGCCCCCCTGCTCAAGAGCAGCCTGCGCGGGGCGGACCCGGACAAGGTCCTCAACCTGTACGTCCCGGGTCTGCTGGTGCAGTTGGCCATCTTCACCTGCCTCTACGCCTGCTTCTCGCTCGTCGCCGAGACGCACTTCGGTGTGCTGGAACGGTTCCAGGTGACCCCGGTCAGCAGGTTCGCCCTGCTGCTCGGGCGCACGATGCGCGACGCGTCGGTGCTGCTCATGCAGTGCGTGATGATCACCCTGCCGGCGGTGGCGTTCGGGCTGCACCTGTATCCCCTGCAGGTGCTGCAGATGGCGGGTCTGCTGCTGCTGCTCGCCCTGGGCATCGCACCCCTGTCGTACGCGCTGGCGTTGATCTTCAAGACCAACGAGGTGCTCGGTCCGGGGGTCAGCCTGATCACCATGCCGCTCACGCTGCTGTCGGGCATCTTCGTGCCGATGACGTACGCACCGGACTGGCTGCGCTGGCTCTCCCTGGCCAACCCGCTCACCACGGTGGTGGAGGGCGCCCGCGAGCTGTACGCGGGACACGCCTGGAACAGTGGCGTCGCCTGGGCGTACGGCCTGGCGATCGTTGGTGCGGTCGTGTCGCTCACCTACACCGGACGGCTCTTCGCGCGTACCGCTGAGTGACCGCGCCGGTGTCACCGGCGTGGCGGAGTTGGCCACTGGCACAGGAGGGTGATCCCCACGTGACCTCGATTCTGGTAACCACGCACGCCATCACCGGGCACCTGCGCTACGCGACACCCCTGGTACGGGAGTTGGTCGTCGCGGGCCACGACGTGCTCTGGTACACCGGTAGGGCGTTCGAACCCCTGGTCGTCGGGACCGGCGCGAGGTTCGCCCCGATGACCACGCGCGCCGGGGCCGATGCCGGCGCACGTGACGCGCTGCAGAGCGCACCGGACCGCGCGGGCGGGGTCGGCGGTTACGGCACCACCGTGCTGGAGGTGTTCGTCCGCCCCGTCGAGGCCTTCGTCGCGGACATCGACGAGCTGATCGACTCGTTCGCGCCCGAGGTGGTGGTGTCCGACCACAGTTTCCTGGCCGGAATGTTCGCGGCCGAACGACGGAACATCCCCCTGGTGGCCTTCTCGACCAGCGCACTGCACGTGTCGAGTGTGGACACAGCACCGTACGGCACCGGTCTGCCGCCGGCGCGCGGGCCGCTCGGCCGGGCGCGCAACCGTCTTCTCTACCAGTTGGTCCGGCGGGTCGTCATGCGCGATCCGCAGCGGGAGGCGACCCGGATCCGGGCCGCGCTCGGCCTGCGGCCGCTGCCGGGCTTCTTCTTCTCCTGGCCGCAGCAGATCGTCGACCGCTACATCCAGTCGAGCATCCCCGAATTCGAGTATCCCCGGCGCGACCTGCCCGACTCGGTGGTGTTCTGCGGACCGACGCGGCTGGAGGGGTTGGACGACTGGAAGGAGCCCGCGTGGTGGGGGCGGATCGCGCAGGCACGGGCCACCGGCCGGCCGGTGGTGTTCGTCACGCAGGGCACCGCCGCCACCGATCCGCTCGACCTCCTGCTGCCGACGATCAACGGGCTGGCCGCCGAGGAGGTGCTGGTGGTCGCCACGTCGGGTGGGCGCGACCCGCAGGAGGTGCTGCCCGCGGACCGCCGTCCGCCGAACCTGGTGCTGGAGCCGTACATCCCGTTCACCGAGGTGCTGCCGCACGTGGACCTGATGGTCACCAACGGCGGTTTCGGAGGCGTGCAGACCGCCCTGGCGCAGGGGGTGCCGCTTGTCGCGGTCGGTGACTCGGAGGACCACATGGAGAACAACGCCCGGGTGCGGTGGTCCGGCGCGGGCCTCTGGCTGCGGAAGGAGCGACAGACGGCCGAGCAGATGCGCGACGCCGTGCACACGGTGCTGACCCGGCCGGCCTACCGCGCCCGCGCCCGCGAACTGATGACCGCCTACGCGCGCTTCCCGGACGGTGCGCGGGCAGCGACCCGGGTGGTGCTGGATGCCGCGACCGCACGCCGCCGTGGTGCGCACTGAGGACGGCACACACCATCCACGGTACGACGAGGGTTACGACGCCGCGTGCCGCTCGGCGGCCAGGACCTGGTTGACCCGGCGGATCTTGGCGTCCACGGCATCGTGGCCGACGGGTCTGAGGTAGCCGGCATCGTCGAGGTGCTGGTGGTAGTGCAGCAGCACGGGATCCGCGGGCAGCGGGTCGACGAGGTGCGTCGGGTAGTTGAACCTCGGCGGAAGGTCGTACACGGCCAGGCCCAGCTCGTGTGTCGCCAGCCCGAACGCGACCTGGTCGGTGTGGAACGTCAGGTCGCCGAGGATCTCCGGGCGGTCGAGCAGCCACCTGTTCCATCTCGGCCAGGCGCTCCCGAGGGCCGCGAACGCCTCGCGCGTCAGCACGTACACCCCGCCGTTGAAGTTGCGGGCGAAGGTCGGCTCTCCGGAGTGGGTGGCGAGGGCGAGTCCCGGTTCGGAGTCGAAGCCCGCCGCCGCGAAGATCCGCCGCCAGTGGTCGTACGACGGTCGCGCGAGGTCGACGGTCTTGGCGGCGATCATCTCCAGGCCGGCGAAGAGGCTGTCGACGTCGTCGGCGAAGGCGATGTCGCAGTCCGTGAGGACGACCAGGTCGGCGTCTCGCAGCGCTTCGCTGTGCAGTTGGCTCAGCTTGTTCGAGTACGGATGGCGTTCGTCGAACGGCGGGACGGTGCGGATCTCCACGCCCAGGTCACGCAGGACGTCGAACTCGCGGCCGTCGACCCCTTCGACGAGGTGCATGACCACCTCGTGGGGTTGGCGTCGGGCGATGCGCAGCAGCGTCGTACTCCAGATCCAGGCCTGGTGCCGGTATCTCGGGGAGCCGTCGACGACGCAGGAGAACTTCACCGTCTCGTTCATCCCCGGTCTTTCCCTGAGTTGGAGGGCGGGCTGAGTCGACGGATCCTACTCACCGGCCACGAACTCCCGCCGCACCTTGGGCGGCCACGATCCGCTCTCGAAGATGCCCAGGGAGTACGCCCTGCCGACAAGCGCCGTCCGGTTCGTCACCCGGAACTTGCGCAGTAGTCGTCCGATGCGGTATTCCACGCCCTGCCGGCTGAGAAAGAGGCTGGCCGCCAGTTGCACGCTCGACGCGCCCGAGGCGACGCCCTCCAGGACGCCCGCGTCCCGGACGTTCAGCGGCGGGACCTTGCGGGCGGGCACGGGCCTCGCCGCGTGCGGGGTGACCCGCTCCACCGCTTCGATCCCCTGCGCTTCGTCGTCGCTCCGCATCGCGGATCCCCGGAGGCGCGTCACGCTAGCGCTCCCCCGTGCGGACGGGGTCCCCCGTGCCGATCCGGCGCGCTTCGGCGAGAATCGCCGGGCCGAAGTCACTCCACAGCCCGTCGAGCCTTGAGGTGATCACGACGGTGTCCACCGCCTTGTCCGGCAGCCCGGTGCGGACGCCCATGTTGTGGCGCACGTCGTGGCGGGTCCCGGCACCGTCGGCGACAAGCCGGTCCACGACCTGCCGGTCGAAGTCGGCGAGTACGCAGGACTGCCGGACAGCGGGCACGACGGCCCCCGCTCCGAGCACGGCGACGCGTGCGTCGGGCGCGATCGACTCGAACGCCTTCTCCAACTCGGCGGTGACGATGCGCCCGGCACAGTGGCGGGTCCAGTCCGCGACCCGACGGCTGAGCATCTCCACCGTGCACAGGGCAGGCTCGGTGGGCGACTGCAGGACCAGCCAGCCGAGTTCGAGTGAGGGCTCGGCGAACCGGTACTTGGTGAAGAAGCTCTCCGCGTTGCGCAGGAGGCCCGCGAAGTTCACCGCGCCGTCCCGCTCGTGTGGCGACTCGATCGCCCACGCGTCCAGGCTCAGCTGGATCGCGGTGCCGTTACGGGCCAGCCGGTAGCCCAGGTCGACGTCGTCCAGGCCCCAACCGCGGAAGTCCTCGTCGAAGCCGCCGACCGCCCAGAAGTCGACGGCGGGTACCGAGCAGTTCGAACTCCAGAACAGCTCCTCCGGGAAGATGCGGTCACCCAGGTCGAACCCGACCTTCTCGAACTCCTCGTGCCGGGGGTCACGAAACCTCGGCTCGTCCCGGTAGCGGTCAGCCACCTGCTGCGGTGTCAGCGTCCGGACGGCCTCGGCGAGCCCGGCCGGGGGCGCGTAGCCCGGGTCGTCGACCCTGCGTGGAGGGTATGCGTACACGTACCCGGCGATCGCCCGGCCGGGCACGGTGGGTGGTGTGTGCGCGAGCAGATGCGCCGTGAGCAGGTCCGGGCCGGCCAGCGTGGCACAGTCCAGGAACACCAGCAGTGGTGCCGTGGCCAGCCGGGCGCCGGCGTTGCGCAGCCGGGTGACGCCGTTGTCGCGGACCTGCGCTTCCCGGGCGCCGAGATCCTCCTGGAAGAGGTACTTGAGCCGCAGTCGGCCGGCGAAGGAGTGGACGACGGACCGCGTCTCGTCGTTCGAGCCGTCGTCGGCGACGATCACGTCGTACTCGTCGACTCCAAGTGTCTGCTCGCAGAGGCTCTCGAGCGTGCGGCGCAGGTCCTGGGCGCGGTTGTGGGTGGGCACGACAACGGAAACCCGCGGTGTCGTGTCGCCGCCGACGAAGGACGATTCCGCGGTCGACTCACCGCCCTTTTTCGACACTCGGCCCTCCTCGTGCTGATTTTGCCGAAACAGTGTCCACCAGGCACCCACCCGCACGGGAGCCGAGAGACGAGAAACCAGAAGAAGAGAATCGCAGGCAACGTCGCCCGAACTGCATCCAATCCATCGAATACTCGTTCCGCCTAACGATGGACGTTGATATGTTAGCCACGATCCAGCGGGTGGTCAAGGCAGGGGAAACCCCCACAAGTCTCCGTCACAGTTAGCGTTTGTCCGGCTTGGTAACGTATTTTGAACGGCGAAGACGTCGTTGTGGCTGCGGAGGCCGCAGAGGTGGTGACCTGGAGAAACGCCCCACCAGCCAGGACACCGCAACCAGCGGATTTGAACGCCATCTTTGGGCGCAGACAACCGAAGACCAGCAGAAGCCGTACCCATTTACCACCCAGCCCACAACACAGGCGATTCCATTATCGAACCGGACAAAGCCACACCACGACGAAATCGCGGGAGAACCGGCCGGCTGCCGCCAACGAAACTCGGGCGCCGACACCTACCGCACTCGCCCCGGCAATGGCACAATGGCTGCCATCGTCGGCCATCGATTGTTTACTTCAGGCCGCGCCGGAGCGATCCCCAGGTGGCGCAATCCCTACCCCGGGCGGAGAGTTTATGAATGATCAAGTTTGGCACGACCTGCTGGCACTTCAGGTTCTCGCCCCGCTGTCATCGAGCTATCTGCCCTGGAATGTGGCGGCAATGCGTCCCAGCGGTGTCGTCGCCGTGCTCAACGAGGTCGTCATCAACCGGCGGCGCCACATCGTGGAGCTGGGCAGTGGCATCTCGTCGGTCTACCTGGGACGCCTGGCCCGGCAGCGAGGGGGACAGGTCTGGACGGTGGAGCACGACGAACAGTGGGCCGACACCATCGAGCAACAGCTCGCCGACGAGTCGCTGGACGACGTGGTGACTGTCGTGCGCGCACCCCTGGCGCCGACGGCGTCCGCGTGGCCCCACGAGGAGAACGCGTGGTACGAGACGGACGCCATTCGCCGCGGGATCGCCGACCAGCCGATCGACCTGCTCATCATTGACGGCCCGCCGGCGAGCGACGTCGCCCGGCAACACTCCCGGTATCCCGCGATCCCGTTCTTCGCCTCGCTGCTCGCGGACGACTACGCAATCATTCTCGACGACATCGACCGGCCCGGCGAGCAGGAAATCATGAAGCGCTGGGAGCAGGATCTCGACATCAGTTTCGAACGACAGATCCTGGCCGGCGGAATCGGAATCGGCCGCTCACGGCCGTCATTCACGGTCTGAGACCCGAGGGGCCGACATGAAGATCGTCACCATAGCATCCGACCTCGACCAGCCGTTCCTCCAACGCCTCCTGATCCCGTCCTGCGGCATTCTCGGACTCGACCTGGTCATCCTGCACTCCACCAAGGACGGCTTCCGGCACAGCGACAAGCGGTCCATCATCACGGGCTACCTCGCGCAGCACGTCGAGGCCGATGAGCTCATCGTGTTCACCGACGCGTACGACACGTTGTTCATTCGCGGACAACAGCACATCGAAGAGGTCTACGAGACCTTTGCACAGCCGGTCGTCTTCAGCGCCGAGGTCGGCAGTTGGCCACTGGGTTCCCTCGGATTCGCCATCCTGGATGCTCCCCCCACCCCGCCGTACCCCTTCCTCAACAGCGGCGGATACATCGGCCCGGCCGGCGTTCTGCTCGACCTGCTCGACAGATACCCGCAGCCGCCGAGTGACCGGTTCGAGCTCCTGCGGAAGTTACGGAAGTTCGGCTACGACACCAACGAGCGGTACGCCTTCAGTGACCAGTACTACTGGACGCTGGTCCAGCTTCTCGAAGGCGAGACCGTGGCGCTGGACCACAGCGGCCAGCTCTTCGAAAACCTCGGTCCACCCATACCGGACGTGTGGGACCTGCAGATCCTGCTCGGGCACTACGAGTTCTACACGCAGGACCGGAAGGCGGCCAGCTACGGGCAGGAACGTGCGCGTCTCGAAGAGGTGCTGAAGACCCCCAGCCAGGCCGCGCACATCCATTTCTCCAATCCCATGGGCAAGGCCGCCGCACTGGACCTGCTCGACGAGGGAAAGCTGCCCGACTGGCTGCGCGAGGTCACCGGGTCCACGACACCTGCCGCTCGGGCGGCGACTGTCGTCGCGGTGGACCAACTGGTCGGCAAGTGAACACGCACGAGCCCAGGTGAACAACAGACGGAGGACGTGTGCACGCTGACCCGGGAGCTCGGCTCGTCGAGGAGCCAGCCTTCATCCTGTCGGCCATCCGGTCCGGATCGACCCTGCTGCGCTGCATTCTCAACACACACTCACAGATCTGCGCGCCCCACGAGCTCCACCTGCCGCACACGAGGGTCGACACCACGACCTGGTACACCGAGCTGGCGCTCCGAACCGCGGGATTCCCCGACGAGGAGCTCGCCTTCCTCCTGTGGGACCGGATCCTGCACCGTCTGCTGGAGGCCAGCAAGAAGTCGGTGCTCGTCGAGAAGACACCCGGCAACTCGCTGTCCTGGCGCCGGCTCAGCGCGTGCTGGCCGCGTGCCCGCTACATCTTCCTGCTGCGCAACCCGGCGGACATCGTGCGGTCCGCGCTGCGGGTCGGGCCTGATCCGGAGTCCACGGTCATCCCGATCGTGCTCGACATGATCGACGGGGTCGAGGACGCGCGGCGCGAGCTGTCCGGCCTCACGATTCGGTACGAGGACCTGCTGTCCGACCCGGTCGCGTCGACGAAGGCCGTCTGCGCCTACCTCGACGTCGACTGGGAACCGACGATGCTGGAGTACGGCCAGGCGGACCACGGCCCGTTCGAGCCGGGAATCGGCGACTTCGGCGACGCCATCCGCTCCGGTCAGGTGCAGCCCCGGCCGGAGACGACGACCCCGCAACCCGTGCCCGACTACCTCGAAGAACGATGCGCTCGCTGGGGCTACGCACCGGAGGCACCGGATGCCCGCTGATCCCCCGACGTCCACTCGCACGCTCGACCTGTCCCGGCTTCCGCCGCCGTCCGCCCTCTGGCCGGCTCGTGTCACGCCAGACGTCCTGCCGTTCCAGGCGGACACCTTCGATCGTGCCGTCGTCGGGTTGGACGCTCTACAGGCCGCGCGGCTCCCGCGCCTGTTCGACGAACTGGGTCGCGTGGTCGTCGACGGTGGCGCGATCGAGTTCGTGGTGCGTGACGACGAGTCCGTCGACGGCCTGAAGATGCGCTTTCCGGACCTGATCGCGGCGGTCCTGCGGGCGTTCGACGTCTCCGCCATCGCGTCGAACGACGGTCTCCTCGTCGTCCGCACCCAGAACGACGCCGCGAGACGACCCGGCGACGTCACCATCGGGACCACCGACTCGACAGCCGACGCCGCAGCCGCGCTCCTGCTCATGATGCGCGACCGCGACATCGAACGGGTGCGAACGCAGGCACCGCCGAGCGCGACGCCTCCCGCCCTCGACGACGGCTCGCCGCCGACCGGCCGGCCCTGGCGCATCGAGGTGGCAACCGGCGACAGCGCACCGGCGCACGCGGTCCGGTTCGAGTCGGCCAGCCTTCCGAGCACGCCACCGCGACGACCCGACCTGCGCGTCGCGGCCGTCCTCGGTGAACGGTCCCGGTCGGCGCTGCGGTACGAGTTCGGTGTGCAGCCGGTCTCGCGGGGCTCGTGGCATGCGGCCTTTCGGCCGGATCCGCCGCACCTCCTCCTGGTCGAGTCCCGCTGCCCGGCCGACGGTGCGGACGGGCCGTTCACCCCCGACGGCGGGCTCCGCCCATGGGTCGTGGAGCTGCTGGACCACTGCCGCCAGCACGCTGTTCCCACTCTCTTCTGGAACAACGACGACCCGTCCGGCTACGAGCCGTTTCTGCCCGTCGCCCGCCACTTCGACTGGGTCTTCACGGTGGACCCGAGCTGCGCGCGCCGATACCGGGCAGACCTCGGGCACGAGCGGGTCGGCGTCCTGCCGTTCGCGATCCAACCGCGCATCCACAATCCGGTGGGAGCCTTCTCGCACGCCGTCGGCGACATCGCGTACGTCGCACCACGTCACGATGTCGGCACCGAGTTCCTGAGCGCCACCGCCGGTCTCGGGCTGCACGTCCTCCTGCTCGACGAGCCCGGGTCACGCCCCGCGCTCTCCCCCGACCTCAAGGATCACGTCGCCAGTCACGTGACGTACGACCAACTGCTGAGCGCGTACCGGCGCTACCGGGTCTTCCTCCAGGTGGACCCGGTCTCGGACTCCCCGACGCTCTCGCCCGATCTCCTGGAGCCACTTGCCTGCGGCACTCCGGTGCTCGGTGGCCCGTCACCGGCGGCCGTCGCGATGGTGGGCCCCGGCGGCGTGGAGGCCATCGCGGACAGGTCGTCGCCGCAGATGCTGGTCAAGGCCCTCCTGTCCAGCACCGAGCTGAGAGACCGTCAGGCCGTGCGGGGGGTCCGGTGGGTCATGCGGGAGCACACCTACGCGGACCGCGTCGACGATCTCCTGCGCACGGTCGGCCTGCGCTCCAGCCCGCAGCCGCGGCCCCGCGTCTCGATCGTGGCACCGACCCATCGACTCGGCGGATACCAGAGCATCATCAGAAACGTCGGCCGCCAGACCCATGCCGACCTGGAGCTGATCCTCGGCCTGCACGGCGTCGACGAACCGGAGTCTCGCATCCGCGACGCCGCAGCCGCCCAGTCGATCCAGCACCTCACGGTGGTGCGCCTACCGAGTGAGCTGTCACTGGGGTCCGTGTGCAACGAGCTGATCAAGACGGCGACCGCGCCGTACGTTGCCCGGTTCGACGACGACGACCACTACGGCCCGAACTATCTGGAAGACCAACTGCGCGCCTTCGAGTACACCGAGGCGGACATCGTCGGAAAATGGACCAGGTTCATCTTCCTCGAGAGGCTTCCCGCCCTCGGCGTGATCTTCCCCGGCACCGAGCACGTCTATGGCACACCCCTGTGCGGTGGGACACTGCTGATGCGCCGCGAGTTGTGCGATGTGGTGAAGTTCGCCGACCAGACCAGAGGCGAGGACATCAGGTTCGTCATCGACGCGGCGCAACAGGGGTACGCCACCTACGCGACCGACCGCTTCAACTACGTCTACGTACGCCACACCGACACCTCCCGACACACCTACCAGCCGGCAGACCTCGACCTGCTCGCGCAGACCAGGATCGTGTCGTTCGGCCCGTCACTCGACCACGCGTTCGTCTGAGCGGCACGGATGAACACACCGAGGCGTCGATCCATGAGGGTCATCTTCACCGGGGTGCCGCTGCTCGGCCACCTCCTGCACCAGGTGCCGACCGCACGAGCCTTCGTCGACCAGGGGCACGCGGTGTCGGTGCTGGTGCCGGAGTCGGTGACGAAGGTCTTCGGCGGCGAGGAGTTCGAGATGCTTCCCACCGGCGCGGATGCGGGTGCCCTCCGTGCCGAGGTTCTCCGCCGTACCGGTGAGGACGTCATGGCGGGGGCGACACTCGCCGCCCAGCTTGAGGCGTTCGGCAACACCAGGATCGACCTCTCCGCGGCGGACAGCCTGGCCGCGGCTCGGGCCTGGCGGCCGGATCTGATCGTCACCGATCCGACGGACGTTCTCGGGCCGCTCGTCGCCACCGCCCTGGACGTGCCCACCGCCACGCTGACGGTCGGGCCGGAGGGTTCGCCGGAGTTCCAGCAGAGGTTGCGGCAGCAGGTGTCCGGGCAGTACGAGAGCCGTGGACTGACGCCTCGGCCGGCCCGCTGGGTGCTGGACGTCTGCCCTCCGGCGATGCGGCGCGACGACTGGCAGGCCCCCGAACGATGGCGGCCACTGCGCCCCGAGGCCCACCGCGCTCCACCCGGCCAGCGCGCCCCCGTGCTCCGCGCACTTGTCGGGCAGCCACGGATCCTGGTCACCTTCGGCACCCTCTTCACCGACGCCCGGCGGCTCGACCCCATCCTGCGAGCGCTCGCCTGCACCGGCGCGGCGCTACGGGTGCCCGTCGGGCTCACCGCCTCGGCGGACGACTTCGACGTCGACCACGCGGCGGTCGTCTTCGAGCCGTTCGTGCCACTGCACGACCTGCTGGCCGACATCGATCTGGTGGTGTGTCACGGCGGCGCCGGAACCGTGCTCGGCGTGCTGTCCGCCGGGCTACCCATGGTGGTCGTGCCGCAGGGAGCGGACCAGTCCATGCATGCCGGCCGGGCAGCCAACGCGGGCGCCGCCGTGCAACTCCGGCCGGACGACATCACCCCGGAGACTGTCGCCCGGGCCGTGGACACGGTGCTCGGCACACCCAGCTACCGCACCAACGCCGGCAGGATCGCCGACCAGATTGCCGCCATGCCATCCCCCACGGAGGTGGTCACCGCGCTGGCCGCGGAACTGCTGACCGGTGCGCGGTGACACGTCGGCAGAACCCGTCGCACCCGACAAGACCCGTCGTACGCCCGGAGGTGACCCGATCATGGCTGACCACATCGACCCGGCACGATCGACGGCGCTGGTCGAGATCCTGCGGCCCGAGCGGCGGCCACGGATCCTCGACGTCGGCGCCAACCCGCTCGCCAACCCCCTGGACCGGCCCCCGTACCAGACTCTCGTCGAGCAGGGCCTGTGCGAGGTGTGGGGCTTCGAGCCGCAGGAGAGCGCGTACCGGGAGTTGCTGAGGACCCGGCGGGACAACGAGCACTACCTGCCGTACGCCATCGGCCGGGGCGGCCCGGCGACCCTGCACGTCTTCCGGAACGGTGCTTTCAGCAGCATGTACCCGATCCATCCGCCATCGATCGACTTTCTCGACAGGTGGCGCGACGAGACCACGCTGGTGGAGACGATCGACATGGAAACCCATCGGATCGACGACCTGCCGGGAATCGTCGACATCGACCTGCTCAAGATCGACTGCCAGGGCTACGAGGTCGAGGCGATGCGGGGCGCGGAGAAACGGCTGGCGGGCGCGGTCACGATCATCCCGGAAGTCCGGTTCCTGCAGCTGTACGACAACGAGCCGAACCTCTGCGGCCTGGACGGATACCTGCGCGCCCAGGGGTTCATGCTCCACAAGTTCCTGTTCGTCAAGTCGACACTCATCAACCACTCCCGGTTCGGCAGACTGCCGAAGGAGCTGACGGTGAACCAGGCGGTCGACGGCGATGCCGTCTACATCAGGAATCCGGTCGCACCGGAGATGACCACCGAGCAGCTGAAGAATCTCGCCATCTTCGCCGACGCGGTCTTCTTCTCCTTCGAACTCGCCATTCGGTGCCTCGACATTCTCGCCGCCCGCGGGGTCGTCACCGACGCCGACATCCAGTCATACGTCGACCGGCTGGTCGGCTGAGCCGCACGACGGCACCGGCCGCTCCCGGTGGGGCTCGGTCTGCCACTCACCGCCGGGATCTGGGCGGGTGCGGCTGTTCGGGTGGTTGGCCCATGGCACGAGCGGCGTCGGAAGCGGCGATGCCGGCGAGGACGGCGACGGCGGTGCCGGCCACGGCCAGCGGCGGCAGGAAGATCATGAACGGCGAGGCGCCGGCAAGCGCCAGCGCGCCGATGATCCGGGAGTGCGACACCCGGTCGAACACGGCATGCTCCACCAGGGCCCGCCCGATCAGGAACAGCATCGGTCCGCCGAGGACGACGAGAATCCACGCCGCCTCCGTGTGCCCGAACGGATGTTCGATCACGATCTCGTACCCGACGGCGACGGCGACGATCCCCGTCACCATGAGGACGTGCGCGAGGAAGGCCTCCCGGATGAGGTGGGCGGGCTCAGCGCTGGCTCTGATCGCATCGGGCAACAGCTGGCCCGCCCGGAAGAGGTAGACGCGAAACAGCAGCACTGTCGTGACGAACGCGACCGCGAAGGCCGCCGCGGATCCGGCGTGCCGAAAGGACGTGTCGCTGTAGGCCGAACCTGTCGTCAGGATCAGCTCGCCGAGCGCGATGATGAAGAACTGTCGGTAGCGCTCGGACAGGTACTCGGCCAGGACGGGCCACTGCCGTTGGGTGGGGCGGGTCCAGGGCGCGGGATAGAACAGCAGCAGTGCCGCGCAGTCGATGACGATCGCGAGCGTCCACAACAGCCCGCGGGCCAGGTCCGCCGCGATCGCTCCGGCGATCCACGGCACGGCCGACAACGTGAACCAGAAGAACACCCCGGCCGCCCGACGCTGAGCCTCGTGGCCGCGCAGCATCGGCACGATGACCAGACCACGAATGATGTGGACCGCGACGTACGCGACAGCGAACGCCATGCCCCGGTCGCCGAACGCCTGCGGCACCGCCACTGCCATCACCAGCGCACCGAGCATGGCCGTGTAGACGAGCAACTGGAGCTGCGGCCGCTGCGGGTCGTAGAGGTCGGTGACCCACGCCGTGACGAACCACAGCACCATGAACGCCAGCAGCAACAGCAACGTCTCGCCGGCCTCGACGAGGACGACCCGCCGCTCGGTGAGCTCCTCGACCAGCCGCTGTGAGACCCGGTTGAGAGCGAAGACGAACACCAGGTCGAAGAAGAGTTCCAGAAGGCTCGGCCGTTGCGGTTGCCCCGGCTTGCGAAGCAGCGCCGCTGCCCTTGTCGACATGGGCTGCCCACCTCTACCGGCTTCGCCTGTCCGGGTATTGGTACCACGCCCGGCGGGTCGTCGAAGCGATAGTCGAAGAATGCCGAAGACCCCACCCGCGGCTCAGGATTGCTTCTCCCTTCCCGGGGTACCCCGCTGCGCCACGCGGGCGCCGTCGGATCAGCCGAGCGGGTCGGTGTGAGCCGCGTACACGCCGAGGGACCGGTACCGGATGGATCAGCGGGAGGTGGGCACGCGGGCCGGGGCTGACGGCTTCGTGGAGTTGCGGGTGCACGGGGTGTCCGCCACGGGCCCGGACGACCTGCTGGATCGGCCGCACGTGCGGCAGGTGGCGGGTGACCGCAGGGGCGGCTTCTACCGGCCACGACCGGGAAACCACGAAGACGGTGCGGCGGGCGGACCGACGCTGGAGGCCTACCGCTGGAACAATCTGCCCGCTGGCACCGCGATCCGCACGCTGTCGATGGTGATCCTGTTGCCCTTCATGCTGATCAACCTCGCCATCTGGATGCGGCCGGCCGCGGCCGGCCCCGACCCGGTGATCAAGGCCCTCTGCCGGCTGTTGGCACTCACCCTGACCGGGATGTACGTGCTGAGCATCGTGGGCATCTCGCTGGATGTGATCGCGTGGAAGTGCATGTCCTCGCCGGAGTGCCTGGCCGGGCGCAGTTGGCTCTCCTGGCTCGGGGGGCGTCCGGCCGGACTGCGCCTGGCGGTGCTCGCGCTGGCGCCGGCTGCCGCCATCAGCCTGGTGTGGGTGCTCAGCGCCCGCCCGGCGCTCCCCTTCCCCGTCTTCCGTGCGGTCGACCAGCCCCGTGCGGCGCACCGGCTCACCGCAGTCGGTCGGTGGGACAACGAGCCGCTGGTCGGTCGGCTGCGCTCGATTCACGTCACGGCGGCGTTCGCCACGCTGGATCTCAGCCTGCTCGGTGCCCGGGCGGCACAGGGCCTGTCGATCGGCACCGTCGCGCTGGGGGTAGCCGGCGGCCTCCTGCTGATCACGTGTGCGGTTCTGCTCTGCACCCCACCCCTGACCACGCCCACGGAGTGGCGGCTCGACCGGTTGGTCGGCGTACTGCGCACGACCGCTCTCGGCCTGACCGTGGTGGTCTGGCTCCACGTCCTGACCAGTTCCGCCCCGTGGCCGGAGCGGAACGGGCTGCCCGGCTACAACCTCACGGTCATCGGGCTGTTCATCGGTCAGGCGGTGCTGCTGGCCGCCCTGGGGGCGGTGCTGTTCTGGCACCGGGATCGGAAGCCCGTTGTCGCACCCTCGCTCGGGTTCGGTGCCCTGGCGGCCTCCGTCGCCGCGATCAGTCTGGCCCTCACCTTCTCCGCCGAACTGGTCTACCGGGTGTCCGACGTCCTGAACAGGGGCGCGCCGACCGCGGAGGCGCTGATCACCAGCCCTCCCCGTGCCTGCATCTGGGCGATCCTCGGCTTCTCGCTGGCCGTGCTGGTGACGCTGGCCGTCGCCGGCGTGGTGTCGCTGGCGTCACGACCGGGACGGATCCGTGCCGCGGCGTCGATCGTCGCGCGCGACTTCCCGGACGCGCCGGCCGAGGCCAGGCCACGGCTGCGGCAGGTGCGCAAGGCCATCGCCCGCGCCCGGTTCACCGAGCGGCTGGTGCCGCTCGCGGTGCTCTACGCCTGCCTCGCCGGAATCGGCATCGCGGCGGTCGCCCTCGGCCTGCTGCCGACGCCTGCCGACGAGCTGATCCAGCGGTACGTGGGGCTGCCGGCCAGTTTCGTCGACTTCGGCATCGGTGTCGGCAGCTACCTGATCGCCGCCATCATCGCCGGTCTGGTCGTCGGCGGAATCTTCGCCTACCGCACCCCCGGCTTTCGTCGGTACGTGGGCGTGGTGTGGGACCTGGGCACCTTCTGGCCCCGAGCCGCACACCCGTTCGCGCCACCGTGCTATGCCGAACGGGCCGTGCCCGAGCTGACCTGCCGGATCACCCACCTCGTCGACTCCGGCAACGCGGTGGTGCTCACCGGACACAGCCACGGCTCGGTCCTGCTCGCCGCGACAGTGCTCCAACTGCCGCCGCGGGTCACCGACCGGATCGCCCTGCTGACCCACGGCTCGCCGCTGCGACGGCTGTACGCCCGGCTCTTTCCCGCGTACGTCAACGACGAGGTGATTCGCGAGATCGCCGATCGGGTGGACTGGCGGTGGGTGAATCTGTGGCGGGACACCGACCCCGTCGGCGGGCGCGTCTTTCCGCCGCACCGACCCGACGAGGCACCCGCCGCATCGGAGCGGAAGGCGACGGTGGACCGACGGCTCCGCGACCCCCGCGACGTCACGGCTCCGGCCGGCGACATCTTTCCGCCACCGATCAAGGGACACAGCCCCTGCGAATCCGACGAGGCGTTCACCGAGGCGGTGCGCAACCTCGCCGGCCACCTCCGCTGAGCGACAGGAAGGATCGGGAGGACGTCGATGACCGCGGCTTGCCCGTACGGCAGGCGGTCGGGACGTGCGGAACGGCGCCGTCGCTACGCCATCAGCCGGCCACTCCCCCACTTTCCGGATCTGTAAACAACCCTTGATATTAAGCTTCGCAAACGTCAATATGTGGAGGTCGCGGGTCGTCGAAGCCTGGGGAGTGAGCCATGAGAAGCCGTCGGATCTTCGCAGTGGTGGCCGGGGCGGCGATGACCGTCACGGCCGCCGTCGCCTTCGTCCCCAGCAGCATGGCGGCCGTGCCCTCGGCCAACGCCGTCCCGCTGGTCGCCTGCACCGCCCCGGCCTGGGCCGAAGGTCCCACCTACCAGGCGGGTGCCCAGGTCACCTACGGCGGCCGGCTCTACCAGGCGCTCGTCACGCACACCGCGCACCCCGGCGCGGGCTGGAACCCCGCCGCGACCCCGTCGCTCTGGCGTGACCTCGGCGCGTGCTCGGGAAGCACGCCACCGCCCACCACGCCACCACCGCCCACCACGCCACCACCGACGACCCCGCCACCCACCACACCGCCACCGACCACCGCTCCCCCCACCACGCCACCGCCAACCGGTGGGACCTGCGCGGTGAAGTCGCGGCCCACCGGCAAGGTGTTGCAGGGCTACTGGGAGAACTGGGACGGGGCCTCCAACGGTGTACACCCCGGCCTCGGCTGGATCCCGATCACCGACAGCCGGCTCAACCAGCACGGCTACAACGTGATCAACGCGGCGTTCCCGGTGATCCGCCCGGACGGCACGGTCCTCTGGGAGAACGGCATGGACGCTGGCGTGAAGGTGGCCACCCCGGCCGAGATGTGCCAGGCCAAGGCGGCCGGCGCCACCATCCTGATGTCGATCGGCGGGGCCGCCGCGGGCATCGATCTGAGCTCCACCGCGGTCGCCGACCGGTTCGTCGCGACGATCGTGCCGATCCTGACCGCCTACCACTTCGACGGCATCGACATCGACATCGAGACCGGCCTGACCGGCAGCGGCAACATCAACACCCTGTCCACGTCGCAGGCCAACCTGATCCGGATCATCGACGGCGTGCTGGCCCGGATGCCGTCGAACTTCGGCCTGACCATGGCACCGGAGACGGCGTACGTCACCGGCGGCAGTGTGGTCTACGGCTCGATCTGGGGCTCGTACCTGCCGATCATCAAGAAGTACGTCGACAACGGACGCCTCTGGTGGCTGAACATGCAGTACTACAACGGCAGCATGTACGGCTGCGCCGGCGACTCGTACCCGGCGGGCACCGTGCAGGGCTTCACGGTGCAGACGCAGTGCCTGAACAACGGCCTCACCATCCAGGGCACCACCATCCGCGTGCCGTACGACAAGCAGGTCCCGGGCCTGCCCGCGCAGATCGGGGCGGGCGGCGGCCACCTGTCGACGTCGCTCGTCACACAGGCCTGGAACTCCGTGCCCGGCCTCAAGGGCCTGATGACCTGGTCGGCGAACTGGGACGGGTCGAAGGGCTGGACCTTCGGCGACAACGTGAAGCGCCTACAGGGCCGCTGACGGCGACGGCGCCGGGCCCACCGCCAGCCGGTCGTCCGACAGGCAGGGGGGCCCGGCGCCTCGAACGGTCGACGTCTCGTCCGTTCCTGCTCATCGGAGTCGATGACGGTCCAGGACGTACCTGTCGACGCGATTGCCGTACCGGCCGATGCCCGACCCTCCCAACCGGAAGCCCAGGGATTGGAAGAGCTGCGAGGACCGGACGTGCTGACTGTCGATCTCGGCGACGATCGGAGGACCCGCGAGGCCGCGGGTGATCCGGAGCTGACCGAGCACGGCACGGAGCGCTTCGCGGGCATAGCCGTTCGACCACCGCGCGGGGGTGATCCAGACCCCGATCTCGAGGTCGTCCGCCCGACGCTCGACGGCCACCACGCCGACCTGCTCGTCGGTGTGGCGATCTGCCACCTGGAGCCACACTCCGCTGCCCTGTTCGTGCGCGGCCCGGCCCCGGTGGAACCGGTCGACCGCGCGCTGCTGGCTCCACGGGGCGCCGTCGCCCACGAGACGCGTCACCTCCGGATCAAGAGCCAGAAGGAGAAATGCCGGCAGTTCTGACTCCCGGTAGGGCCGCAGGAGCAGACGGGCCGTCATCAGCGTGGCTGCCCAGCGGTCGTGGCGGACACCGTCAGGGCCGTTGGGGGTGGGCCCCCTCCCCGGGGTCGTCAGGGCCTTCCCCGCCGTGCTGTCCACGTGGTCGGGAACCGCACCCTCGTGGCGATCGCCGGTGGTGGAGGTCCCGGTCGGCTCGAACATCAGAATCGACCCGCCCGGCGAGGACGGCTTGTGCTCGGTGCCCTTGGGAACCACGAAGGTGTCGCCCTGACGCAGGACGACTGTGTGTTCCTGCCCGGCCGCGTCGCGGTAGGCGACATTGAACTGGCCGTCCAGGACCAGGAAGAACTCGTCGGTGTCCTCGTGGACGTGCCAGACGTGCTCGCCCCGGGTGTGGGCGATCCGCACGTCATAATCGTTTGTCCGAGTCACGATTCGCGGGCTGTAGACGTCGTCGAACGACGCAAGCGCCTCGGACAGATTCACGACGGCCAGGTGAGCGGGAGTGATCGACATGGACCGAGCATCCCCGGGGGCCGCCGCGCCGGTCTTGGACGTTCTTGATGCCGACGGCACCCGACCGCCCGGTTGCCGAGTCCGGGCCTGGCGGCCACCGGTCCCCGAGATCAGCGAGGTGTTCCACGCCCAGATCGTCGACTACGCCTACCCGCCGCACGCCCACGACACCTGGACGGTGCTGATCCTCGACGCCGGCGCCCTCCGTTACGACCTCGACAACCGACACTGTGGGGTGAGCGGCACCGACTATGTCGCTGTTCTGCCACCCGGAGTGGTCCACGACGGTCGCCCGGCCGCCGACGCGCCCGGCTTCCGCAAGCGCAACCTGTACCTCGACCCGGCGTTCCTGCCCGCCAGTCTGATCGGCTCCGCCGTCGACCACACCGTCCTCCGCGACGGCCCGCTGCGCCGGGCCCTCGCCGGGCTCCACCAGGTCCTTGCTGCCGACGAGGACCCGCTGAACGCCGAAGCCCGTCTCGCCATGGTCAGGCAACGACTCACCGACCATCTGACCGCCGTGCCTGCTCCGCCTGCCCGGCTGGAGCCGCAGGCCGCCCGCGCGCTGAGGGCGCTGCTCGACGAGCACACGGTGGAGGCCGTCAGCCTCGCCGCCGCCGCTCGCCTCCTGGGCCGTTCGGTACCGCACCTGATCCGCAGCTTCGGCCAGACCTTCGGGATCAGTCCGCACGCGTACATCATCGGGCGACGGATCGAGGCCGCCCGCAAACTACTCCTCACCGGCATCCCGCCGGCCGAGGTGGCGATCGCCGTCGGCTTCTGCGACCAGGCCCACCTGACCCGGCATTTCCGCCGACACACCGCCACCACGCCGGCCCGGTACAGCCGCACGGACCCAACGGCGACCTCTCGGCTGCCCACACCGTGACAGCACGGTCAGAGCCTCCGCGGCAATCCTTCGCCGCGGAGGCTCTGACCACTCGGCTAGCTCAGAGGCGCGGATCCTGCTGGACCATGAGGGCGTTGAGGATCGGGTCGTGCTCGCCCTTGTCGCGGCGCAGCTCGATCCTCAGATCGCCACCGGCGTGCTCGACGGTGACCAGGTTGGTGTCCGCGGTCAGCGTGCCCACGGTCGCCTGCACGTCGTGGTCGTACAGCACGACCTTGCCATCGACGAGGACGTCGAAGGCACGCTTGCCGGCCTTGACCTTCTCGATCTCCGCGAAGTCGAGGGCGACGCGGTACTTTCCGGCCGGGGCGTTCTTGAACACGTAGCTGAACGTCTCGCCGGTCCGCTGGGTGCGGAACAGCGCGTCGTCCTCGGTGCCGGCGATGTCGGCCCTGGTGGTACGCGTCTTGCCGCCGACGTAGCCCCAGGGCCGCGAGCCGAGCGCCTGGTCGGGCGCCCAGAAGAAGCCGTCGGAATCGACGTACCCCGAGCCGCCCGCGTCGACGCCCCTCCAGTAGGCCGAGGTCGCCAGGCGCACCGGCTTGAGCTGGGCTTCGCCCTTGCCGGCGTTGGACGCCACGAGCACGTCGCCGACGAGCACTCCGGGCTTGACGCCGGCGTTGTCGGCAGTCGCCGTGACAGTGGTGGACGCGCCGACCGCGAGCGTGACAGTGCCGGTCGCGGCCGCGCCCGTGAGGGTCAGCCACGGCAGGTCGGCCGCTTCGTGCCCGCCGTCGCCGGTGCGCTTCTGCTCGCTGATCCGCACGTCGAGCGGGGCGGAGCCGGTGTTGGTCACTGTCACGTCGGCAGTCGCCTTCCGGTCCTTGTCGAGGAGCCAGTCGAGGGCACCGCCGGTGACTGTGGCGACGCCCGTGGTCAACCCCGTGTTGACCACCTCGGCCTGATCCTTCCTGGCGATGGTCACCGGGCGGCTGGCGGTGACGTAGTTCGGCGCCGACACCTGCACGGTGTTCTCGCCGACCAGCGCCTGGGCCTTCCACCGGCCCAACTCGTCGGTCGTGATGACCCGTTCACCGCTCGGCCCGCTGAGCGTGACGATGGCGTCCGCGATCGGCTTGCCGTCGTTCGCGTCGGTGGCCGTTCCCTCGATCGTGCCCGCGGCCGGAAGGGTGTATTCCAGCCCCAGGCCGGCCTTCAGGACGGGCTGGTTGAAGGAGTACTGGCTCGCCTGGTTGCGGTTCAGGCTCTCCACGCCGACAGTCGCCGACGACCCGCGGGTGAGCGGGTTGTCGCCGCCGATCCCGTCGCCGTACCCGATCTGGATCCGCCCGTCCGCGATCAGGGTGACCGAGAAGCTCACCCGAGCCGTCCGGTCACTGTAGAAGGCGACGTCGCGCCACTCGACGACCTGCGCGGCCAGCCCGTCCACCTGGGTCGTGCCGTAGTAGATGCCTGCCTCGTCGTCGACGATGAGGTCGTCCCAGAGCGGATAGATCGCGTCGATCGGGTACGGCGACGGCAGTGCCGTGTTGTTCCCCAGCGTGCTGGCGCGGTCGAAGGTCAGCGTGCCGTTCGTCGTGACGCACACACCGTCCCAGGCCGTGTCGTAGAACGGAGCCAGGAAGCTGGAGTCGAACCACAGCGGGCCGCAGAGGTCGTCGCCGTGCCACCCGGACTCCTGCGTGCCCTGGCGGTAGAGCCCGTCGGTCACCTTCATCGAGTACGAGCGGCCGGCGGGAGCCACCGGCACGGGGCCCGGCTCCGGCTGCTCGGGTTGGGGCTCCGGCTCCGCCGCGTCCGCGCGTGGGTCGAGCGTCACCCGCAGTGCGGCAACGGTCGGGGCCTTCAGGCCCTTCGAGCCCCGCAGTTCCACGGTCAGCGGACCGCCCTCGTGCTGCACGACGGCGGTGCGCCAGTCGGCGGTGTTCGGCCCCACGGCCGCCGCCGCGTCGTACGCGTACTCCGTCAGCGAGCCGTCCACGACGACGTCGAACACCCGCTTACCCTTGGCCACCTTCTCGATCTCGGCGAACCCGAGATCGATCGCGTAGGTGCCCTTCGGCGCGTCGGGGAACTTGTAGAACAGCTGCTTCTCCTGCGTGGTGCGCTGCGACTGGAACAGGGCGTCGTCCGCCGTACCGTTGATCGCGGCCTTCGTGGCGGCGGCCTTCGTCCTACCCTCGTAGCCCCACGCCTTCTTGCCGGCGGGCTGGTCGGCGGCCCAGGTGTAGCCGGAGCCGTCGGTGAACGACGCTCCGCCGGCGTTGACGCCGACCTGGTACTTCGTGGTCGTGAGCGTCACCGGGACGTAGGTCTTGGACTGGCGTCCGGAGTCGGACCTGACCACGATGTTCGCGCCGAGGACTCCCGGCTTGGTGTTCTTCGAGGAGACCGTGACCTTGACGGTCGTCGACGCGCCCGGGGCGAGGGTGCCGCCGGTCGAGGAGAGCGACAGCCACGGCAGGTCGGTGATCAGGTCGTCCTCGACGTCGACGAGCACGACGTCGTCGGCGAGCTGGTCCGTCGCCCACAGCGCCCCGGTCGAGTCGGTTTCGAGGCCGCCGCCCTGGCCCACCTTCTGGCCCGGGAACCACCACGCGTTCACCAGCGAGCAGTCGTCGGGGTCGACCTGCAACAGCCGGGTGGGCCGGTTCGAGGTGAGATCGGTGTACCAGATGGTGTCGGACGACTGGTTGTAGGCCAGGCCCATCACCTCGGGCAGCGGCGGAGCGCAGAACGACAGCAGCGCACCCGGCTTGTCGTGCGACGTTCCGGCGACGGTGCCGATCAGGCCGTTCCTCCGGCCGCCGACGTAGAACACGTCCTGCGTCGGGTTGTAGGCGAGCCCGGTCAGTTGCAGCGTGGACCAGTCACCCTTGATCTGCCGGGTCTCCTTCCCGGTCGTCCGGTCGAAGCAGTGGATGTAGCTGGCCGGGCTGTCCTCCATCTGGCACATGTCGCCGGTCTTGGTGTCGAGTGCCATGTCGAACGCCCGGTACGCGGGGTTCCACGACGCGTCGAAAGCCTTCCCGGTCGGCTTGCCGGTCACCGTGTACGCGGTGTTGGTCCGGGCGTTGTAGTCGTGGACCCAGACGTCGCCGTCGTACCCGATGCCGGAGGGCTCCTTCTTCTCGATCGTGCCCGGGATGGCGATCCGGGTGATGACGTCACCGCCGGAGGTCGCGCCGACCTCGGCGGCCGCCTGTGCTTCCGCCGCCTTCACCGTCGCCACTTTGCCGTCGACGTTCGACGGCTTCATGCCGCTCGCACCGGTCTTCCACGCGGTGAGGTCGATCGTGCTGTTCGCACCCTTCCCGGTGCGCGTGGTGGCGCCGGCGGCGTCGAGCTCGGGGTGCCGGGCGGCTTCGCCCAGGTCGTACGTGAGTGGGGCGGAACCGTTGTTGGTGAGCGTCAGCGAGCCCACACCGTTCTGGTCGGTGCCCAGCAGTGCGTCGAGGCCGTCGGCCTTCAGACCGGCGGCGCCCGTGGTCAGCCGCGCGTCGATCGTGGCCTTGGCGTAGAGCTTGTCGAGGGAGAAGGGGTACGCCGTGGTGGTGTAGTTCGGCGCCTCGACGGTCATGGTGTAGTCGCCGACCGGAAGTTGGCGGTGCACGATGCCGGTCCCGTTGGTCGTGACGGTCTCGACGAGCCCGGACTTGTTCGTGAAGGAGACCTTGGCCCCGGCCACCGGCAGTGCGTCGTTCTGGTCGACGACCGTCGCGTCGAGGTACCCGAAGTCCGGCAGGTCGTAGGTGACGATCATCCCGTCGCGCAGCACGGGGGCGCTGTCGGAGAACCGGATGCCGTTGACGCCGGCCCAGCCCTGGATGCCGGTGACGGCGTGGGAGCCGGCGGTCACCGGGTCGTCGGACCCGACGCCGTCGCCGTAGCCGAAGATCACGGTGCCGGAGCGGGTGAGCGTGGCCGAGAAGCTGACCGGCTCCGTGTACTCCGTCCGGTCCGGATAGGCCCAGAGTTTGGCGTTGCGGTACTCGACGACGAACGCGTCCTCGCCGTTGACCTTGGTGGCTGCCGTGAAGACGCCCCCGCCGGGGGCGAACTCGACGGGGGTCTCGACGTAGAACGGGAAGATGCCCGCCCCGCCAAAGCCGGGTCCGGTGGCGCCGTCCGGGGCGATCACGCCGCGCAGGCCCACACCGAGGGTGTCGTGGCTGCCGTTGTAGAGCGCGATCGGGAACGGCAGCCGCACCGTCGCCCACACGCCACTGCCGAACGTGACCGGGTCGGTGCCGCGCAGGTGTTCGCCCTCGGAGACGGCGCAGCTGTAGCCGCCCTCGTCGACGACGAGCCCGACAGGGATCTCGCGCGCCTCGTTCTGCGCGCCGACGGTCAGTGCGACGGTCGTGGCCGAGAAGCAGGCGTTGGGCTTGACGGTGAGCGTGTACCCACCCTCGGGGACGGCGCCGATCGTGAACGCGCCGTTGGCATCGGTGCGTACCGGCTTCAGCGGCGTGTCCCGGACCGAGACGTCGGCGTTCGGGACGGGCCGCGACTTGTCGTCGACGACCCTGCCGCTGATGTCGTGCCGCACGGCGGCCGTGAGCGGCAGCTTGACGGAGGTGTCCTGGCCGAGGGTGATCGTGACGTTCGCGGTCGCGGTCAGGTAGCCGAAGACCCTGGTGCTGAGCTGGTAGTCGCCGACCGGCAGGTTCGTGGTGAACCGGCCGTCCTTGTCGGTGCCGATCGACCGGCTGAACGGTCCGCTGATCGTCACGTCGGCGGCGGGGACCGGGGCGCCGTTGGCGGTGACGACGCCGGTGAGGGTGCCGCCCTTGCGCGGCGCGAGTTCGAGCAGGCGGACGAGGTCGAGCCGGCCTTCGCCAAACTTGTTGTTGACGTCGGCGGTGCCGCCGCACTCGGTGTCGTCGACGTCGACGGCCGACTCGCCGAGCAGGCGGCGGGTCTCCTCGACCTGCCCGATGAGGGTCGGGTCGTAGCTCCACAGCGCCGCGACGGCGCCGGCGACGTGGGGGGCGGCCATCGAGGTGCCGGACATCTCGACGTAGCCGTTGCCCGGGTACGACGAACGGACACCGTCGCCCGGTGCGGAGATCTCCGGCTTGATCCGGCCACCCTCACCCTCGCCCTTGCGGGAGAACAGCGCGAGCGTGCCGTCCGACCTGGTGGCGCCGACGGAGTAGGCGCTCTCGGCGGAGCCGGGCGAGGAGACGGTGTCGCAGGCCGCGTACGGCGCGGTGTTGCCCGACGACCAGACGCTGAAGATGCCCGCGGCGCTCCAGGCCTCGTCGATGGCCTGGAAGAAGTCGTTGAAGCTGTGCTCTTCGGTCTGGCCCCACGAGTTGTTGATGACGTGGGGCCGCTTGGACGGGTCGGGGTTGTTCCCGTGGACGTCGGTCGGGGCGAGCAGCCACCAGCCGGACCGCAGCAGCGACTCGACGCCGGTGCTCTCGCAGCAGCCGTTCGTCGCGATCCACCGCGCGTCCGGGGCGACGCCGACGTGGTTGGTGCCGTCGTCACCGACGATGGTGCCCATGGTGTGCGTACCGTGGCCGTTGTCGTCGCACGGCGCCTCGACGCACGTGCCGCGGCCGGCCATCCAGTTGTAGTTGTGGTCGACGGTGCCGTCGGGCTTCGTGCCGCGATACTTCGGTAGCAGGGCGGGGTGGTCGAACTGGACGCCCGAGTCGAGGTTGGACACGGTGATGCCCGCACCGGTGGCGCCCATGGCCCAGGCTTCCGGTGCGTGGATGGCGTCCAGACCCCACGTGGTGGTGCCCGCCTCGGCGGCGGCCTTCGGGGCGGGGCGGGCCTCCTGGTCGCCGGGGCTCTTCTCGTCGACGGGCTTGACCAGCGCGACCTGCGGCGTCGCGTGGATCTCGGCGACCTGCGACTTCGCGGCCACGGTGCGGGCGAGCTTCTCGTTGCCGCCCTTGACGAGCACCGTGTTGGCGATCGGGTAGGAGGTGTACTTGACGCCGGCCCGGTCGAGTTCGCTGGACACGGAGGCCAGGGAGGTCTTCGCCGCCGCGGTCAGCGCGTCGTAGACGAACTGCCCGCGAGCGGTCCAGTCGGTGATCTTCTTCGTCGGCGCGAGGTCGGCCCTGGTGTCGAACGTGATCCAGAAGTCGGACTTCGGCTCCGCGCGGAAGCGGTCCTTCAGGTTCGCGGCGATCTTGTCGGTGGCGGAGCCGGGATCCGGCTCGACGGCGGACGCCGGTGGCGCCTGGATCAGGCTCAGGCCGACCGCTACGGCAAGCGTTGCCGCGAGGGCTGTGATTCTCATGAGAGTCCTTCGACCTACAGGGGTTGGTAGGGGTCGTGGTTCATGTGGTCGTCGGCACCGTCGGCGTCATGGGCGTCGGGGGCGCTGACGTGCGGCTCGCGAGGCGGCTCAGGTGGTGGCGGATGCTCGATGGCGGCGTCGTCACGCGCGACTTGTCGCTCAGGCACGCATTGCCCAAGGGCTATGGATCATGCAGCCATGCTCGGCGGGATCAGTGGCCGTCGCTATCCAGCGGATACGTCAATATTCACGACGGGACGTCGAGGGAGTCCTCTTCGGCGAACACTCCGGCCTCCACCGCCTTGACCGCGAGCGCGGTCCGGGAGGTCACCTTCAACTTGCGCATCGCCGCACGCAACTGTTGGTCCACAGTCGCCGGTGACTTGGCCAGGATCCGGCTGATCTCCCGGTTGGTCTTGCCGGCGACGACCAGTTGGACCACGTCGAGCTCGCGCGGTGAGAGCTGGTCGCCGTACCCTCGTCGGCCGCCACGCCACAGTCGCGGAACCTCGGCGCCGTGTTCGCGAAGCCGCTGTGCGACACGGTCCGCGTCGCCACGGGCTCCGAGCCTGAACAGTTGCTCGTACTGTGCGGCCAGCAGCTCTCGGCCGTGTTCGAGTTGGCCGTGCGCGATGAGCGCCTCGGCCTGCCGCTCGCGGGCGAGCATGGCGTCGTAGGGGCGCGGCAACGCGCTCCAGGCGCGCGCCGCCCGATCCCACGCCGTGGCCGCGCGGGCGTGGTCGCCGGCCGCGGCGAGCAGCAGGGCACGGCATCCGGCGAGCGCGGCGCGAGGCGCGGGCGCCGTACGGCCCCGCAGTCCTCTGGCGAGCTGGTCGCCCAGGCGCGTCGCGGCCCTGAGGTCACCCGCGGCGAGATGCGCCTCGATCCGGGCGGGGACCAGGTCGGTGGCCCAGATCCAGATGCCCTTCCTCCGGACGGTGTCCATCGGCTCGTTCGTGACCTGCAGCGCCCGGCCGCTGTTTCCGTCCGTCAGCCACAGCCTGGCCAGCGCGGCGGCGGCCTCCATCGTGTCGTCGGCCGCGCCGAGACGGGCGGACTCCTCGAGGACCAGGCGAAACTGCTCCTCGGCGGCGCGCCGCCGTCCGGTTGCGGCGGCCAGCCGGGCCGCGAGCCGGATGCTGCCGAGGTAGTGCGCCGGACGGTCACGGTCCGCGTCGGCGAGTGCCGCGCCCTGTTCGGCGAGGCCCTCCCACCGGCCGGTGAGCCACGCCAGGTTGGCCTGTTCGAGTCGGACGTTGTGCTGCAACCGGGACGCCTGCTCGGTCTCGGCAAGGTGCATGGCCACGGCGAGGTGGTCGTCCGCGTCGGCGTACCGGCCCCAGATCACCGCGCCGGTCCCGACGTTCGTGTGAATGCGGGCCACGTCCAGACGCTCCGCCGAGGTCGCGCCGTCGACGGGCAGGCCGGCGACCACGTCCCACGCCTCCTCCTCGCCGAGCATGAGCAGCGCCGCGGCTCGGTTGCCGGCCAGGTTCAGCCGTTCCGCGGGCGAGGCGAACTCGGTGGTGAGTTCAGCGGCGCGATCCAACCAACGCCTGTGGGTCGACGCCGGCCACGGTCCCGCGTAGGCCCAGCCCAGGTAGGTCATCGCCCGGGCCGCCTCGACCGGGTCATGGTCGAGGTTGGCCACCGCCTGCTCAAGCTCGCCGAGTGCGGCCTGCGCCTCACCCGCGGTGATCAGCAACCGACCCAGCGGGTTGCGGATCTCGGCCTGCTGGCGGGCGGAGAGACCGGGGGTCTCCAACACCGAGCGCAGGGTACGGATCACCCGCTGGTGGACCTGGTCGACCGGTTCGCGACGGCCCAGTGCGGCCACTCCGGCGATGCGCGCTATCCGTGCCCGGTCCACCGGCGGCAGGACGGCCCACGACAACAGGTCGACGAGCATGTCGACAGCCTTGGTGTGGTCGCCCGACGCCATGGCCAGCTCGGCACCCTGCTCGGCGTAGCGCGCCCAGGACTGCGTCTCGCCCGCCTCACGGAAGTGGTGGGCAAGGCGTGCCACCGGCGGCGGATGGATGTTCTCCAAGGCCCGGCCGGCCAGCAGGTGGACGTGTCTGCGGTCGGTCATCGGGATCGCCTCGTAGACAGCCGTGGCGGCCAGCACATGCCGGAATCGCCACTGGCCGCGGTCGTCTCCGTCCAGGACACCGGCGCCGGCCGCCTCCGTGATGGCGCCGCGACAGGCGGCGGGCGACAGGCCGGCGGTCACCGCGATCGTGGCCACCGACGACCGCTCAGCCAACGTCGCCGCGGCGCGCAACACCTGCTGCGCCGTCGGCGACAGACGGCCCACCCGCTCCCGGGTGGAGTCGCGCACCGTCGGCGGCACCCGTAGCTCGCGCAGCTTCAGCCGGACCCACTGCCCGTCGCGGAAGACGAGGTCGGCGCGGTCGTACATGAGGCGAACCGACTCCTCAAGCGCCAGCGGAACCCCACCGGTCCGCTCGTGCATGAACGTGGCGAACTCCTGCGATATCGGGTTGCCGTCCAGCATCGAGGACACCAGCGCCGCGGTGTCGTCGGGTCGCATCGGCGCCAGGGCGATCCGCAGCTGGGTCACGCCGGCAGGCAACCGGGACGTCAGCCGCAGCAACAGCGACCCGTCATCCACCTCCTCCGGCCGGTAGGAGATCACGAGGCTGGGTCCGTCCGTTTGCTGCCGGGAGGTGACGAACAGCAGGAACTCCAGGGTCACCTCGTCGGCCCAGTGGGCGTCCTCGAGCACGAGAACGTCGACGTGCAGAGCCCGCAGCAGCTCGTCCAGGGCGCGGAACAGCCGATGCCGGGCCGCCTTCGCGTCGTCCAACGGCGGTAGCGCGGGCGGCAGGTCCGCCGACCATTCCGGGAACAGGGGCCGTAGCGCACCCGCGAGCGCGGTGAGCGGCAATCGCGACACCGGGTGGTCGATCCCACGGAACGCGTCGACGATCGGCCCCAGGGTCAGTGACTCACGCAGCGGTGGGCACACCGAGACCAGGGCGCTGCGTTGGCCCGGCGCCGCCAACCACTCGCGCAGCAGTCGACTCTTGCCGATGCCGGCCTCGCCCTCCACCAGCACGATCGCCGGTGGCCGGGCCAGGGCGCCCCGGAGCGCCGCCATCTCCCGAGCACGGCCCACGAAGTCCGGTGTGGAAACCGTCGGCGTAGTCCCGTCGTCCTCGGGCGAGGGGTCGAGCATGCGTGATGATCTCGCTTTTCGCTGCTCGGGCGCAAGTACTGGCGGCAGGTGCCACTCTGCCGCCAATCCATCAAAACCATTTGATGGATCATCTCTGGTTGATGTATCTTTCGGTTGTGGTGATGTCGAGTCAAACCGCTCCGGCGTTCGTGCGTCTCGCCGCCCATCCGCTGCGGTGGCGGCTGCTGACCGCGCTCGCGGCCAGCGACTACCGGGTCCGAGAGCTGGTGACGCTCGTGGACGAGCCGCAGAGCCTGGTCTCCTATCACCTGCGACTGCTGCGCGACGGCGGCCTGGTCGCCACCACCCGCAGCAGCTTCGACGGCCGCGACAGCTACTACCACCTGGATCTGGACCGGTGCGCGAAGGCGCTGGCCGACACCGGCGCCGCGCTGCATCCGGCGCTGCGCCGGGCACCCGTCGCGCCGCACGCAGTCCCGGTGGACCTGGGGCAGGCACCCCGCCTCGGCGTGCTGTTCGTCTGCACCGGCAACAGTGCCCGCTCACCGATCGCGGAGACCCTGCTGCGGCACCACACCGACGGTCGGGTGGAGGTGGCCAGCACCGGCACCCGGCCCAAACCCCGCCTGCACCCCAATGCCATACGGGTGGTCCGTGAGGAGTTCGGCCTCGACATCACCGGCCAGCGCCCCCGGCACTGGGACACGCTGACCGGTCGCCGGTTCGACTACGTCATCAGCCTGTGTGACAAGGCCCGCGAGGCATGCCCCGACTTTGCGGGCCATCCCCGGCGCGCGCACTGGAGCATCCCCGACCCCGCCCCGGCCGACGACACCGACCAGGCCGGCTACCCGGCCTTCCAGCGCACCGCGGCCGACATCGCCACCCGCGTCAGACACCTGATACCCGTCCTCAACGCCACCCGACCCTGACGAAGAGGTGCCGCCATGACACTGCCCGACCAGCACGCCAGCGTCCGCTACATCGTCGATGACGTCCAGGCGGCCATCGACTTCTACACCACCCGTCTCGGCTTCACCCTGCACAGCAGCGCCGTGCCCGCCTTCGCCGACGTCGTGCGCGGCCCGCTGCGGCTGCTGCTGTCCGGGCCGGCCAGTTCCGGCGCCCGCGCCACCCCTGACGACGTGACCCACGGCGGACGCACCCGCATCCACCTCGCCGTCGATGACCTGGATGCCGAGATCGACCGACTGCGCGGTACGGGCCTGTCGTTCCGCAGCGACGTGATCGCCGGCCCGGGCGGACGCCAGATCCTGCTCGCCGACCCCGCCGGCAACCTCATCGAACTGTTCCAACCCGCCCGCCGACCGGACGCACGCTGACCCCACCACGAGCGGCACACGTCCTAACTGTCGCCCGGGGTCACCAGACCGGCCTCGTAGGCGATGATCACGAGCTGCGCGCGGTCGCGGGCGCGCAGCTTGGCCATGGCCCGGTTGACATGGGTCTTCGCGGTCGCCGGGCTGATCACCAGACGGTTGGCGATCTGGTCGTTGGACAGACCCCTCGCGACAAGCGTGACGGCTTCACGTTCACGGTTGGTCAGGACCGTCAGCGCCAGGCCGGGATCCAGCTGCGGCGGCTGGGAGACGTAGCGGTTGATCAGCTTGCGCGTGATCGCCGGCGCGAGCAACGCGTCCCCCCGGGCGGCGACGCGGACGGCGTGCAGGAAGTCCTCCGGCCGGATGTCCTTGACGAGGAACCCGGCCGCGCCGGCTCGCAGTGCGTCGAAGACGTACTCGTCCAGGCCGTAGTTGGTCAGGATGACGACGTGCACCCCGGCCAGCGTCGGGTCGGCCGCGATGCGCCGGGTCGCCTCGATACCGTCCACGAACGGCATCTGAATGTCGATGAGCGCGATGTCCGGCAGATGCTGCCTGGCCAGCGCCACACCGGCGGCACCGTCGGCGGCCTCGGCCACCACCTCGATGCCGTCCTCGGCGTTGAGCAGTGCGCGGAATCCGCTACGGATGAGCACCTGGTCGTCGACGAGCAGGACCCGGATCACGGCGTGCGGGCCAGTGGGAGTTCGGCCTGGACGGTGAAGCCGCCCTCGCTGCGCGGTTCGGCACGGAGGCGGCCGCCGAGGGCGGTGACGCGTTCGCGCATCCCCAGCAGCCCGACCCCGGCCACCGGCACCAGCTCCGTTGTGGCCCCGCCGTCGTCGTCGACCCGGATGGCCACCGTGTCGAGCCGGTAGTCGATTCGGACCGACGCCGTGGCGGCCGCGGCGTGCCGGACGATGTTGGTCAGCGACTCCTGAACGATCCGGTACGCGGTCCGGTCCACCGCGGCTGGCACGTCGGCGCGGTGGCCCTCGACGGTCAGGGTCGCGTCCAGGCCGGTCGTCCGGGCGCGTCGCACCAGGTCCGCGACATGGTCGAGCCCGCACGACCGCGTGTCTCCGTCGTCGCGCAGCGCCTCCAGGGTCGCGCGCAGTTCGCGGGACGCCTCGCGACCGGCGTCCCGGATCGCCAACAGCGCGTCCGGCACCGGGTCGCCCCGCTTCCGGGCCAGGTGCACCGCGACCTCGGCCTGCACCTTGATCACCGAGATCTGGTGGGTGAGGGTGTCGTGCAACTCCCGCGCGATGTGCAGCCGTTCCTCGTCGGCACGGCGCAGCGCGCTCTCCTCGCGGGTGCGCTCGGCCTCGTCCGCCCGCCGCTCGGCCTGGCGCAGCGCCTCCCCGGCCGCACCCGCGGCGATCAGCCAGGCCAGTTCGAGAACGCCTCGGGCCTGCGCGAACGCCTCGCTCGGGTCGTACCGGCCCGACGCCATGGCCGCGACGGGAAGGGCGACCAGCGTGATCAGACTGGCCACCACAGTGCCGGTGCGGTGCCCCGCGCGTACGGCGGCGTACACCGCGAACAGGTACGCGACGGCCGGCACGTCGACCCCGGCCCACTGCCCGGCCACGGCGCACAGCCCGGTGAACGCCAGCACGGGGAGCGGGGCGCGGCGACGCGCGGCAAGTGCCAGACCCCCGGCCGCCAGCAGCACACCGCCGAGCGGTTCGAGGCCGCGCGGTTCGGAAAGCCCGGTGGCCAGGACGACGGTCGCCACACCGACCGCAACCGCCCAGTCCCGGACGCCGATGCGGGCCCTGCTCATGTGGGCACTCTAGCGGGGAGACCGCCCTGGTCGACTCGTGCCCGCGAAGGAGTGGCGACCTACCGCACCCGCGGTAGTTCGTCGCTCCTACCGCGTTCGCGGCAGCGCCAGGTGACCGCGTCCGCACGACGCCGGTGGATGGTGCCGAGGGACAGGATTGGGCGACGTCCAGCCCGATCGAAGGAGAATTCCATGTCGGTCCAGCACATCGTTTCGTCCACTGTCGACGCGTACACCCTCACCGGTGGGCGCCTCCTGGCCACCACCGCCGCGTTTGTGGCGTTGGCCGGCGCGATTGCCGGCGGGCTCGCGCTCGCCCGCCGTGTCGGACGCCGGGGAACGACAGTAGCCCTGGTGGCGGGGATGATCGGGACGGTCGTCGGGGGGTGGGTGGTGGCCACCGCCGACGGAGGTCCCGGCAGCGGCAGCGGAGTCGTGGGTGGCTATGCGGCGCTGGCGATGGGTGTGCTCGCCGTGGTCCTCGGCGGGATCGCGGCGACCCGATCCCCGCACCCCGCCTAGGGCACAGTCCGATGCCGTTCGCCGGTTGGTTGGGTGAGGCCGACGACGAGCAGCAGGTACGCGGTCAGTTCGGCCATCGCCGTGAGCGCCGGCATCGGTTGCGGCAGGGCCAGCGTGGGCGTGATGGCATCCCAGACGAACCCGGCGTTGTCGCTCCACAGGTACAGGGGCATCGGGACCGCGGCGATGCAGCTGTCCATCAGTGGCAGCGCCGTGAGGGCCAGCAGCGCCGCGCCGGTCGAGGCGAGCCGCCGACCGTGGCCGAGAAGCGCCGAGGCGAGTGCCAGCGCGGCAATCCCGAGAACCAGTGGCGGTAGGACCGCCGTGCTCACGGCCGTCGTCAGATCGGCCACGTCGGTGCGTGTCGCTCGCGGAGGTTCAGCAGCAGCGGTACGCCAGGTGGCGACAACACGAACGGCCGCGTACCCGGTGATCAGCGCTGCCCCCACGACGGCCGGCACCGCCGTCCGCCGACGCCAACCACCGCGGCGCCACGCGACGAGCAGCAGCACTACGGCGGTGAACGAAGGCCAGCAGAGGGCGAGACCCGACTCGAACGCGGACGGTGTCTCCGGGGCCGGGCCCGGCACGAACACCTGCACGCCGTAGCCGGCGCTGTCCCGAGCGGTCGGCATCGTCCGGACCGCGTCCACGAGCAGGACCGCGAGGGACACGCCCAGCGCCCAGCGGGAGACCGGCGATCGGCTGACCATGGCGTGGGCAAGGAGCAGACCGATGCTCAGCACCTCGGCGTATCGCCAGATCGGACGGGCCGTCAGGACGCCTGCGACATGGACGGCGGCGCACACCGCCGCGGCGGACAGGAGGAACAGCCGAGGACGCACGGGCGCATCCTGCCACGAGCCGCGTGAGCCGCCGCTGCGCGCCAGCGACCTGGGCGCCGGTCAAGCAGGGGCCTCGATCCGCGCTGTTCAGGGGTGAGTGGGGTGTTCGTGATCGACGTGGCCTGCCGGTTCGAGCTGGAACGTGGAGTGTTCGACGTCGAAGTGCCCGGCCAGGCAGGTCTGCAGGGCGTCGAGCAGTTGTGGGGCGTGGCCGTCGTGGAAGCAGGAGTCGTCGACGACGACGTGCGCGGTGAGAACCGGCAGCCCCGAGGTCACGGTGTGCACGTGCAGGTCGTGCACGCCAAGGACGTGGTCGACGTCGGTGATGTGCCGGCGGATCTGTTCGAGGTCGGCCTCCGCGGGGGCCGCTTCGAGCAGGATGTTGACCGCGTCGCGCAGCAGCCGCAGCGCACGGGGGGCGATGACGAGGCCGATGAGCAGGGACACCATCGCGTCGGCGCGGGTGAAGCCGGTCAGCGCGATGACCGCGGCGGCGGCGAGGACGCCGACGGAGGTGGCGGTGTCGGTGGCGACCTCGAGAAATGCGCCGCGCATGTTGAGGCTCGCGTCGCGGGCCCGGTAGAGCAACGCCACCCCGACGAGGTTGCCGACCAGACCGATCGCGGCGAAGACGGCCATGCCGCCGGGTCGCACGTCGACCGGTTCGAACAGACGCCGGACGCCCTCGACGAAGACATAGACGCCCATCCCGGCCAGGATCAGGCCGTTGACGGCGGCGGCGAGGATCTCCGCCCGCGCCCAGCCGAAGGTGCGCCGCCCGGTCGCCGGGCGGGCGGCGAGCATGGCCGCGCCGAGAGCGAGGGCCACACCGCTGGCGTCGGCCAGCACGTGCCCGGCGTCGGCGAGCAACGCGAGGCTGTCGGTGACGACCGCACCGACGACTTCAACCGCAAAGATCAACACCGACACCAGGAGTACGCCGGCCAGTGCTCGGCGGTGTCGCCCGGTCGCCGTCACCTGGTGGCTGTGGCCGTGGTCGTGGCCCATCAGTGGGTCTCCCTCGCGATGCCGGCACCGTCGCACCGGGCGATCAGATCGGAAATCATGCTCACATGCGCATACTAAGATGATTGGCTCAAGGCACGTCAAGGCTCATGACCAAATAGTTCAGCATTTTGTTTATTCATCAGGCGATGTACTGTTGCGTGGTGGAGACTCTGACGCACGGGCAGGTCCTGGCCCGCTTCGGTCACGCCCTGTCCGACCCGGTCCGCGCCCGGCTCCTGCTCGCTCTGCGCGAGGGGCCCGGCTACCCGGCGGACCTCGCCGACCTGCTGGGCACGAGCCGGCAGAACCTGTCCAACCACCTGGCGTGCCTGCGGGGCTGCGGCCTCGTCGTCGCGGTGCCCGAAGGCCGGCGTAGCCGCTACGAACTGGCTGACGCCCGACTCGCGCACGCCCTCGGAGACCTCCTCGGCCTGGTCCTGGCCGTCGATCCGGCCGCCTGCCCGGCCGCCGAGTCCGAGGGGTGCTGCTGATGGACGCGCCACCGTGCTGATGTCGGTCGCCCCGTCGCCGGCCCGCCGCTCGCTCCTGATCCGGCGGGTGCGCCTCTTCGTCGCCGCGACGATCACCTACAACGTCGTCGAGGCAGTCGTGGCGATCACCGCCGGCAGGATGGCCTCCTCGACCGCGCTGATCGGGTTCGGGCTCGACTCCGTCATCGAGGTGGCCTCCGCCGCCGCCGTCGCCTGGCAGTTCTCCGGACCCGATCACGAACGCCGGGAACGCGCCGCGCTGCGCGTCATCGCGTTGTCGTTCTTCGCCCTCGCCGCGTACGTGACAGTCGAATCGGTGCGCGCCCTCGTCGGCGCGGACCGCGCGGAGCACTCCACGATCGGCCTCGTCCTGGCCGCGGTGTCCCTGGCGGTGATGCCGGTCCTGTCGGCCGCGCAACGCCACGCCGGACGCGAACTCGGCTCGGCGTCGGCCGTCGCGGACTCCAAACAGACACTGCTGTGCACGTACCTCTCGGCGGTACTGCTGGTCGGGCTCGCGGTCAACTCGCTGTTCGGCTGGTGGTGGGCCGACCCCGCCGCCGCGTTGATCATCGCCGCGGTCGCGGTGAAGGAAGGCCGCGAAGCCTGGCGCGGCGACAACTGCTGCGCCCCCGGCGCTGCCCTGCGCTCCCCCGCTGGCGACGCCAGCGGATGCGACGACGGGTGCTGCACCACCGACAAGCGCTGAGCGGACCTCCAAGACGACCGCGTGCCGGGGCGGCGATGCCGGCGGGTGTGCTGCCGTCAGGTGACGGTCATCCCTCGGCGGTGGGTCGGCTGTGCACCACCAACTCGTCGATCTCCAACCGGCCGACACGCAGCTCCCGCACGACCGCCCGGCGGATCGCCAGCCGTCCGATGGCCAGCGCCCCCACGGCCACGGCCCCGACCGCCAGCGCCCCCACGGCGAGGGCACCCGCCGACGCCGCTCCCGCGGCCCGCGCACCCGTCGCCACCGCGCCGTCGGCGCGCGTCCCGGTCAACCGCATCAGGCGTACGTCTCGCTTCATCCCCCCATTGTCCGCGTATCGCCGGCCGGCCGCTGCCCACCCACCACGAGGCCCTGCCCCCGTACCGTCCGCTCCGGTCACCTCCCACGCCGGGTGACCAAAGGCGGCGCGCGTCTAGGTCAGCTGCTGGGTCAGCCGGTCCAGGCCGCCCCTGATCAGCTGCCCGTACTGGTCGTCGCCGAGCGCACCGATCCCCGCCCGGGCACGCCTGAGGTATTCACGGGCCCGGTCGAGATCGCCGATCCTGCGATAGCACTCGGCCAGGCTGAGGTGCAACGACGGATACAGACCTGCCACCGACATCGGCACCCCAGCCTGCGCCAGGCGGGCATCGGTGAGCACGTCGGCCGCCGCCAGCGCTCGCTGATCCCAGATCAGCTCCTGCTCGACGTCGTCCTGCACGTCGGCCATCGAGTGTGCGAGGACGCAGACGTGCAGAGGATCGCCGCGGTCCCCGCCGATCTCGTCCCAGATCTGCGTGAACAGGTCGCGGGCAGCCGCACGCTGGCCCTGATGATGATGCAGTTGCACACCGTGGTTGATACGGGTCAGCGTCGCATCGAAGGTCGACTGCTGCTCCCGCACAGCTTCGTCTCGCGACGAGGGCGTGGATCCGTGCCGCTCAGCCACGCCCGCTCCCCACCGTCGGATCCGCGGCGGTGCCCGGGAAGCGTTCCACGAACGTGCGGTACACCGGTCTTCCCGGCACGTTGTCGCGGATGGCGAACACCACGTGGTCGAAGCGGTCGACCTCGCGCAGCGCGTAGGCGAAGGCGTCGGCGACCGTAGCGGGATCGTTGCGGAACACCCCGCATCCCCACGCGCCCAACACCAACGTCCGACGTCCGTGCGCGGCGGCGACCTCCAGCACCCGGCGGGCACGCCGGGCCAGCACCGCCGGCACGCCCGCAGCGTGTTCGGGCTGCTCGCGGAGGATCGCGCCCAGGTTCGGCGCCGCGGCGGTCAGGAACGACGTCGTGTACGGCTGGTCGAGCAGACTGCCCTCGTCGTCCCGGAACACCGGCACGTCCGGGGAGAAGATGACGCGGTCGCTGTACCGCAGGTCCCGCTGGTCGCGGTGGAACGCGTAGAACTCCGGGGCGGCACGGAGACACGCGTACAACGCCGAGGAGCGGGCGATGCTCTCCTCCTGCGCCTCCGCTCCGCTCAAGAAGCCACCACCCGGGCTCTTCGCCGAGGCGAACACCAGACAGGCCGCTCCGGGCGCCAGCCGACGGGCTGCCCGCAACGTCGACTCGTCCGTCACCTCCACCCTGCCTCCGCCCGGCTCCGCGTCTCCCGCCGCGAGCGCCTCGTCCGGCGGGTGCAGACGAGTGCCGGCGACCGCGACGCGGACGCCCTCGCCCACGCCGACCTCGTCACCGGCGCCATTGCGATAGCGCCCCGAATCAGCGATTGCGACAGTCTGCCGGGCGATCTCGCGGAGACGGTCGCTCACCCGGCGTACCCGTCCGTGCCACGGCCCTCGTTCATCACGATGACGACGCTAGCAGTCGCGCCCCGACCGGCAACCCGGCCCGAATATCGGTGTCACCGGGGCGGGGCGGTGGCTAGCGTACGCGGATGAGCACCGTTCCGATTGCCGGGCTGCGGTTGCGGTTCCACACCGACCCGGGCGAGTTCCTGGCCGCTGCGGGTGACTACCTGGGCGCCGATCCGGTCGTCAGCACGGTCGTGACCTCCATAACGCACCGTCTGCTGTCGCAACGGGCCGAGGGGATCGGACAGCCCGACCGCAACTGGTGGCTCGTGGTCAGCGACGACTCCGGCACGGTGGTCGGTGCCGGGATGCGCACGGCGCCGTACGCTCCCTACCCGCCATTCCTGCTGCCCATGCCCGACGAGGCGGCCGTCGCGCTGGCCCACGTGCTACACCAGCGCGAGGAGGAGGTCCTCGGGGTCAACGGGGCCCTGCCCGCCGCTGACCTGTGCGCCGCCGAGCTGACCCGGCTCGGCGGGGGTCGAGTCCAGGTCACCCAGCACACCCGGCTGCACGAGCTCGGCGAGTTGGCGTGGCCGTCGCCGGTGCCGGGCGGCCTGGTGGTCGCGACCGAGGCCGACGTGGCACTGGTCACCGAGTGGTGCGCCGCGTTCGCGGGCGACGCCGACGAACAGGCGGGCCGTCCGCGCGGTACCAGTGCGCACGAAGTGCCCGACCACGCGGAGCTGCTGCGCCGGATCCGGGGTGGACGGCTGTGGTTCTGGGTCGACGAGGCCGGGGAGCCCGTGCACCTCACCGGGGCCAACCCGCCGTCGTTCGGGGTGGCCCGGTTGGGCCCGGTGTACACGCCGCCGGCCCAGCGCGGACGTGGTTGGGCCAGCAACGCGGTCGCCGAGGTTTCCCGGCGGATCCAGGCCGAGGGCGCGCGGGCCTGCCTGTTCACCGACCAGGCCAACCCGACCTCGAACAAGATCTACGCCGCCCTCGGCTACCGGCCGGTCGTCGACATGGCCAACCTGGTCATCGTCCACTGACGGCGTAGTGCGGCGAGATCGCCCGCCGGTCGTCAGCCGGCGACGGGAACCGGAAACCTGCGCGTGCTCCTCTCCCTGGCCGCCACGAAGAGCTTGGACCGCAGACGGCCGCGAGCGGTGTCGGGAAGCTCCTCGGTGAGACCGAGAATCCACGGCGCCACCACCTGCTCCCGCGTCACACAGGCCAGGAGAGCGTCGGCGACCAGGTACGGATCTCGACGCAGCAGATGCTCGGCGAGCGTACGCCGATCGTCGCCGGGCAGCGCCTCGACCAGCGCGGTCACGGCGTAACGCCACTTGACCGCCAGCGTCTGCCGCCAGTGCGCCGGTTCGGGATGCAGGGCGTGCAGCCGGTCAACGATGGTGATCAACACCTGCGCGGCGTGCCGCTGGTCGACCACGAGCAGGCGCTCGACAAGCCGGCCGAGCACCGTCACGCACGGGGTGAAATCGTGCAGGCCCTCCTTGGTTCGCACGTCGTAGCCCGCCGCGAAGACATACTCGATGGCCTGAGACGCGTGGTCCGCCCGCTCGCCCGGATTGGGCGACAACGAAGCCGTCCGCGACAGCAGCCCCACGAGAACCTGACGGGCTTGCCGGTCGTTGTCGTCGAGGTATCGGGACAGCGCCGTGGTCAGGCTGGACACGTCCTGCTCCGGCCAGGCGTCCCGCTCCACGGCCTCCATCGCCAGGCCCAACAGCGCTTGGCGCAGCGGGGCGGCCCGGGCGGACAGGAGACTGGCGAGCCGGTCCGGCTTGGGCGGGGTGTCCATGCCGTTGCGAACCAGGGCCCGCCACAGCATGTACCCCTGGGCACTCTGATGCGGCTCAGGCTGCGCCACCAGTTCGTCCCGCAGCGCCCGGACGTCTTCGAGCACTCCGGCTTGGTCGGCCGACACGTCCGCGGGTATCCGGTCAAGGGCGAACACGAGCGACGCCGGGTTGCCTGTCACCCGCGCGATCCCGACCAGGTACGTCAGCAGCCGCGGCGCGTTCTCCACCCGGTCACGCAGGCCGGAGCCGAGATCACGCAACTGCCTGGCGGAGACGTAATCCGCTGCCTCAGCGGTGACCGCCCATCGCAGGGCAGCCTCCGCGCCGCCCCCGCCGGACGCGGCCGCCTCCACCAGCAACGGGCGCAACTGGCCGAACCAGGCCCGGGGGTCGGCGTCGGCGTCCGGCAGGATCCGGGCGAGTACCGCCCCATCCAGCCTGGCGTAGCCGACCGCGGTGACGAAGAGGTCGACCCGGGCGGCATCCGCCTCCTCCGACCCGAGCGTCAACCGGCTCGCCACCCGTACCAGCCGGGTGATCGGCGGCTCGGCCACGGTCCCACGGGGCCCGCGCAACAGTTCGGCGAGCACCGTCGCGCGGTGGCTCGCCTCGGCCGGATTCCGGGTGTCGAGCAGCGCCGCCAGGAAGGCGTCGGGCTCGGGCAGGGTGAACGCCGCGCGGCCGACCACACGCAGGCAGGCTCGGCGCCATGTCTCTCCGCCGGTATCGTCGCGCAACGTGTCGCGCAACGCGGCCTCCGGATCGGCCGGCAGATCATCGGCCGCCGTCACCAGGTCGGCGTACGCGATCTGTAACTCCACCGTGGACTCGTCGCTCGGCGGAGCGAGCAGCGCCGCCGCGATCGTGCGGCGATACTCCTCGCCCGGTGTGCCACCGGCCGGGTCGTGGCGGGCCACGAAGGCGACGATGTCGGCCAGCCCGCCCACGATCCCCTCGGCGGCGAGCGGCTGCCAGAACCGCATCGCCTGCTCGGCGGCCCACCGAGGGTCCACCCCGGCGACCGCGGAGAGCAGGCTGAGGTGCGGACTGTCATGATCGCGCCACTGCTTCACCGGCCGGCTGAGCAACCAGTCGACGCACCCGTGCTCGATGACGAAACGCCGGGCCGCCCAGGGATCGGCGGCCGCCAACCGGGTCAACGCGTCGAGCACGACGAGGCGTGCCCTGACCCGTTCCCAGGCGACCGCGAGGTCGGCGGACCACCGCTCGGAGTCGGGATGGCTGACCGACGGGAGAAGGCGCAGGAAGTCCTTGGTCACCCGGTCGTCGGCCGCACGCAACGCCCCTGCGGCGTGCGCTCGCAGTTCCGCCGACGGCTCCCGGAAGCGGGCGTACGTGCGCAGGGCGAGCGCCGGTAGCCCGGGGCTGCCGTCGACGAGCCACGCAGCGAGCAGCCGCTCCGCCGGGTCCCGTTCCACAAGCGGCGTGCGTCCGGCGAGCAGCACCAGCTGGCTGGCGACCTCGCCGTAGAACAGGTCGTACGGCTCCTCAGCGACGAACCGGCCCAGCTTCGCCGCGGTCATCTCGCCCCGCCGGGCGATGGCTCGGGCCGCCGTGTACTCGAACCAGGTCTGATGCCAGAACCACAGCCATGGCGACTCCCGGCGCTGGGTGACGAGTGCGCGGGCGACCAGCAGGTTGAGCGCCTCGTCGACCGGGCGGATGCCGTCCAACCAGGCGGTGAGTTCGCTGTGCCGCAGAGCGATCCGGCCAGCGCTCAGCATGGCGAGGGCGGTCTGCTCGACAACTCGGCTCAAATCGGGGCCGCCGCCCGGGGTCGCCCGGTCCCGCCGGTCGGTCACCACCCTCCGCTGCCACATGAGGTTGTAGAGACCGATGCTGTCGACGTCACTGTTCGGGCGCTCACCGTCGCCGGCATACAGTTCGAAGAGCATGCGCAGGGTCAGCGGGTTCGCCACCACCTCGCGCAGGGGACGGCCGCGGACCTGGGCGTCCTGCACGACGGCGATCACCGTGCCGCCGTCGTCGGGGTAGGCGGACAAGGCGTACGACTCGATCGCCTCCCGGCGTTCCCGCTCGTTGAACGCGCTCAGGTACATCGGACGGATCGGTACGCCGTACGACTCGTCGCCGTCCTGGTCCAGGTGCAGCAGTGCCGCCTCGGCCGGCCGGCACGCCACCACCATCGGCACCCGACACTCGACCGCGGTGCGCATCAGCCGCCGCACCTCGACCCGGGTTTCCTCGCTGTGGGTCAGCAGATCAATGGTGTCGACAAGCAGCACCGGGTCCCGCCGATGCCGGACCGCTGCCCGCAGCGCAGTCCACAGTTCGCTCACGGTGACGGCACCGGCGTCCCGATCGCCGCGCGCACCTCGCAGCAGTGCCGTGGCGGGAATCAGCAGGGCCAGCCGGCCGGCCTCGCCGAGCCGTTGATGGAGGTGCCACATCAGCGCGGTCTTGCCATAGCCAGCCTCACCGCGCAGGGCGATCAACGACCGGGGCCGGATCAACTCGGCGATTGTCTGCTCCACGTCGCGCCGCACGTAGACGTCGCTCAGCCGGAACCCGTCGGCCACGACGTCGCAATCCTCGGCGGCTGCCGAGCTGAGCGCCACCACCCGGTCGACGGCCGCGAGATCGGCCTCCGTCAGGTCGGCGTCGACGCTCCGGGTCGTCGTGAGCATGGCCGTCAACGTCGCCTCGCCGAACAGCGGGAACCCGCTGTACTCGTCTCTGCACTTGCAACCGACGACATCTCGCAGCACGAGCAGGGCTCCCGGCAGGGGTCGCTGGCGGCCTGTCTTCCAGGCGCTGAGCGCCTTCGCGCTACGTCCGCCGGGGATCCCGCGCCGGTCGAGTTGTGGTGCCGCCTTCGCCATCAGCGATGTCGCGCTGCGCGGCTCCCAGTGGCGGAGGAAGTGGTGGACGGCTTCGCGCACCGGGTCAAGGCCCGTCATGTCGCCTCGTCTCGTGCGTCTCGTGGCGTCTCGCCTCCGGATGCTATCGCCGCGGCCACTGACGGGCGACAACGCCGAATCGAGCGTCTCGCCGGTGTGCGAGACGGCCTGCGGCGGCCCGAGCCTGCTCTCGTCGAACCCCAGGACGAGGAGGCCGAGGTGGGTAGACCACAGCAGCTCGACAGCGTCGGTGAGATCTTGGCGTCCGCGTACGCGACCACCGACCTGAGCCGGCTACGCGCCCTGATCGAACAGGCGAGGCACCTGCCGTTCCTGCCCGCCGAACTCCGCGACGCCCTGGCGGAGTGCCTGACCGGTCTGGTGGGTGACTTCCGCGGACGGGAGGACCGCTTCGTCGCGTACGTGCTCGCGGTGATCGCCGAGGTCTCCCGAGACGAGGTGTTCGACGTCGGCTTGTTCCGCCGGCACTACGGCCCTGGCCGGGCCGCGCCGGGAGAGCCGCTGCCCGCGCTGTTCGAAGCCGCGGTCGAGACCGCTCGGCGCCTGCGCGACGCGTGGCGGATCGAGGACGCCCTCGCCGGTACGGGGACGTCGGGCATCCTCTGCGGATCCACCAGCTACGGACCCTTCTACAACGTGCGCTCGACCTCCGACCTGGACTTCGTCATCGTGATCGAGACAGCCGCGGCCGCCGCCGTCGTCGCGGACCGGCTGGGCGGCCTCCCCGGCGTCGCCCCAGCCTCGGTCGAACTGCTGCGGACCCGGGCCGGGCTGTTCCGCGACCGGTACGACGACGGCCGCACCATCCTGAGCCACAAGATCCGGCTGTGGACCGATCGGGACGACTCGATGCTCGTCGGAGCGGGGCTTCCCGGTGACTATCCGCTCAGCCTGCACCTGATCACCGAGCGGGTCCTCGGCTACGCGCTGGTGGAGTCGAGCCCCACACTGGAGCGGAGCACGGTAGGCGGGGTGCGGACGGTCCGCGCCTACCGGGACACCAGGACCACCCGTCCCGACCTGCCGCGCACCTTCGCGGGACGCGAGCTTCCGGTCCTCGCGGACCTGACGGAGGCAGCCTCGGGCTGGCTGCGGTCGACCACCGCCTGCCAGTTCGACGACGCCGACTGCTACTGCCCGGGCTTCCTGCAGACGATCCTGCTCCCCCTGTTGGACCTGCGCTGGGACGAGCGAGGGTGCCGTCCTCGGCTGCGCGCCTTCGAGCGAAAGTTTCGGGACCGCTATCTCATCGAGCGTGCCCGCTCCCCGCACGCTCTGCTCCGGCCCAGCTTCACCCATGTCCGCCGGGAGGTCTTCGCCCCGCACATCATCCGGTCCTTCGACGAAGGCCGATGAGACGTTCGGTGTCGGGCGGCAACTGGGCGCTCACCGGTCCTGGCGCGAACGCGGAGGGCAGACCGAGTTCGGCCCGGGCCACGTCGATGAACCGGCGTTCGGCCTGCCACAAGGCGTCGAACCGATCGGCGGGCAACGCCTCGATGCCGCTGCCTGCCCGCGCGGACGCCAACAGCCGGGCCTGGCGCACCAGCTCCGACGAGCCGCTCACCACCTCAACCTGGCCGGCCACCAGCCGAAGCGCGGTCTTGGTGCTCTCCAGCCGCTCCCGGTAGCGGCTGCCCTCCTCGTCGAAGAACGGCATGAGATCACCGGGAGCACGCGGGCGCGGCACCGCGGTGATGCGGGCTGCCGGGTTGAGGACGAAGGCCACGTACTCCCGGACCGCGCCGACGAAGTCGGTGTACGCCCTCAGCCGGATGTCACGCCACTGGCGATCCTGGTCGCGCCGCCACAGCCGGTCCTGGGCCCGGACGGTGAGCCACCCGCCGATCAGGACCGCCAGCATCGTCGTCGCCGCGGTGACACCCGCCTGGATCAGACTCAACCGGCACCACCGTTCATAGTGATCGGTAACTCACCCTACCGCCCGTTGTCACCCCGATCCGGCAGTCGCGCGACGGCGGTCACCCTCCTCCGAACGGGTCGTGCACAGCGAGTTGGTCAAACCTGACCCGCGCGGTCCTCGGCGCGGCGTTCCCGCTGGTCCGCACCTTCAGAGTGGCTGTCGGGCCGGGAGTGTCCTCGACGATGACCACGTCCAGCACGTCGGCCGGCAGGTCGGCCGGCCATCCCGCGTCGTCGGTCGGCTCACTGGTCAGGAGGCGCGCGGGGCGTCCACTCAGGCCCGTCTCGGTGGCCCGCACCGGCCGCCACACCGTCAACGCCGGTCCGCTCGGCTGTTCGACGGGCACCCGCGGCGCGGCCGTGCTCGGTGGGTGCTCAACTGCCGTCGGATCCTCGGCAGCGCCTGGGCCGGTCACTTACCGATCCACATGTGCAGCAGGTCCTCTTTGTCCACGACGCGACGCTCGGAGAGCTCCGCGAGCAACTCCAGGTGGACGGGGCCGTCGAAGATCTCGGCCCGCTCGGGACGCAGCGCCCCGCCGAGACCCAGGGCCGGGACGAAGCCGTAGATGGTGTCCGGGCCCACCGGGCCACGCAGTGCGCGTACCCGCTCGAACAACGGCCCCCTGTCGGCACCGTAAAGGTCGACACTGCGGCGGTCCTGGCACATCAACAGCGTGTACAGCCGGTCATCGCGGCCATCGTCGGACAGCGCGCGGCCGGAATGATCGGAAGGGATCACCCACCCGTGGTGCGCACTGATCGTCAACCGCGAACCCGTCTGCTGCCCCCACACCTGCAGGTCGCCGAACGCACTGCGGCTCACCGCGACCCATCGTTCCTCTCTCGGCAGCTCGAGGCCGTCTGTCCACGCGTCGACCGCCGGCTGCCACACCTCCGGATCACACAACCAGAACGATCCGTCGCCAAAGCCGGCGAATCCGTACTCACGCCAACACGCCAGCAGCAGATCGGGCACGACACCGGCAAACTGAGCCAGCCGATCAGCGCGGACCGGAGCGGAACAGGTGGGAGGTCCCCAGATCTCAGCCAATTCCGCTACGTCACCATGCGCCATCGCGTCGCCCTTTCCTCGTACCGCGAATCAACTGCCTGCCCGACCAGAACACCACAGGTCCAGCGAGTACGGGCAGCAGCGTACGGTGCCGCGCGTCGAAGACGACGTGGCGTTTGGACTACCCTCGCGCCGTGGAGAGCACCGAGATCGACGCACCCATCGTCGGCGTCACCGTCTACCCGGACCGGGCCCGGGTCACCCGCCGGGGCAGCCCTCGGCTCACCGCCGGCGAGCACCGTCTACGCGTCGCGCCACTCCCACTCGGCCTGCGGCGGGACTCCATCCGGGTCGGTGGGCGGGGCGCGGCCACGGTGCTCGGTGTGGACGTGACCACCTGGCGGCAGGCCCGCAGCGCCGACCCGCAGATCGTCGACCTCGAACAGCGACGCCGCGAGCTGGTCGACGAGTTGGCCGAGGTCTCGGACGCGGACGAAATCGAGGAACAGCGCGGGGAGTTCCTCACCCGGTTGGCCGAGCGAGCCGGTGGCACGTACGCCCGTGCGTTGGCCTCCGGCGACGCGGCGCCGACCGACGTGGCGGCCTTCAGCGACTCGGTGGCCGGTCAGCTGGCCGAGTCACGCGGCCGGCGGCGCGGACTGTCTCGGCGGCGCACCGAGTTGGCCGCGGAGGTGGCCGCGGTCGAGCGCGACCTGAACGCCGCGCGTGGCAAGCGGACGCCGGACCGGTTGGCCGCCGAGGTGACGGTCTCGGTGGCGGCCGACGACGCGGAGGTGGAGCTGGAGTTGACCTATCTGGTCGACGGTGCGGTGTGGCAGCCCTCCTATGACCTGCGGCTGGTCGAGGACACGATGACCGTCACCTGGTTCGGGTTGGTCAGCCAGAGCACCGGAGAGGACTGGCCGGAGTGCGAGCTCCGGCTCTCGACCGCCCGGCCAGCGGCGACGACAGTCGTACCCGAGTTGTCGCCCTGGTATCTCGACCGGCTTCGACCGATGCCGGTCGCGGGCGCCGCGGCGGCCATGCCGGTCGGGATGCCGCCCCCGGCACCGGGTGGGGCGCCGGCCCCGTCCGCGGCGCCCCGGCAACGGTTGCAGGAGAGCGTCGCCCAGGTCGAACAGGGCGTCAGCGCGGCCACCTATCGGCCGGCCCGGCCGGCGGCGGTGCCGGCCGACGGCAGCGCGCACCGAGCCACCATCGCCGTGCTGGAGCTGCCAACCCGACTGGACCACGTGACCGTGCCGGTCCGCGCCGCCGAGGCGCACCTGCGTGCCACGGTACGCAACACGTCGGAGCACACGATGCTGCCCGGTCCGGCGGCGGTCTTCCACGGCGCCGATTTCGTCGCGGCCACCGGGCTGCCGATGTGGGCGCCGGGCGAGGAGATCGAGCTGGGGCTCGGGGTCGACGACCGGTTGCGGGTGGAGCGGAAGCTGCACCGGCGCTCGGAGACCAGGGCCGCGCTCGGGTCGACGCGGCGGCGGGAGGTGGACTACCGGATCACCGTCGCCAACCACACGCCGCGGTCGGCGACGGTCGAGGTACGCGACCAGTTGCCGGTGTCCCGCGACGAGGCGGTGGTGGTGCGGGAGACGAACCTGGCGCCGGCACCGGCGGAGCGTACGGAGCTGGGAGAGCTGGCCTGGCGGCTGTCGCTCGCGCCGGGCGACAGCGCTGAGATCAGCATCGGCTTCCGGGTGGAGCTGGCCAAGGGGGTGGAGCTGACCGGCTGGCGGGAGTAGACACCGCATCTCGTGGTCGGAGGGTTGTAGGTCGGGGGTGGGCGGGGTGCTGCCGCCGCCGCCCTCACCGCAACCGCCACACTCCGAATCGACAGGGCACTCGGGGACCCACGCCTGCGCCGGCATGGCGCTCACGCCGATGAACGACACCACGACAACGCCTGAATTGAGGACCAAATGCCCGGACTCGCCGAACGCCTGGCCGACCTCGCCAGTGGCGTCATGCTGGACAACGCCGACGTCACCGGCCTCAGCCACCTCTCCCCCGAGTTCGTTCGGATGACGCTGTCGGCCGAGGCGTTCCGAAAGGCGACCTGGGTGCCCGGAGCGAAACTCCAGCTCCGCCCCCGGCGCGGCTCGATGAGCCTGCGCACCTACACACCCACGAGTTGGGACGCCGACCGGGGTGTGACGGAGCTGGTCGTGTACACGCACGGAAACGGTCCGGCGGCGCAGTGGTTCGAGCGGGTGACAGAGGGCCAGACCTGTGCGGTCTTCGGGCCACGGCGCTCCCTCGACCTGCGCGGGGCCACCGGTCCCGTGCTCTTCGTCGGGGACGAGACGAGCGTGGCGCTCGCCCACGCGTTGCGCACCATTCCCGCCGAGACGTCGTACGTCTTCGAGGCACGCGATCCCCGCGCGCTCACCGACGTACTCGCCCAACTGGGGATCACCGAACGAGTGGCGGTCGTCGGGAAGGACGCCGACCGGGTCGAGCTTCTCCAGCACGGGCGCACAGCGGCCGTCCAGGCGCCGTACACCCTCGTCGTCACCGGCGACGCGGCGACGGTGCACGCGGTGCGGCGGGACAGCCGTGGGTGGGAGCGGAGACCCCGACAGGTCATGGGCAAGGCGTATTGGGCCGAGGGCCGCACCGGCCTCGACTGATCCGCGCAGGCCGCGCAGCGGTCCCGCGGTCCTCTCGCGGCTGCTCGGGGTGCTACTTCGGGGCGCGCAGCGCCTGCCACAGCGTGCGGTAGAAGTCGGTGTACGTCCGCTCGACGTGTCTGGCGAACCGCCTCGTCTCCTCGTGCCGGGCGGGGAGCTGGTTGATGGGTACGCTCATCGCGGCATGGTGCTCGATGTGCAGGTTGTTGCCGTTGGTGTACCAGGTACTCAACCAGCTACCGCGGATCGAACGGGTGTTGTGCAGCACGTCGGTGGTCTCGGTGTCGCAGAGAATGTGCTCGGGCAGCTCAACGAGGAAGTGCATCGGCACGGCGGCGACGACGGGCAGCACCCAGAGCAGCAACACATATTCGCCGAGACCGGCGAGGGCCAGACCGGTGGCGGTGAGAACCGCGGCGCCCTGGACAAGGTGCTCCTGCACGACGTGACGCCGCATCTTCGGGCTGATGTCGCCGAACTCGTAGTTCCACCGGCCGGCAGCGCTGCGGACGACGTCCCTCAGTACGACCAGGATGCGGTGGGGCCAGGCCCTGCGGAACGCGGAGTGGTGCAGTGCCTGGTGTTGGAGCTCGACCGCGTGGGTGTACATGGCGGCGAGCAGCAGCACGCCTGCGACGACCGCGACCGGCTCGGGACGCAGGGCGAGGGTGGCCCCGGCCGCGGTGAGCAGGGCCAGGATCCCGAGCTTGCCGAGGAAGCTGCCCGGCCTGCCTGGTGGCTTCCCGGCACCACCGTGGTGGTTCGGCTTCCACACGGCCCCTGGGCTGGCCGAGACGGTGCTCGAAGGCCACGAGGCCGAACACCTCGACTTCTTCCTCCTGGCCGGCACCTTCGAACGCCGGGGGGTGCCCCCGGAGATCCGAGACGCATTCGTCAGCGCGTACACCGGTCGAGAGGCGCTGCGCTGCGGCTTCGGCTACTACCGCGCCGCCGAGCAGAACGCGGCGGCGATCTCCGCGGCGGGTCGGCTGACCACGCCCACCCTGGCCGTCAGCGGCAACGTCGTCGGCGACCTGCTCTACCGGCAACTCACCCCCATCGCCGACGACCTTTCCGGTGAGCTGGTTCCGCGCAGCGGCCACATCGTGCCACTGGACCGCCCGGACGCCGTCGCGCAGTTGCTCCGCGTCGACTCCGCCACGCCCCGTTTGCCGAGCGGCTGGCGATGGTGTTGGGCGGCCATGTCGCGGCCGATCGGTTTTCGTGGGAGGGATCGCTGTGGTGGTGGACACGAAGCCGTTACTTCGCCGTCGTTTCCGGCCGGTGCGACGTAGCGTTGAGGGCTGCCCAGGGCGGGTCCGCATGCCGCATGCCTGGTTGACGCCGATCCCCGAAACGAAGCTGGTGAACGCCGGGTGCCCGTGACGAGTGAACCCCAGGTGGTGTCGCTACCGCCGACAACTGCCGCACCGAGGATCCCCGCGGTGTTCCCATCCTCCCCGGCGGCAGCCCGCCGCACACTCGTCGAGATTCTCGACGACTCCGTGCGCGCGCACGCCGAGGCTCTCGCACTCGACAACGGCGTCACGGCACTGACGTACCGCGACCTGGCCGACGAGGTCGAGGCCGTCCGGAGGTCGCTGGCCGGGCACGGCATCGGTGTCGGCGACCGCGTGGGCGTCCGGATCTCCTCCGGTACGACCGAGCTTTACCTGGCGATCCTCGGCGTTCTCGCGGCGGGCGCGGCCTACGTACCGGTGGACGCGGACGATCCGGAGGAACGCGTCGAGCTCGTCTTCGCCGAGGCGGGAGTCGCGGCGGTGCTCGGTGACGGGCTGGCGGTGTCGGTGCGGCGTACCCCCGGGGGTCGGATCGGCCGGCCCGGCCCGGACGACGACGCCTGGATCATCTTCACCTCCGGCTCGACGGGCACCCCGAAGGGGGTGGCGGTCAGCCACGGCGCGGCGGCGGCTTTCGTCGACGCCGAGGCGCGGTTGTTCCTCGCCGACGAGGCCAGCGAGGCGATCGGCCCGCAGGACCGGGTCCTGGCCGGGTTGTCGGTGGCGTTCGACGCGTCCTGCGAGGAGATGTGGCTGGCGTGGCGGCACGGTGCCTGTCTGGTGCCGGCCGCGCGGTCGCTCGTCCGCAGCGGCGTCGACCTCGGTCCGTGGTTGGCCGAGCAGCGCATCTCGGTGGTGTCGACGGTTCCGACGCTCGCCGCGCTGTGGCCGGTCGAGGCGCTGGAGGAGGTCCGGCTGCTGATCTTCGGTGGCGAGGCCTGCCCACCGGAGCTGGCGCAGCGCCTGGCCGTCGAGGGCCGCGAGGTCTGGAACACCTACGGGCCGACCGAGGCGACAGTGGTGGCCTGCGCCGCGCGGATGACCGGCGAGGGGCCGGTCCGGATCGGGCTGCCGCTGGCCGGCTGGGACCTCGCGGTGGTCGACGCCTCCGGCGCTCCGGTCGCGATGGGTGAGACCGGCGAGCTGGTGATCGGCGGGGTGGGGCTCGCCCGCTACCTGGACGCGGGCAAGGACGCCGAGAAGTTCGCGGCGCTGCCCGCGCTCGGCTGGCAGCGGGCGTACCGCAGCGGTGACATCGTCCTTGCGGAGCCCGAAGGGCTCCTGTTCGTCGGCCGTGGTGACGAACAGGTGAAGCTCGGCGGACGCCGGATCGAGCTGGGTGAGATCGACGCCGCACTACAGGCGCTGCCCGGTGTCGCCGGTGCCGCCGCGGCCGTGCGGCGCACCGCCGCGGGTAACCAACTGCTGGTGGGGTACGTCGTTGCGCACGACGGCGTCACCTTCGACACCGCGTCGGCGGCGCTGCGGATCCGCGACCAACTGCCGGCCGCGCTCGTGCCGCTGTTGGCCGTGGTGGACGCGTTGCCGACCCGGACGTCCGGCAAGGTGGATCGGGCCGCGTTGCCCTGGCCGCTGGCCACCGGGCAGGACACCGCGGGCGAGCTGACCCCGACCGAGGAGTGGCTCGCCGGCGGTTGGGCGGAAATCCTCGGCGTACGCCCCACCGAGGCGGACGCGGACTTCTTCACCCACGGCGGCGGCAGCCTGAACGCGGCGCAACTGGTGGCCTGGATCCGGCGCCGGCACCCCCGGGTCTCGGTGGCGGACATCTACCTCCACCCGAGACTGTCACGGCTCGCGACGATGCTCGACGCGCTCGACAGCACAGCGGCGACACGCCGGGAGGTCCGGCCGACGCCGAGGCGTGCCGGGCTGATCCAGGCCGCGCTGATGGTGCCGATGCTCGCGCTGGTCGGGCTGCGGTGGCTGACCGTCCTGGCCGCCCTCGGCAACGTGCTCACCCTGCTCACGCCGGCACCCTGGGCGCCTGTCGTGTCCTGGTGGTGGGTGGCGCTGGGCTGGCTTCTGCTGTTCAGCCCGCTGGGCCGGATCGCCCTGGCCGCCGCGGGAGCGCGACTGCTGCTGCGCGGGGTGCGCCCCGGCAGCTACCCGCGCGGCGGCGGCGTGCACCTGCGGCTGTGGGCCGCCGAACGCCTCGCCGAGCTGACCGGCGCCACAAGCGTCGCCGGGGCATCCTGGATGATCACGTATGCCCGGGCGCTCGGCGCGTCCATCGCTCCCGACGTCGACCTACACTCCGCACCGCCGGTCACCGGCCTGCTGAAACTGGGCCGCGGCGCGGCGATCGAGCCAGAGGTCGATCTGGCCGGCCACTGGGTCGACGGTGATCTCGTCCACGTCGGCAGGGTCCGCGTCGGCGCGGGTGCCCGGGTGGGTTCCCGCAGCACCCTGATGCCCGGCGCCCGCGTCGGCAAGGGCGCGCGCATCGCCGCCGGCTCGACCGTGACCGGTGCCGTACCGGCGAATCAGCGCTGGGCCGGCTCACCTGCCGCCCCCGCTGCCAAGGATCCCGCCGAGTGGCCCGGTCAGCGGCCTGTGCGAACGCGACTGCGGTCTCGCGGTTGGCCGATCGCGTACTCGCTGACCGCCCAGCTGCTGGGGTTGCTGCCGGTCGTGGCCGCCCTGCCGGCGCTCACCCTGCTCGGCTGGACGTTCGCCGTCCGGCCAACTGTCGGTGCGGTGCTGGCCGCCGTCGCGGTGGCGACCGTCGCCTATCTGGTGGGCTATACGCTGCTGGTGCTCGGGGCGGTGCGGGCGCTCAGCATCGGCCTGCGCGCCGGATACCACCAGGTGCAGGGGCGGGTGGCGTGGCAGGTGTGGACGACCGAGCGGCTGATGGGGATGGCGCGGGTCGGGCTGTTCCCGCTCTACGCAAGCCTCTTCACGCCGGTGTGGTTGCGGCTGCTGGGCGCCAGGGTCGGGCGCGGGGTGGAGGCGTCCACCGTGCTCGCACTGCCGGCGATGACCACCGTCGCCGACGGGGCCTTCCTGGCCGACGACACCATGGTCGCGACCTACGAGCTGAGCCACGGCTGGCTGCGGGTCGCCCCGGCCCGCATCGGTAAGCAGGCGTTCCTCGGTAACTCGGGGATGGCGGCACCCGGGCGTTCGGTGCCCAAGCGCGGGCTTGTCGGCGTGTTGTCGTCGGCGCCGTTCAAGGCGAAGAAGGGCTCGTCGTGGCTCGGCGCGCCGCCGATGCCGCTGCGCCGGACCGTGGAAGCGGCCGACACCAGCCGCACCTTCGACCCGCCGCTGCGGCTGAAGCTGGCCCGGGCCGCGATCGAGCTGTGCCGGATCGTCCCGGTGATGTGCGCCGGTGCCCTGGCGGTCGGCGTCCTGGCCGTCCTCGCGATCGTCTGGCGGGCCGGCGGGTGGTGGGCGGCGGCGCTGGCCGCCGGGCCGGTGCTGCTCGGCGCGGCGATCACTGCCGCCGCCCTCGCGACGGCCGCGAAGTGGCTGCTGGTCGGGCGCTTCCGGGTCGCCGAGCGGGCGCTGTGGACCTCCTTCGTCTGGCGCAACGAACTCGCGGACACGTTCGTCGAGGTCCTCGCCGCGCCGTGGCTGGTCCGCTTCGCGACCGGCACGCCACTGCTCAGCGCATGGTTGCGCACGCTCGGCGCGAAGATCGGCCGCGGCGTGTGGCTGGAGACCTACTGGCTGCCCGAGTACGACCTGGTGCGCCTCGGCGACGGCGCGACGGTGAACCGCGGTTGTGTGGTGCAGACCCACCTGTTCCATGATCGTGTGATGAGCATGGACGAGGTGACACTCGGCGCGGGAGCCGCGCTTGGCCCGCACGGCATCGTCCTGCCGGGCGCGAGCATCGGGGCGCGGACCACTGTCGGGCCCGGTTCGCTGGTGACCCGCGGCGACGCCGTGCCGTGCGACAGCCGGTGGTTGGGTAACCCGATCACCACCTGGCCGGCGCCAGCGGCACGGTCGGCATGAATCCGAAGGCGGCGTCGGCGACGCCCGGCGCCGAACGCTCCGGCGACTCCTACCTGCCCGAGCACGGCAACGGCGGCTACCGGGTGCGGCACTACGACCTCGACCTGGACTACCGGGTCGTGTCCAACCGCCTCGCCGGCCGGGCGGACCTCACCGCGGTGGCCGTGCAGTCGTTGTCGCGGTTCACCCTCGATCTCGGTCGGCTGCGCGTCCAGGACGTCCGGGTGGACGGGCGCCCGGCGAAGTACCTGCACCGCCCGGACAAGCTACAGATCAAACCCGAGCGGCCGATCGGCGCCGGGGACACCTTCCGGGTGGAGATCCGGTACGCGGGTAAGCCGGTGCCCATCTCCGGCCGCTGGGGCAACCTCGGGTGGGAGGAGCTCACCGACGGGGTGCTGGTGGCCAGTCAGCCGAACGGGTCGCCATCGTGGTTCCCGTGCGATGACCAGCCCGGCGCCAAGGCCACCTTCCGGGTGGCGGTCACGACCTCCTCCCCGTACACGGTGCTGGTGACCGGTGATCCCGTGCTCCAGCGCCGGGGCGCGAGCGGCACGACGTGGGTGTACGAGCGGCGCGAGCCCACCTCGCCGTACCTGATGAGCGTCCAGATCGGACGCTACGAGCTGGTGGACCTGGCGGTCGGCGAGGTGGTGCAGCGCGCCGCGATCCCGCCCGCGCTGCGCAGGAACGCCGCTCACGACTTCGGCCGGCACGGCCAGATCATGTCGGCGCTACAGCGGCTCTTCGGGCCGTACCCCTTCACGCGGTATGTCGTCGTGGTCGCCGACGACGACCTCGACGATCCGGTCGAGGCGCAGGGCATGGCGGTCTTCGGTCGCAACCACGTCGACGGGCGGCGCACGCACGAGCGACTTGTGGTGCACGAGCTGGCCCACCAGTGGTTCGGCAACAGCCTCACGGTGGCGGACTGGCGGCACATCTGGCTCAACGAAGGCTTCGCCACGTACGCCGAGTGGCTGTGGTCCGGCGTCTGCGGCGAGCTGCCGACGGATGCCCTGGCCGCGCGGTGGTACGCGTGGGTCGCGGAGCGCCCGCGGAACGTCATCGTCGCGGATCCCGGCGTCGACCGGATGTTCGACCCGCTTGTCTACAAGCGTGGCGCGCTCGCGGTGCACGCCCTGCGCAGGAGGGTCGGTGAGGAGTCGTTCTTCGCGCTGCTGCGAGCCTGGGTCGCCGAGCACCAGCACGCGACGGTGACGACCGAGCAGTTCCGGCTGCACGCCCAGCGCTTCGCCCGCGAGCCCCTGGCCGATCTGTTCGCCGCCTGGCTCGACAGCCCGACGCTGCCCCCGTTGCCCCGCTGACACCACGGACCCGCCTTGAAGGGTCACCGCACGGTTCGGGCGCGGATTCCCTGTGGCCAGTCCGAGTTCACCGGGTCTCTCTACCGTGCCATCGGATCACCATGATCCTTCGTTCCTGACGAGATGAGGATTGATGGCAGTAAGCAAGCGGGTCGGCCTGGGTGCCGCGGTGGCCGCGCTGGTCCTGACGCTGCCGGGCGCCGCGTCCGCGGCCGAGCAGAGCACGCGGCACCGGGCCGAGTTGATCAAGTTCGCCGTGCTGCCGGCGGCGACCTTCGTTCCCGGTAGCGAACCGTCCGGCTCGTCGCTGGGCACTGCCCCGATCAACGGCATCGTCCCGCCGTTCGCCGACCAACCGGTCCAGGGGTTCAGCGGTGTCCTTCGCAACACCGACGGCACCTTCGACGTGTTGTCCGACAACGGTTTCGGCAACAAGGCCAACAGTGCCGACTTCCTGCTGCGGGTCCAGCGGGTCGCGCCCGGCTTCGCCAGCGGCGCCGTCGACGTTGTCGGCGGCATCAACCTGACCGACCCGTACGGCAAGGTCCCGTTCGCTCTCACCCGCGCCGACCGGGTGCTCACCGGTGCCGATTTCGACGTCGAGTCGATCACTCGGACGGCCGACGGCACGTACTGGATCGGTGACGAATTCGGTCCGTACCTGCTGCACTTCGACCGCGCGGGCCGTCTCCTGCAGGCGCCGGTGCAACTGCCCGGCGTGTTCGCTCCCGAGAACCCGACCCGCGGTACGACCCCGGCCAACCTGTCCAGCAGCAAGGGCTTCGAGGGCATGGCCCAGTCACCGGACGGCGGCACGCTCTATCCGCTGCTTGAGGGCACGGTCGCCGGCGACCCGACGGGGACACTCCGGCTCAACGAGTTCGACGTCCGGACCAACACCTACACCGGTCGGCACTGGACCTACGCGCTCGACGCCGCCGACCACGCGATCGGTGACGCCATCATGGTCGATCGCGACCGCTTCCTGATCATCGAGCGGGACAACGGCCAGGGTGCGACGGCGAAGGTGAAGAGGATCTACCTGGCCGACAAGCGCGACCGGAACCGGGACGGGCGTCTCGACAAGACGCTTGTCGCCGACCTGATGAACATCGCCAACCCCCGGCACGTCGGCGGGTTCGGCAGCACCTTCACGTTCCCGTTCCAGACCATCGAGGACGTGGTGATCCTCGACGACCGCACGATCGCCGTCCTCAACGACAACAACTTCCCGTCCTCCTCGGGCCGCACGGCCGGCCAGGCGGACAACAACGAGTTCATCGTGATCAGGCTGGACCGCGGCCTGGACGCCGACAGGCGCGTCCTGCGTCGCTACTGACCCGGACACCCAGGGGTGGGTGGCCTGTTCCGCCACCCACCCCTGGAGCGGGACACCAGCCAGCGCATCCGCCCACAGGGGCCCCGGCCGTACGGCCCGGCCGGCCGGTCACCTCCCCCGGCCGGGAGGCGTCACCCCACCGCAGGCGCCGATCGTGCGCGCGGCCGCGGCCCGGACCTGCGGGGACGGATCGGACAACGCCGCGGTGGCCGTGGCCAGCAACGCCGGCACGATCTGCCGACAGCCGAGTACGGCCCGGACGTAGAGGGCGCCCTGCAACCGCCCGTCCTCCCAGATCCCCTCCTCGCCGCCGTCGCGAAGCGCCTCGGCCAGAGCGGCGTCCACGTCGAAGTCCGGCTCGGGCAGCTCCCTGTCCGTGCTGCTGCCCGCCTCGGCCACCGCGGCCAGGAAGTTGAGCAATTCGGCGCGCAGGTCGGGGTCGGTCACCCGCCGGTCGGCGAGCAGCGCGGCCACGTCGAGGGCGGCCGGCGCGGTCGCGGTCCACGGCGTTCCCTGGTGGACGATCGCCGACCACAGGTGCTTGATCGCCCTCGCGCGGGCCGCCGGGTCGTCGCCGGCGAGCGCCGCCAGATGGCCGGGGGTGTCCGCGGCGAGGCCGTAGGCGTGCAGCAGAGTGGCGTACCCGGTCACGCCTGGAAAATACCCGGTCGGCACCGCACCTGGCATCCGCACACACCTCAGCGGCGGGCGGGGCGAGGGTCAGTGGCCCGTCTGCGATCCGGCGGGCCGGAGACGGCCGCGGGCCACCAACTCGACGGTGAGGACGACGGCGACAGCCTCCACGGCAAGGAGTCCGACGAGGACCACCAACTGTGTCACCCCTGCGACGAGAGGGCTCCCACCACCGAGCAGCACCCCGACGAAGGCACCGGGCAGGGTCACCAGGCCCACCGTCCGGGTCTGGTCGAGCGCCGGGACCAACGCCTGTCCCGCTGCCGGACGGCACACCAGCAGCACCGCGTCGCGAGGTAGCAGGCCCAGGGCCAGGCCGGCCTGCACCTCACCCCGCCGACTGGTCAACTCGTCAAGCGCGCGGCGACCCGCCAGCGACGTCGCGGTCATCGCCCCGCCGATCAGGATCCCCGCGACCGGGATGATCGCGATACCGCGCGTCGGCACCAGGCCCGCCGACAGCAGCCCCGCCACCACCGACATGCTGCCCGCGACGATCGGCGCGCCCGCCCACCATCCCCGGCTGCCGCCGGTGACCCGCCGACCGGACGTGACCGTCGCCACCACACACATCAGGACGACAAACGCGGCCGTGGCCCACAGCGACACCACGATGCCCACGATCAGCAGCGACACGGCACCCAGTTGGATCGCAGCACGGACGGCGGCGACCACGACCTGCCGACCGTGGCCCAGCTTTCCGAGGGTCACGACGGCCGCCGCCACAAGGGTCAGCACAACCAGCGCGACACCGAGCTTCGGGCCGACCACGAGCATCGTCGAGGACATGCGACAAGTGTCCCTTCAGGCCCGGCCAGGGACGCACGCGCCGCCGGACCCCAGCCGAGCGTGTGCCGTAGTGCCTCGGCGCGCTGTCGTGGTGGCCGCTCGGCAGGTGCCGTACCAAACGATCAGAGTGAGTGCAGGCGAGTTGGCGTCCGCGTCGGGCCGAGTCATGATCTTGGAGTGAGTAGCGACGAGGAGCCGTTGGCGGGGAACACCACGACCGGGGTGGTGCGTATCGGCGAGACCGTTCGCCGTCCGGTCGGGCCGTGGACCGACTCGGTCGATGCGGTGCTGGGGCACCTGTGGGCGGTGGGATTCACTGGGGCACCTCGACCGTTGGGCCGCGATGCGCAGGGTCGGCAGGTGCTGGAGTATGTCTCCGGCGAGGTGGGCGCGGCGTCCGGCACGTACCCGGCGGCGGAGTTGTTCTCGATTGGTCGGATGCTGGCGGAACTGCACGAAGCGCTGGCCGACTTCGTGCCGCCGCCCGACGCGGTGTGGAACCGACTGATTCCGCCGGATCGGGAGGACATGATCTACCACAACGATGTGGCCCCGTGGAACCTCGTCAGATCGGACCGAGGCTGGGTGCTGATCGACTGGGATGCGACCGCGCCGGGTTCGCGGTTGTGGGACATCGCCTACGCCGCGCAGAGCATGGCCGGCTTGCGGGCGGACCGTCCCGTCGCGGAGTCCGCGGCCCGACTGCGGGCATTCGTCGACGGCTACGGCCTCGAACCGGCCGCACGACCGGCACTCGCGGGCATGCTGGGCCGTCGAGCCGGAGCCATGTACGACCTGCTGCACGAGGGAGCCCGGCAGCGGCGCCAACCGTGGGCCAGGATCTGGGACGAGGACGGCCCGTACTGGAGGGCCACGGCCGAGTATCTCGACGCGCACCGCGAGGCGTGGAACACCGCGCTGCAGTGATCGCCGGTCACAGTGCCGCCTTGTCGGGTGCCGCGCGGAGCAAGGCCAGCATTTCGACCAGGTCGAGCGTGGCACCGGGTACGCGTTCGAGCACGACAGCCACTGGCCCGGAACGCAGCCGTGCCGGCCGGCGGAGTCTCCATCCCGGAGACGCCGCCGACCGCGCTGCGGGCGGCCGGACGGGCACTCCAGAACCGGGACGACGACCGCGTTACCTTCGCGCTCGTCCTGCGGGGCAAGGCCCGGGCGACGCGGGCCATCCTCGACGGCACCGACCCTGCCTGACGTCCTGCGTATTTTCCTTCGTTGTTCGGCCCCGACCTGCTTGTTTGCATTGTGGCATGGTCATTTCACCCTCTGTTGTCACGTCATCGCTCCATCGCGGCCTCACGTCGGGCCAGATCGGGATGCTCACGATCGGCGGGGTCATCGGCACCGGCCTGTTCCTCGGCTCCGGCCTCGCCGTCTCCATGGCCGGACCGACCGTGCTGCTCACCTTCGTCGTCGGTGGGCTCCTCGCGATCGCCCTCACCTACGCCGCCACCGAGATGGCGGTCGCCCATCCCGACCTGCACGGGTTCGGCGCGCTCGCCCACCGCTACCTCGGCCCCCTCGCCGGGTTCACCCAACGTTGGCTGTACTGGGGTGTGGTCGCGATCGGCGCCGGCACCGAGGCCGTCGCCGTGGGGATCTACGTCCGGTACTGGTGGCCGCAGGTGCCACTGTGGATACCGGTCACGCTCGCCGCCGCGGCGGTCATCACGGTCAACGTGTTTCCGGTGCGGGCCTTCGGCACGGTCGAGTACTGGTTCTCGTCCGTCAAGGTCGCCGCGATCGTGGTGTTCCTCGTCCTCGGCGCTGTGCTCCTCACCGTCGGGCTGCCCGACCGGCCGGCGACCGGCCTGTCGGCGGTCACCGACGCGCCGTCCTACCTGCCGCACGGACTCACCGGCCTCGTGGTCGCGCTGATCGTGGCGACCTTCAGCTTCGGCGGCACCGAGGCGCTGGCGCTGACCGCCGCCGAATCGGCCGACCCAGGGCGCGACCTACCGCGCGCCGCTCGCGGGACGATTCTGCGCGTATGCCTGTACTACCTGCTCAGCATGGTGGTCATTCTGTCGGTGTCGCAAGCCGTCGGCCGGGCGCCGGACGGCGCGCTGACCACCAGCCCGTTCGTGCTGGTCTTCGAGTGGACCGGGCTGCCGGCCGCCGCCGCGGTGATGAATTTCGTGGTGCTCACCGCCGCGCTGTCGGCCCTCAACACGGCCTTCTACGTGTCGACGCGCACGCTGCACTCGCTCGCGGTCGACGGCCAGGCGCCGGCCTGGGCAAGACGCGTCAGCCGGCACGGCGTGCCGGTGAACGCGGTCGCCGCGTCGGCCATCGGGCTTCCCCTGGCGGTGACGGTGTCCCTCGTCTCGCCCGACGACGCGTTCGCGAAGCTGCTCGGCATCGCGTTGTTCGGCGTCGCCACGACCTGGGTGCTCATCTTCGCGACCCACGTGGCCTTCCGCCGCCGCCCGCGCACCGCCGACGAGGCCCGCCGGTCGCCGCTGTCACTGCCCGGCGGTTGGCGCACCAGTGCCGCGGCGGCGGTCGCGATGGCGGCGGTGGTCGTGAGTATGCTGTTCGTCGAGACGTTCCGGGTCGCGTGGACGGTCGGCGCGCCGACCGTGGTGGTGATCGTGGTGACGTACGCGCTGACCCGAACGGTACGGCGCCCGCGCCCGCAACCGTGACCTACGACGACATCGCCCTCCCCCGGTCCGCAGCCCGCACCGCTTACCGACGAGGGCGATGTCGTCGACCCGGTTGTCGACCACGTCACGGTCGCGACCCGTTAGCAGCGCACGCATGTCGGCATGGACGAGTGGGTAGGTCACACACATGGAATCTCCGAGCGCGGGCTCAGCCAGGGCCGCCGACATCAACTTCTACTTCGATCCGATCTGCCCATTCGCGTGGATGACAAGCAAGTGGATCAGGATCGTGCAGGCACAACGTGACTACACCGTCGACTGGCGGTTCATCTCGCTGCGCCTCATCAACTCGCACATCGACTACGACAGCCACTTCCCGCCAGGGTACGAAGCCGAGCACACGGCGGGGCTGCGTCTGCTGCGGATGGCCTCGGCGGTGCGCGAAAGGCACGGCCGCGAGGCGATCGGCCCCCTGTACACGGCGTACGGCACCCACATCCTGGAGGTGGGCCCCGACGACGGCCGGGAGCCGGGCTGGCAAGGTGCTCCCGACCTCGCCACCGTCGCGCTCGCCGAGGCCGGCCTGCCAGAATCGCTTGTCGAGTTCCTCGACGACACGTCCCGTGACGCGGAGATCCAGGCCGAGTCGGACGAGGCGCTGGCGCTGACGGGTAAGGACGTCGGCACGCCGATCGTGCACTTCGAGCCGCCGGACGGCGCCGCGTTCTTCGGGCCGGTGATCAGCCGGCTGCCCGACGAGAAGCAAGCCGCACAGCTGTGGGACCACGTCGTCGGCCTCGCCCAGTTTCCCGGCTTTGCCGAGCTCAAGCGCAGCCTGCGCGAGCAGCCACAACTGCCGTCGTGCGGAGTCCCCGCGCAGGAGACGGGCAAGGTCGAGGACTGGCACGCAGGGAGCCGGCGTCTCAAGAAGTAGACACCCGGTCGTTCCTACCAGCCCACCCGCGACCGCGGGAGCTGACCGAGGAGTACGTACTCGGAGCTCATTCGCCCGAGCACGAACAGGACCGGGCCACCGACGATGAGGGCGACCCAGCTCGTCGGCGAGTTACCGGCAACACCGCGGAGCTCGTTGCCAGAACCGGTCCATGCGCACACCGCGACAGCGCCGCCGGGCGGCGGCTGGCCCGGCGCAGGCCGGCCGGCGCTTCCGATACACGCCCTACTGGTCCCGGTCCCGGCGGAGGAAGCACGACAGCAGTTGCCTGAACTCGTGCGGGTGCTCGATCGCCGGCACGTGCCCGCATCGGCCGAACACGTGCAGACGGACATCGGCCAGGTGTTCGAGCATGGGCGTGGCTGCCGTCCCGAGCGGGGTGACCCGGTCCTCGGCGCCATGGACGAGCAGCACTGGCGCGCGTACCGCTGCCAGCGTCTGCGCCGAGAGGGTGAGATCGTCGACCCATCGTGCCCTGGGCGGAGGGAACAACGACGCGAATGCGGCCTCCGCCGCTCGCATCGCGGCCGCTCGGGCTTCGACTGCCGAATCGGTCACGAGCGCCTGGTCGAGGACGAGGCGACTCAGCATGTCTCGTGCCCCGAGCGGGCCGGCGGGGGCGGCCCAGACCGCGTCGAGGTCGGCGGACAGCGGCGCCCCGGGGGCGCCCATCGTCGAGACCGCCACGACACGGGTGACCTGCTGAGGGCGCGCGGCCGCCAACGCCAACGCCACGGCACCGCCCATGGAGTGGCCCACCACGGCGTAGTGCTCGATGCCGAGAGCATCCATCAGGCCCGCGGCCTGCTCCGTCCACAGCCGGAGCCCACCCCTGGAGCCCGCCGGGACGGGTGTACGGCCGAACCCCGCCTGGTCAGGAGCCACCAGGCGCCAGGACGTGCCCAGTGCCTGCGCCGTCGCTGCCCAGGCGCCGGACCCGGTCGTACCGGGTCCGGAGCCGTGCAGCATCAATACCGCGGGCCCGGCGCCGCCCTCCAGGACGTGGACAGGGGAGCCGTCGACCGTGACGGTCCGAAGTGCCGTCACCGGGGCAGGCCGGGTGCGCTCATGCCGATGCGGAGTTGACGGACTTCGCGAAGAGCTCCATCATCGCCCTGCCGAACTGCGGCATGTCGGGCCATCCCCGGCAGGAGACGAGGTTGCCGTCCACGACGTCGGGAGCGTCGATGACCGTCGCGCCCGCGTTCTCCATGTCACCGGTGATGGGCGGGAAGCAGGCCGTCTTCCGACCCTTCAGCAGCCCGTACACCGCTGGCACCTGCGCACCGTGGCACACCAGTGCGATGGGAAGGTTGCGCGCGAAGAAGTGCTCGGTGATGCGCCTGACGTCGGCGTCGACCCGGATCCACTCGGGAGCACGCCCCCCGGGGATGATGAGGGCGTCGTAGCGCTCGACGTCGACCTCGGCCCACGGCACGTCGACCGGCAGCTTCCGGCCGTTCTTCTCCACGTAGGCGTCGGAGTTGGGGTCGAACTCGTGGATGACCAGTTGCACGTCACGCAACGTCCGGGACGAGACGTCGACGTCCCAGCCGCCCTCCTGCACGCGATAGTAGGGATACATGGTGTCGAGCTCCTCGGCGGCGTCGCCGGTCAGGAGCAGCGCTCTGGGCACCTGCTTCTCCTCGCGTCTGGTGGTGGTGAGGGGAATCCAATCCGATCCGATCGATTGACAGCATTCCTCGGCCCAGCCCGCCCGTCAAGCCTCTACCGCCATTGCGTCCGCGTCCTTGACCTCGTCGAACAATCGTCGGAAACGTTCGCCGGATCGCAGGATGTGCCGACGCATCGCGTATGCGGCGGCGTCGGGGTCACGCGCGGCGATCGCGGCCACCACCTCCTCGTGCTCGGCCATGGCCAGGTGGGTGACCTGGGTGTCGTGGTGCAGCCGGAAGAGGTGCACGTGACTGTGCAGGCGAGCGAGCGCTTCACGGATGACCTGGTTCTCCGCGCTCAGGGCGACGAGATCGTGAAAGGCGGCGTCGCGGAGCCCGAAGGCGCCATAGGCCGTGGGTCCGTCGCCCCCCTCCAACTCCGCCATCTCCTCCAGCATTCGTCGCAGACCGGCCACCTGCTCAGAGGACGCGCGTTCGGCGGATCTCCGCGCCGCAGCCGGCTCAAGGAGCAGGCGGACCTCGAGCATGTCCTCGAATCGGTGACGGGTGATCTGGGGGGGAATGCGGTAGCCGGCATGGGGCACACGCACGACCAGACCCTCGGCCTCCATCCGGTTCAGAGCGTCTCGGATCGGCGTCTGCGACACCCCCAGCTCTCGGGCGAGGACATCGATCGTGACGCGGGAGCCAGGCTCGATCCGTAGCGACATCAGCTGTCCGAGCAGCGTGTCGTACACCTCGTCGGCAAGCCGGCCGCCAGCTCTTGCCGGCGGCGTTCCGCCCGTCACGGCCCTACGGCCCCGCGCGCTCATCGCTTCCTCGACCATCGTGACGTGAGGTCCTTTCTTGCGCCTTCGGGAACCTGTTGACATCAGTCACAACGCTGCGGGATGCTGACGCCCCCACGGGATCGTATAGGAAAAGTGCCGGATGATCGCCATCCTGCACCATCGCGGAACCACCCCGCCAGCGCTTCACCTCGATCACCCGGAACTCCCCCGCAACAGCCTGGCAACACGCCTGAACAACCCAGCACCTGCTCGGCGAACCACATAGCGAGGCTCTAGAAGTCCCCACCCAGAAAGCAGGCGAGAAGATGCGGTATCCGAAGCGAATAGGACGAATATCCGTTCCCGGGCGAAAGGTGCGGCTGGCGACGGTGGCCATGCTGCTGGTGGCCACGACCGTGACGGCTTGCGGCGACGGCAAGGACGACGGCACGAAGGCGAGCGCCCCCAAGGCGCCGGCGACCATCCCGGAACTCACCAAGGATCCGCTGACCCTCAGCTTCATCTGGTTCGACTGGCCGCCCGCCAAGGCACTGGAAGCCTTCGCGAACGCGGAGTACAAGAAGGAGCGGCCGAACGCGACCATCAAGGTCAACACCGTGCCGAACGCGAACTGGCACGACGCGATGTTCACCCAGTTCGCGGCGCGCAAGACCGACTTCGACATCGCGATCCTGGACTCGCAACACATCGGCGAGGCCGTGACGAACGGCAACATCCTCGACCTCACCGACTTCGTCAAGAAGAACATCGACGTCACGGCCTACAACCCGTACCTCCTGGCGGCCTACGGCCAGTACCCCCAGGCGGAGACCGGCAAGCGCGACGAGAACGCCAGCCTGTACGGACTGCCGCTGCTCGGCGACACCTGGACGATGATCTACCGCAAGGACCTGATCGGCGACAAGCCGCCGCAGACCTGGGACCAGATGATCTCAGCCGCCGAGAAGTGCCAGTCGGAGAACCCCGGCGTCAGCGGACTGGCCTTCCACCAGGCCAACGGCTCCGACGCCGCGGCCGTCACCTACAACACGGTCAACGGCGTCTACGGCGGCAACCTCTGGGACCCCAAGGCGCGCAAGATCGACGGCATCCTCAACGACACCGCGGGCCAGGAGGCGATGGACGTCCTGGTCAACAAGATGAAACCGCTGACCGCCAAGGGCTCCGGCAACTGGTTCATCGACGAGGTGAACGCGGCGGTCGCCCAGGGCAAGGCCTGCATCGCGTTCAACTGGATCGCCGCGAGCGGCGGCCTGCTCGATCCGAAGGAGTCGACGCTCGGCACCACGCGGGAGCAGATTCTCGACAAGCTGGGCTTTGCCACCCTGCCGACCCAGAAGACGAACCTGGTCCCGCTCGGCGGCATGGGGATGCACGTGTCGGCCTACTCCTCCGCGGCGAACCAGGCGGAGGCCCTGAACTTCATGGAGTGGTTCGAGCGGGCTGACATCCAGAAGAAGTGGGCCGCGGCCGGTGGCGTGCCGTCGCGTACGGACGCCCTGCAGTCGCCCGAGTTCCTCAATGCCGGGCCGTTCAACCAGGTGTACACCGACTCGGTTCCGCGGATGCGGGACATGTGGAACGTCCCCGAGTACGCGCGTCTCGTCAACATCGAGAACACCAACGTGAACGCGGCTCTCAACGGCGCGAAGAAGCCGAAGGATGCGCTCGACGACATCGCCAAGGAGCAGCAGGGCGTGCTCGACTCCAGCAACCGCAAGGGTGGCGGCGGACTGTGAGTGACTCCGTCCCTCTGACGACCGACCCCGGGCAGGTGGCGTCCGCGACGCCACCTGTACCGGGGCGGTCCCGCCGGCTGAGCGACCGCGGGCTCGCCGTGGCCTTCGTCTCCCCCGCGCTGCTGCTGTTGCTCGCGATGTCGGTGTTCCCGTTGCTGTGGGCGTTGTACCTGTCGTTCACCGACTACTCGGCCACCCGCGGAGGGCCCGCCAACTTCGTCTGGTTCGGGAACTACACCGCCATCCTGACGTCGGCGCAGGTCCACACGAGGGCCCTGACGACGTTGATCTACGTGGTCGGCGCGGTAGGTCTGCAGACCGTGCTCGGTTTCGGCATCGCCTACCTGATCTCCCGGCGCACACACGGGCGAGGAGTGCTGACCACGCTGTTCCTGGTGCCGATGATGCTGTCGCCGGTCGTGGTCGGCCTGTTCTGGCGGTTCATGCTCGACGCGCAGTTCGGCGTGGTCAACAGCATGCTCGGCTCGCTCGGCCTGGGGCAGGTGGAGTGGCTCACCCGGCAGCGAACGGCGCTGATCTCCCTGATCGTGGTCGACACCTGGCAGTGGACGCCGTTCATCATGCTCATCGCACTCGCGGGCCTCACCGCGGTCCCCAAGTACCTGTACGAGGCCGCCTCGATCGACCGGGCGTCCGAGTGGTTCCGGTTCCGGACCATCACTCTTCCGCTGGTGTGGCCGCTGCTCCTCATTGCCGTGTTGTTCCGGGCCATCGAGGCCTTCCGGCTGTTCGACCTCGTCTACATCCTCACCAACGGAGGCCCGGGCGTCTCCACCGAGACGTTGTCGTTCCACATCTACAAGGTCGCGTTCCTGGGCTTCAACACCGGCACCGCCTCGGCGTACGGGATCCTCATGGTCCTCGTCGTCATCGTCCTCACGCAGCTCTACCTGCGCTACCTGAACAAGCTCAAGGAGGGCTGATGGCCGTCTCCGTCGACGAGGCCGTGGCCACAGGTCCGGCCCGGGATCACACGCCCCCGACGCGACGCCTGGGCGGCCGGGGCCGCTCGGTGCTGGAGATCGCGCTGCTGACCCTGCTGGCCGTCGTGATGCTCTTTCCGGTGCTGTGGATGATCGAGACGTCCATCAAGGAGAACCGGGACGTCTACGCCATCCCCGCCAAGTTCTTCGACTTCAGGGTCACCCTGGAGCACTACAAGGACGTGTTCGTCGCCCCCGGCGGCGGTCGCTCGGCCTTGTCCGTGGCGTTCCTCAACTCCGTCGTGGTCGCCGGGGTCTCCACGCTGCTGGCCACCCTGCTGGGGGTCCCGGCGGCCTGGGCCTACTCGCGCTTCGCGGTGAAGGCGAAGAAGGACCAACTCTTCTTCATCCTGTCCACCCGCTTCATGCCGCCCGTGGTGGTCGTGGTCCCGATCTTCCTCATGTACCGCCAGGTCGGACTCATCGACAGCAAGCTCGGCCTGATCCTCATCTACGCCGCGTTCAACGTCCCGTTCACGATCTGGATGATGAAGGGATTCGTCGACGAGGTGCCCGCCGAGTACGAGGATGCCGCCATGCTCGACGGCTACACCCGCTTGCAGGCGTTCCGGCTGTTCACCCTGCCCCTGCTCGTGCCCGGCATCGCCGCGACGGCGGTCTTCGCCCTCATCTTCTCCTGGAACGAGTTCGTGTTCGCCACCTTCCTCACCTCCAGCGACAGCGTCCGGACGGCCCCACCCGCCATCGCCGGCCTGATCGGCGGCACCACCACGGACTGGGGTCTCGTGGCCGCCGCCTCCGTGGTGTTCGCCCTGCCGGTGCTCGTCTTCGCCTACCTGGTGCGCAAGCACCTCATCGCCGGTGTCACGCTCGGGGCGGTGCGACGCTGATGGCGGGCATCGAGGTGACCGCCCTGCACAAGCGCTACCCGGACGGGACTGTCGCGGTCGAGCACGTGGACCTGTCCATCGGTGACGGCGAGCTGTTCGTGATGCTCGGCCCTTCGGGTTGCGGCAAGACGACCACGCTGCGGGCCATCGCCGGCCTGGAGAGGCAGACGACCGGCGACATCCGCATCGGCGACACGCTGGTCAACGACCTGCCGCCCGCCGAGCGGGACATCGCCATGGTGTTCCAGTTCTACGCTCTCTACCCGCACCTGAAGACCCGCGACAACCTGGCCTTCCCACTGCGGGCCGAGGGTCTGCCCAAGGCGGAGGTGCACAGGCGGGTCGAGGAGGCCGCCCGGCTGATGCAGCTTGGTCCACTCCTGGACCGGCGACCACGCCAGCTGTCCGGCGGGGAGCAGCAGCGCGTCGCGCTCGCTCGTGCCCTGGTGCGACGACCGCGCGCATTCCTCATGGACGAACCGCTCACCAATCTGGACGCGGAACTGCGGGCGGACATGCGCACGGAGATCAAGCACCTACAGGGGGAGCTGGGGGCGACGATGGTCTACGTCACCCACGACCAGGTCGAGGCGATGTCGCTCGGTCACCGGATCGCCATCCTCAACAAGGGCCGCGTCGAGCAGGTCGGCACGCCACTGGAGGTCTACGACCGTCCGGCGAGCCTCTTCTGCGCCGCGTTCATCGGCTCCCCGCCGATGAACCTCATCGAGGTGGAGGTGGCCGACGGGGAGCTACGCGGTCAGGGCGGCCTGGTCCTCACCCCACCGCCCGGCCTGCCCCGCGACCGTGCCCTGGTCGCCGGCGTCCGGCCGGAGGCGCTGGAGGTCACCGAGCCAGGGGCGGAACGGTCGGTCCCGGCCCGCGTGGTCTCGGCGGAGTGGCTGGGCGACGAGATCATCTACGTGGTCGACCACAGCGGCCAGCGCGAGGTACGGGTTCGGATGCCACCGACCGTCCGTTTCGCCGCCGACGCGAAGGTCGGGCTGCGGCACACCGGTGGGACCCCGGTGGTCTACGACGTGCGCACGGAAGAGCTGGTGGCCTGATGGGAACCGTGGCAGTACAGGGGCTGTGCAAGTCCTTCGGTAAGGTCCAGGCCCTGGACGGGGTGACGCTGGACGTGCCCGACGGCTCGTTCTTCGTCGTGCTCGGGCCCTCCGGGGCAGGCAAGACGACGACCCTGCGAGCGATCGCCGGGCTGGACAAGCTCGACGCCGGGTCGGTGCATCTGGACGGCAGGGACGCGACAAATGACACCCCGGCCGCACGCGACCTGGCCATGGTCTTCCAGAGCTACGCCCTCTACCCGCGACGCACGGTGTACGAGAACATCGCCTCGCCGCTGCGGGCACGCCGCTGTTCGTCGAGTGAGATCGCCGCTGCCGTCGAGCAGATGTCGAACCTGCTGCACATCGAACGTCTGCTGCAGCGTCGTCCCGCGCAGTTGTCGGGTGGTGAGATGCAGCGTGTCGCCCTGGCCCGGGCGCTGGTCCGTAGCCCGCGCGCGTTTCTCATGGACGAGCCGCTGACGAACCTCGACCTCAAGCTCCGCGTCGAGATGCGCACCGAACTCACCCGCATCCACCGCAGCCTCGGGGCGACCTTCGTCTACGTGACGAACGACCAGGTCGAGGCCCTGTCCATGGCCGACCAGGTCGCGGTCCTCAAGGAGGGGAAGGTGCAACAGGTCGGAACACCGACCGAGGTGTACGAGCGTCCCGCCAACAAGTGGGTCGCCGGATTCGTCGGAAGCCCGCCGATCAGCCTGCTGGCCTGCCACGCCGAGGGAGATCGTCTGGTCGGTGCGCAAGGCTGGACGCTGCCCCGGCCGCGCTGGACCACGGCCGAGGACGGTCGTGCGCTTCTGCTGGGCGTACGCGCGGAGGACCTGTCCGTCGAGCAGCGTGGGGACGCGTCGTTGTCCGGGGAGCTCTACGGGCTTGAGCCGCTCGGTGACCGCACGGTGGTCGACGTCCTCGTGGGGACGGAGATCCTCAAGGTCAAGGCACGACCCACAGTCACCGGTACGCAGGGCGAGCGGCTGCACGTCACTGTCGACCTGGACCGTGCGCACCTGTTCGACGCGGGCACCGGGCTGTCGCTGTCCGAGGCTGGGCGCTAGGGCCTGTGTCAAAGCCCCTGGCCGGCCTGCGGCGGGCCCAGACGACGACCGGCCGCGTTGGAGATTGGCCCGGATACAACACCGGTATCCGGGCCAATCTCCGCCTTGCCGGATCGCCGCCCGGACTCCGCCTCGGCTCGACCGAGGGCTTTGACACAGGCCCTAGGGCCTGGCGGCGACGGCGACATGCGCCCGCACGTGGCGGTCGAGCCTCGACGGACCGTCACCGGTGCGCACGGCCTGACGACACGGGGACGGACGTGCTCCGACAAGGCGATCGGTGGCGCGGGGCGTCGCGATCACTGAGGCACGCCGGACAGCACCAAGAAGAACACAGGAGGCGACGCAGTGAGTGACCCGATGAACGTCCTGGCCCCCGAACACCGGCGGCTCCGGATCGGCGACGCCTGGCGCGACGCCGCGAGCGGAGCCACCTTTGCCGTCGAGGACCCGGCCACCGGCAAGACCATCGCCGAGGTGGCGGACGCCGGCGTCGTGGACGGGCTCGCCGCTCTGGACGTGGCGAGCAGGGCAATGGCGGAGTGGGCGGCGACACCGCCACGGAAACGGTCGGAGTTGTTGACCGCGACGTACCGGGCACTGACCGAGCGGTCCGAGGACGTCGCCCGGCTGATAACGCTCGAGATGGGCAAGCCGCTCGCCGAGGCTCGGGGCGAGGTGGCCTACGGCGCCGAGTTCTTCCGGTGGTTCGCCGAGGAGGCGGTACGCGTCGAGGGGCGCTACAGCGCCGCTCCCGCGGGTGGATATCGCATCCTCACCGTGCCGAAGCCGGTCGGGCCGTGCGTCTTCGTGACGCCCTGGAACTTCCCGTTGGCGATGGGCGCCCGCAAGATCGCTCCCGCGCTGGCCGCGGGCTGCACGACGATCACCAAGCCGGCTGGTCAGACGCCACTGACCATGCTGTTGCTGGCCCGCATCATGGAGGAGGTCGGCGTTCCCCCGGGCGTCGTCAACGTGGTGACCACCAAGCGTTCCGGCGAGGTGGTCTCCGCACTGCTGGCCGACAGGCGGACCCGCAAGCTCTCGTTCACCGGGTCGACCGAGGTCGGGCGCGTACTGCTGCGACAGGCCGCCGACAACGTGCTGCGTACCTCCATGGAACTGGGCGGCAACGCGGCCCTGATCGTGTGTGCGGACGCCGACCTGGACGTGGCGGTCGACGGCGCCATGGTGGCCAAGATGCGCAACATCGGGGAGTCCTGCATCGCGGCCAACCGGATCTACGTCGAGGAGCCGGTGCGCGAGGAGTTCACGGCGCGCTTCGCCGAGCGGATGGGCGCGCTCTCGGTGGGCCATGGTCTCGACGACGGCGTGGACGTCGGGGCGTTGATCGACGAGGCCTCGGTCGCCAAGATCGACGAGCTCGTCGTCGACGCGGTCGAGCGCGGCGCCCGGGTCCTGGTGGGCGGCGAGCGACCGGATGGGCCGGGCCACTTCTACCCGCCCACGGTCCTCGTCGACGTGCCCGACGATGCGCGGATGCTGGCGGCGGAGGTCTTCGGCCCGGTGGCGCCGATCATCTCGTTCACGTCCGACGACGAGGTGCTGGCGAAGGCCAACGACACCGAGTTCGGACTGGTCGGATACATCTTCACCCGTGACCTGCAGCGGGCGCTCCGGTTCGCCGAGGGTCTGGAGACGGGGATGGTCGGCATCAACCGTGGTCTGATCTCGGACCCGTCGGCTCCGTTCGGCGGCGTGAAGCAGTCCGGGATCGGCAAGGAGGGGTCTCACGAGGGCATCCTCGAGTACCTCGACCTCACCTACGCGGCGATCGACCTACCGTGACGGGCCTGCTGCTCCGGGCGCCCGCCGAGGATCACCGCGCCCCGTGCGCCCAGCAAACCGCCGCCGACGTTCCGGAGAGGCACCGAGATGCTTGAGACCGTCCGCGGACCACGCCAACTGATCGTGGGCGAAGGGGTCGCGCAGAACATCCCGCGAGTGGTGGCCGAGAGTGGCTCGCGCGTCCTCATCGTGACCGACCAGGTTCTTCTGGGACAGCCGGGCGTGGCCGAGATCGTGGCCGCCGTGCGGGAGAAGGTCCAGGCCGTCGAGGTGTTCTCCGACGCGACGCCGGACGTGCCACTCGCCGATGTCGCCCTGGCCGTCTCGGTCGCCGCCGAGGTGAACGCCGACGTGATCCTCGCCATCGGGGGTGGCACGGTGATCGACCTGGCCAAAATCGTCGGCGTCATCCGGCGCCACGGTGGGACACCGCGCGACTTCTACGGCGAGTCGAAGGTGCCGGGGCCGACGATGCCTCTCGTCGCGGTCCCGACGACGTCAGGCACCGGCTCCGAGCTCACCCCCGTCTCGGTGTTGACCGACCCGGACCGCGAGCTGAAGGTGGGGGTTTCCAGCGTCCACATCGTGCCCGACTTCGCCATCGTCGACCCCGAGCTCACCTACAGCTGCCCGGCGACAGTCACCGCCCACTCCGGCATCGACGCGTTCTGCCACGCGGTGGAGAGCTACACCGCGCGACCCCGGGCCCACGGACCACGCGACCCGGTGGAGCAGGTGTTCCTCGGCCGCAACCCGATCACCGACCACTACGCGCTCCTGGCCGCGGAGCGGATCGCCCGTAGTCTGCGTCGGGCGGTCCGGGACGGCGGCGACACGGACGCGCGCGCGGACATGTCCTACGGGTCCATGCTCGCCGGGCTCGCCTTCTCCCACGCGGGCAACGCGGCCCCGCACGCCCTCCAGTACCCCATCGGCGCGGCCACGCACACGCCGCACGGCCTGGGCGTCGGGCTGCTGCTGCCCTACGCGCTGGACGCGGCCAGGGATGCCATCGCCGGCCGGTTGGCCGTCCTCGCCGGGGTGTGCGGCCTCGACGTGGCCGACGCCTCGGATGCCGAGGCCGCGGACACGTTCCTCACCTGGCTCGACGGGCTCCTTGCCGACATCGGCATCCCTCCCACCCTGGCCGACATCGGCGTGGCACGCGCCGACCTCCCGCGCTTCGCGGAGATGGCCAGTGGCGTCACCCGCCTGATCCAGAACCATCCGGGCCCGACCGACACCGACAGCCTGACCGCGATCCTCGAAGCGGCCTGGGCCGGGGACCGGACCCGGAAGTCCTGACGTCGAGCGGAGACAGTGACCGGCCTTCCACCTGACGACGAGCAAGACCGATCGGCCCGGCCGCGGTGGTTGCCCGCTCACCGCGGCCGACCCAGGGCTCGATCGACTACTTGAAGGCCGAGGTGTTGCGTACGGCCCACGCGGCGAAGGTGCGGGCCGGACGGCCGAGGATCCGTTCGACGTGTGGGCTCACCTGTTGCTCGCCGATTTTCGGCGTGCCCAGAATGGTCAGGGTGTTCTCCACGACTGGCTCGGGCATGAAGCGCAGCATCTGTGCCCGAGCCTCCGCGCGGCTCTGCTCGACGAACCGCACCGGTTCACCCAGCGCGTCGGCGATCGCCGACGCCTGCTGTCGGGGTGAGATCGGTGCGGGACCGGTCAACACGTACGCCCTGCCGACGTGCGCGGTGTCCCGCAACACCGCGGCGGCCACCTCGGCGATGTCGCTGGGGTCGATGGTCGGCAGGGCGACATCGCCGAACGGGGCGGCGACCATCCGTTGGCTCCGGACCATTTCCGCCCACCCGAACGTGTTCGAGTGAAAACCTCCTGGTCGCAGCATTGTCCATGCCAGGTCCGACTGCACGATGGGGTCCTCCAGCGTGGAGGGATGGCTTCCCGTCGCAACGCCTTGGGAGGAGAGCAGGACGACGCGGCGGATCCCCGCCGCCCGCGTAGCGTCGAGCACGTCGCTGACCCTGCCTCCGGCGGACACGAAGTCGCCCGAGGTCAGCAGGAACAGCACTTCGGCCCCGTCGAACGCGGACGGGAGACTCGCCGGATCGGCCAGGTCGGCCTGCCGATGCCGCACCCCCGCCGGGACGTCCAACGCCGAAATCCGCCGCGACACCGCCGTCACGTGTTCGCCGGCCTCGGCGAGCGCCCGCACGAGCGGCCGTCCGACATTGCCGGTTGCCCCAGTTACCACAATCATTGTCTGCCCCCTGCTGTCGAGTTCTGCGGCTCGACGGAAGCTATCAACGTCGTGATAGTAGGTACCTACAGGAAAGTAATGGGAGAAAGGCCAACTGTGACCCACGACATGCACCCGGCGACTCGTGCCGAGGTCGCCCCGGAGCAGGCGTGCCCGATCGCCCCGGTGGTCGACATCGTCTTCAGCCGTTGGACCACCCCGATCCTGTGGGCCCTCAACGAATACGGCCGTCATCGATTCGTGGAACTGGAGCGCCGCATCACCACCATCACACCCAAGGTGCTGACCCAGCGGCTCCGGCAACTGGAACGCGACGGTCTCGTCACGCGCACCTACCACCCAGAGGTCCCACCGCGCGTGGAGTACGAAATCAGCGAGCTGGGACGCAGCCTGGCACCGCTGTTCGCCACCCTCGCCCACTGGTCGGGCAACCTGGACAAGGTCGAGCAGGCCCGCCGGCACTACGACGCCACGCACCGGGTCGGCAGCCGCCGGCCCCTGCGCTAGGGCCTGTGTCAAAGCCCCTGGCCGGCCTGCGGCGGGCCCAGACGACGACCGGCCGCGTTGGAGATTGGCCCGGATACAACACCGGTATCCGGGCCAATCTCCGCCTTGCCGGATCGCCGCCTGGACTCCGCCTCGGCTCGACCGAGGGCTTTGACACAGGCCCTAGGCCGTCCGTCGCGGAGATGCCGTGCGGGGGCCTCATCCGGAGGGAGCGGCCTCCAGGGCCGGCGGCAGGTGTACGGCGATGTCCAGACCGCCGCTCGGCCGTGCGGCGCTGGAGATCTCTCCGTCGTGCGCGGTAACGACCGCCCGGACGATGGACAGGCCGAGCCCGGCCCCGCGGGTGCCGTTGCCGGTGCCCCGGACGAACGGCTCGAACAACCGCCGCTCCTCCTCCGGCGTGACCAGCGGGCCGGTGTTGACCACCCGCAGGAACGCGAGCCCGTTCGCGATGCCGGAGGTCACCGTGACGTCTCCGCCGGCGTGGTTGTAGCGCAGCGCGTTCTCCAGCAGGTTGCCGACCATCCGTTCCAGCAGCACCGGCTCGCCGCTGACCGGCGCCGGCCGCAGGTCGGTACGGAGGGTGACGGCACCGTTCGCCGCCCGGTCGGCGGCGTCGGCAACTGTCGCGGCGACGTCGGCCAGGTCCACGGGGGTTCGGCGGGGCGGGCCGGCCTGGCTGCGGGCCAGGACCAGGAGTCCGTCGAGGGTGCGCTGGCTGGTTTCGACGGCGGTGGCGATGTCGCCGGCCATCGCGACGAGTTCGGCGCGGTCGGGTTCGCCGTCGAGGGTGACGTCGATGGCGGTGCGCATGGTGGTGAGCGGGGTGCGGAGTTCGTGCGCGGCGTTGGCGACGAACAGGCGTTGGCTGTCGAGGACCCGGTCGCGTTCGGTGATGCCGTGTTGGATGCGGTCCAGCATGCCGTTGATGGTGGCGGCCAGCGTGGCGAGTTCGTCGGCGGGTCGGTGGACCGGTATCCGTTCGGACAGTTTCTCCACGGACAGCCGGTTCGCCGTACCGGACATCGTCCGGATCGGCCGCAGTATCCGCCCGGCCACCAGCCAGCCGGTCACCCCGGCCAGCGCGGTCACCACCAGCAGCGCCAGCGCGGCCCGAGCCACCAGATCGGCGAGCACCTCCTCCCGCAGCCGCCCACCGATGTTGCCGTCCGGACCCGGGGAAGGCAGCCGCAGGTCGCCCCGCACCAACAGCACGTACGTCAGTGCCAGGAGCAGGAACCCGGCGGCCAGCACCAGGCCGGTGTACACGAGCGTGAGCCGGCTGCGGGCGGTCAGTCGCCGGATCATGAGGCGATCCGATACCCGGCGCCGGTCACGGTTTCGACGAGCTGTGGATCACCGAGCTTGCGCCGCAGGGTGCTGACGGTGATCCGCACGGCGTTGGTGAACGGGTCGGCGTGCTCGTCCCACACCTTGTCCAGCAGCGTCTCCGCGCTCACCACGGCACCGTCGGCGGCGAGCAGCCGTTCCAGCACCCCGAACTCCTTCGGGGTCAGCGACAGCAGCCGGCCAGCCCGTTCGACGGTGCGCCGGGACGGATCGAGTTCGACATCCCCCGCGCGCAGCACCGGAGGGCGGGCCGGCGTGCTGCGCCGGGCCAGCGCACGCACCCGGGCGACCAACTCGGAGAACGCGAACGGCTTGGCCAGGTAGTCGTCGGCGCCCAGGGCCAGCCCGTCCACCCGGTCGGACACGGCACCGGACGCGGTGAGCATCAGCACCCGCGCCGCGCCGCGCTGTGCCAACAGCCGGCACACGGTGTCACCGTGCACGACCGGAAGGTCCCGGTCCAGGACCACCACGTCGTACGGGATGATGTCGCACTTGTCCAGCGCCTGCTGACCGTCGTGTGCCACGTCCACGGCGCAGCCATTCTTGGTCAGCCCAGCCGCGACGTACGTGGCCAGGGGTTGTTCGTCCTCGACCAGCAGCACCCGCATCCGCCCAGTATCCCCAGCAGCGCATATGAGTGGTGTATGGGTCGGCGATCGGTTGCCGATGCGCGGTCGTCGGTAGACCTGCAACGGTCCGTGTGTCGATCGGGAAAGGACCGTGCTCATGGAATCGGCTTCGGTAGGTGGTATCGACCGGCGGCGGCTGGTCGGCTGGGGCGGTTTGGCCGCCGCCGGCGCAGTGGCCGGAGTGCCGCTGGTGAGCGCCGGGGTCGGCCACGCAGCCCCGGCCTCGACCGGCCCGTCCGGGCACGACCGGATCCCACCGGACGCCCTGCCCGGTGGGGCCTACGACCGGTACGTGGCGCAACTGGCCGCGGAGGGCAGGTTCTCCGGTGTGGTGCTGCTGTCGCACCGGGGACGGACGGTGCTGTCCCGCAGTTACGGCATGGCCGACAGGGAGAAGGGGATCCGCAACCACGAGGGGATCGCGTTCAGCCTCAGCTCGGCGGGCAAGCCGTTCCACGCGGTGGCCATGTTGCAGTTGGCGCAGCAGGGCAAGGTGCAGTTGACGGACCCGGTGGGCAGGTACCTGACGGGCTTCACCAAGGACATCGCCGAGCAGGTGACCATTCACCACATGCTGGCCGGCAACTCCGGGATGAACACGCCGGCCGAGGACACGCAACGCGTCTTCCAGAGCCGGGAGGAGGTGCGCGAGTACTGCGAGCAGTGGGCCCGGCAGTCGAAGCTGGTGGCCCCCGTCGGCACTCCCACCGACCACGCCGGCGCCGAGGTCGCCATCCCCGCGCTGATCATCGAGGCCGTGACCGGCGAGACGTACTGGGACTACGTCCAGGAGAACATCTTCCGGCGCTGCGGCATGACCGGCACGGCGTTCTCCACCAGGCCCCAGTGGCTCACCGACCGGCACATCGCGCACCCGTACATGCTGTTGGCCGACGGCAGCCGGGTCGACGCCGTCCGCAACCTGGACCAGAGCAGCCCGTACCTGGCCGGCAAGAACCCGGGCCGCGCCTTCATCGACGCCCCCGGGGACGGCGGCTTCGCCACCGCGCCGGATCTGGTCCGGTTCGCGCACGCACTGGGCGACGGCACGGTGCTGAACCAGCCCTGGGCCGACCTGCTCACCGCCGCCAAGATCCCGCACGGGCCGGCGTCGTTCGGGTCATACACGATTCCAGTCCGCATCGTCAACGACCAGTGGATGTTCGCGCGTGCCGGTGGCAACCCCGGTGTCGGTGCGAGCTGGAGCATCTACCCGTACACCGGCTGGGTCGGCGTCATCCTCAGCAACAGCGACGGCGCGCCGCTACAGGAGATGAGCCAGCGGGAGATGCGGGCCGTCACCGGGGGTTCGCCCGGCGGCGGGCCGGGTGGGGGCGGCTGACGCGACTCTCCGGACATTTTCGTGGGTGGTGACCGCCGAGCAGGGGCGGCCCCGAGTGTACGGACGGAAGCGGGGTTGACATGCGCAGAGACTGGCACGACTGGATCGGTACGTTCACCGGCGTGGCCCACACCACGGTGGCCGCACTGCCCTTGGCCGCGCTGGCGGTGTCGGTTCTGGCACGCCGTCGCATCGCCACCGGCGCCACGCCCGGGTGGGCGTGGCGGATGTCGCTGGCCGAGATCGGCATCGTCTACGGGACGGTGCCGTGGGTATGGATGATCCTGTTGCCGGGCACCCGGGCCGGGACGAGCCTGGTACCGCTGCGGGACCTGCTCACGATCCTCACCGACCGAGGGCCGGTGACACTGACGGGCCAGGTCGTCGGCAACCTGATCGTCTTCGCGGCACTGGGATTCCTCGCCCCGCTGCGGTTCGCGGCGCTGACGTCGGTGCCGCGGATCGTGGCGCTCGCGGCGGGCTGCTCGGTCCTGGTCGAGACCGCACAGTACGTCCTGCGGCTGGATCGGGTGTCGTCCGTGGACGACGTACTGCTCAATGCCGCCGGCGCCGGGCTGGCCGCGCTGGCGGCGCGTCGCTGGTGGCGCGCCACGGCCCGGGACCAAACGCGGCAGCTGGCCACCAGAAACCGCGCGATCACTGACTGAAGGGCCTGGGCGGGGCTGGTCAACTGCCGGCCTCGTGCACCGGTGGTGGTGCGAGCCGCGAGAGCGCCTTCCACCGAATCCACTGCACCCTTCGGGGTGGTCTCTTAGGCTGCGTGGGCGGGCCGCCCGGTTCGACGAGGGCGTCGCGTCGGCGCTGTACGGACTGGTCGCCCCTCTCGGTCGCCTGGCTCTACCACTGGGTGAGTCGGCAGGGAGCTGCCACGAGGGCGGTGACGCCCCAGTTCACCGCCGGCGGCCGGGCCGCCAAAGGTGAGGAGCACCGATGACCCACAGCGAACACCATCGCCCGGAGATCGTCGTCGGGCTGGTGGCGACCCCGCCGGACCACCCCGCCCGGGTGGCCGCACCGCTCAGGGCCGAGTTGGCCGGTGGGCTCGCCGATCGGGTTGACGCAGACGTACGGTGGATCGTCCGGGAAGGCTGGGGCGACGTGGCGCCGCGCCGCGACCACGGCGTCGAGGCACTACTTGACGATCTTGCCCAGCGGCGCGCCGACGACCAGTGGGACGTCGCGATCTGTCTGACCGACCTGCCGCTGCATGCCGAGGGGGTGCCGCTGGTCGCGCAGACCTCCGCTCGGCGTCGAGTCGCGGTGGTGTCCCTGCCCGCGCTGGGGCTGCGCCAGCTACGAGCGGCACGTGCGGCCGTCCCGGACCTGGTGAACAGGCTGCTGACCGATGCGTCCGACAAGCGGGTGCCTCCGACCGCCCAGGCACCGGCCGAGATGGCACGCCGGATGCCCGCCGTTCACCGGGTGGTCGGCGAGGCCGACACCGGCGAGCGGCGCTACGTCGCCTCCGGGCTGATCGGCCGGGCGCGGCTGGTGACCGGCATGGTCCGCGCCAACCGCCCGGGACGCGCCCTGCTGGGCCTGTCCAAGCTGCTGGTCGGCGCGTTCGGCACGGCCGCGTTCGCGCTCACCACGGACACCATCTGGCAGATGGGCGACGCCCTCGGCGGACTCCGGCTCACCGTGATCATGCTGCTCGGGCTGGCCGCGTTGGTGGCCTGGCTGATCGTCGCGCACGACCTGTGGGAGAAACCCGACCGCGAGACACCGACCGAGCTGGCCCGGCTGTTCAACCTGGGTACGGTCCTCACTCTCACGCTGGCGACGGCGGTGTCCTATGTGGTGTTGTTCGTGGGAACGGTGCTCGTCGCGGCGCTGCTGATCGACACATCCGTGCTGGAACAGATCCTGCAGCGGCCGGTCGACTTCACCGACTATCTGACGCTCGCCTGGATCACCAGTTCGTTGGCCACCGTCGGCGGCGCGATCGGCTCCGGGCTGGAGAACGAGGAGACGGTCCGGGCTGCCGCGTACGGCTACCATCCGCAACCCGACGGCTGGCGGGACGAGAAGGGCGGGCAGTCCCACCGCGGCAGGTAGGCGGCGCGGGCACCCGTCCGAGTCGCGACGGTCAGCTGGTGGGCTGGAAGACGGCCCGTACGCAGTCGTCGATCTTCTGTTTGAACATCTCGTAGCCGCGCGGCGCGTCGTCCAACCGCATGGTGTGCGTCGCGAGATGTTCGGTGACCAGCTCACCGCGGGCCATCCGCTCCAGCAGCATGGGAATGTAGCGCTGTCCGTGCTGCTGTGCGCCGCGCAGTGTCAGCCCCTTGTTCATCACCGCTCCGAGCGGAAACTTGTCCACCAGGCCGGCGAAGACGCCCAACACGAACACGCTGCCACCCTTGCGACAGTTGTAGATCGCCTCGCGGGCAGCGATCGGGCGGTCGGACTCGATGCGCAGCTGCTGCTTGACCTGGTCGTACCAGAACTGCGGACCGCTGCTGTGCGATTCCATACCGACTGCCTCGATGCACACGTCCGAGACCAGTGAGGTCCTGCACCCGGACTGCCCACCCACCACCGAGCCGACTCCGATGAACAAACCACTGCGGATGGCCACCCAACAGCGTCGGCGGGAGGGACGACTGTGAAGGCGCTGGTTTGCGTCAAAAAGCGGCGCGGATCCCGGACTCCGAAATCAGGGGCCTGCAGCGATCCGCGCACCCCACCCCAGGCGCCTGGTGGTGGTACGCGCCCTCGCTAAGGACGCTTTGATGACGCACGTCGACCCCATGGACCCGCACGAGGCGTTCGCCGAGCTCGGCCGTATCCGACTCGCCGACATCGACCTCGACACCCTGCTGGACAGCATCGCCCAGCTGGCCAAGCGCACGATCCCCGGGGCCAGTGAGGTCAGTGTCACCCTGCTGCACGGCAACAAGCCGCAGACCGCCGCGTTCACCGGCGCCCTCGCTCTCGCGCTCGCCGAGAAGCCGTACGAACGTGGTTACGGCCCGTGCCTGCAGGCCGCGGAGAGCACCACCAGCCTGATGGTGCCGGACACCGGCAGCGAGCAGCGGTGGCCCGGCTGGACCCAGACCGCCGCCCAGGCCGGCGCGCACAGCACCCTGTCGGTCGGGTTGCGAAACCCGGTGAGTACACCACACAGTGCGCCAGACGTCACTGGACGGACAGCCGGCCGCGGCGTCACTGCCGTTCGGTCCTGGTCGGATCGTCGCTGCCGCTTCGGGTGACCATCGCCTCGGGGAACTGGGCCTCGAACGCGGCGATGACGGATCGCAGCCGGTGCAGCAGCGCTTGGCGGGCCCGGGAGCCGTCGGTGGCGGCGACATCGTCGTCGAGCATCGGGCCCAGATCGTCCCACCGGCTGTCGCGCCTGCGGAATGCGGCGCGAGTGACGACGTACGCCAGGATGCCCTGCCGCAGTCTGCTGGCCACCCGCCAGTCCCACCTGGGCCCTCGATCCGTCGCCTCCCGAAGCGCGCTGTCCAGGTTGCGCTCGATCCGGTCGAACAGGTCCGGTACCACCGTGCAGAACGGGATCTCGACGTTGAACGGTGCTGGCTGCCCGCCGGGGCGTTTGTGGACCATGCCGTCGTCGTCGACGGTGGTGAACCCGCGGCCGACGGCACTGACCGGGATCAGCCTCACCGGTTGGTCGCTCACGACATCCTGGAAGTGCGGGCGCCGCATCAGCAGGTCACGGATCCGCCGAAGTACCTCACGGTCACCGCTGCCCTCCGTGCCACCAAACACGTCCCACTTGGTGACGAGCAGGTGGGCTGGCACCTTCGCCGCCGCCATGACCGACAGCAGCGGATCGACGATGGTGTCGAGGTACCGGTCGCCGACCGGCTCGCCGCGCAGGCAGCGCCGCAGGCGCAGGCCGTCGAGCACTCCGAACAGGGCGTCGGCGCTCGCGACCGCCGCGGCCAGGTCGGCGACGGCCGGGTCTCCTGGCTCCCGCGATTCGAGCAGGCTGCCCGCGTAGTCGAGGAAGTTGATGGTGAGCATCGGCTTCTCGGCATGCTCGTGACGGGCGAGGACCCCGAACGAGAAGACCTTCCGGTCCGCGATGGCGGTGCCTGGCGGCCAGCCGTCCCGGTCGACCACGTCCTGGTACAGCGAGGTGAGCTGGATGGTGGTGGCCATGTCGCCACGTACCCGCACACCGTCGATCGCGGCGTCGCCGCGAAGATGCGTGAACATCGACGCCAGCAGTACCGACTTTCCCGCGCCTCGGGTGCCGAGCAGGACGACGTTGAACGACGGCACCGGCTCCAGGAGGAGGCCGAGTGCCTCGCGGGTGCCGAGAGTGGCCGGGTGGTTCGGGCCGAGAACCCGTGCGCGAGCGGTCAGGACCTCGCGGTAGCCGGTCTCGGCCTGTGCCTGGTGGCCGAGTGTGGCGTGGGCGCCGGCCAGGTGGTGCCGGGCGGACAGCGTGTCCGGGTGGTCGGGTCCGTTCAGACGGGTCCGGACCGACACCACCTCGGTCAGCTCGGCCACGGCATCGCCGGCGCGGTGAGTCGCCAGCAGGACCAGCGCGAGGTGGGTTCTGATCTGCAGGGTGTGCGTGTGTGCCGGACCGAGGGTTTCGAGGCAGGCGGCGAGGACGTCTCGCAGCTCGCCCTCCGCTGTGCGGTACTCACCGGCATCGACGAGAAGGATGGAGAGGTTGCCGCGCAGGAGCAGGGTCTGGGGGTGGGTGACGCCGAGCGTCTCGGTGCTGTCCGCGAGGGCCGCGCGGTACAGGGCCTCCGCCTCGGCTCGGTGCCCGAGATCCCGTACGGCGGTGGCGAGCCTGCCATGCGCCGCGATGGTGTCGGCGTGGGTGCGGCCGAGGTGCTCGACGCGCTGCTCGTACGCGACAAGCCAGGCGAGCCTGGCCAGGTGTGGGCGGCCCTGCTGCTGCGCGACCGCGGCGATGCTGTCGGCTTCGGTGGCCGAGCTGATCGACAGGACTTCCCGGATCACCGGCTCCGGGACGTGGTGGTCGGGCGGGCGACCGCGCTGGACGGCGTCGACGAGGTAGTCGAAGACCTTGATCCGTTCGTCGGCGGCCGGTTGCAGCAGAGCGGTGGTGACCCGGCGGGCCTGGGTAGCCCAGTTCCACGCCTCCGCCACCGTCTCCGGCCGCAGGCGCTCGCCGCCACGGTCGTCGAGGTACCGGTGGTGCAGCAGCTCCAGCACCGCCCGTGGGATCGGCGACGGATAACCGGCGCACCGCACGTCGACCGCGGCGGCGACGAGCGCGGCGCCGCGCGGGTGACTGGGTACGTGGGGGTCCTGGTTCGGGCTCCACGCGTTCTCCCACGCACTGAGCAGATCCGGTCCGGCGCCGAGATACTCGGCGACGCCGTAGTCGTCGGCAACGGCCAGCGCGTCCCCGATCCGACGGTCACCGGCCATGCCTCGGGCGCGGGTCCGTTCGGCTCTGGTGAACTGTCGTTCCACCCGAATCCGGTACGCCTGCGCGAGCGCGGAACGCGCTTCCTTGTGGGCCTGCCGCTGTCCGTCGTCGGCGGCGAGTCGGTCACGAGCCAGCCGTTCGGCCTCGACGGCCCGCAGCGTCGCGATGACGACCCGGTGACCGCGGCCCGCGCCGAGGACGGTGGCGACACCGGCTCGGGTCAACCCACCTGGACCGAGGAACTGCTCGATGTCGTCGAGCCACAGCACACTCCGACGTTCCCCTGCCGCGGCGACGACCGCGTGTGGGATCGCGTCGCGCGTGCTGGGCGCCACCAGGACGTGGTTGGGCAGCAGCTCTCGGATCGCCTCGTACGCCGCACGCGACTTGCCGGCCAGCGAGTCACCGACCAGCAGCACGAACACGCTTCCGGTCAGCTGCCGGCGCAGTTCGGCGTCGATGTCCCTGGGCACGTACGGCGGCAGACGCTCCGGTGCCGACGTGTCGGCTGCCGCCACCGCCGGGTTGACGCCCAGCCAGGTCGGCCTGCCAACCTCCCGCACCCGGGGCAGCCGGCCGCGCAGCACCAGGCAACCGTCGACGACACCCAACTGTTGGTCGTCGCGGCGCTGCCCGTACCGCTGCGCCCGCCCCTGCCAGATCGCCCCTAGCGCGGCAGCGACGGCGGCGATCGCCGTCACCGCCGCGACGATCCACAGATTTGTGACGTTCGCCGCGACCAGGGCCGCGGGCGTCGCCGTCAGCAGCGCGAGCCCGGCGACGGCGAGGATGATCCGGCGGTCGCGCGATCGTCTCGCACCCATGCCACCCGGCTCCTCTTCTGGGCCACGCGACCGCCTCACGCGCGGCTGCTGTGGACTGTAGCGTCCGCGGTCCCTCCGCTCGCCAAACGCGTTCGCCCGCGCCGCCGACGGGACCCATCTGCGCCGGTGGTGAGGTGCCCAGGCCTGTTGTCCGTAGAGTATTTCCGCAGTGGTCACGTCAGATGACGTCGACAGCCGAGAGGAGGTGGGTAGTCGGATGCTCGTTGGCGTCGTCGTACACCCGACCAGGCCGCAGGCCGCTGAGACGGCGGAGCTGGTGTCGCGGATCTGCGCCGAGCACGGTGCCGCGTCGCAGACCCTGGACGTCTGGCAGGACGAGCAGAGCCCCGCCGACGTGCTGGCCGGGATGACGCGGCGACCGCAGCTCGTCGTCACCATCGGCGGCGACGGAACCCTCCTGCGCGGGCTGGCCGTCGCGGTCGAGGCCGACGCACCAGTTCTCGGCGTGAAGGCCGGCCGGGTCGGCTTCCTCACCCCGTTCGCCGCGACGGACCTGCCGAGGGTGCTCGGCGCCGCCCTGACCGGCCGCGCACCCATCCAGCAGCGCATGCTCCTCACCCTGCGGGCGTCGCGCCCGCTGCAGGTCCCGCCGGAGCTGCGAACCCTGCTGCGCTACGGCCGCGGTCCCGCACCCGCCCAACCCATCTCCCGACCGGGCACGTCCGACCAGGTGGGCTGGGGTGTCCCGCTGGGCCTCAGCGCCCTCAACGACGTCGTGTTCGAAAAGCTTGGCCGGGACCGGCAGACGAGCGTGGCGGTGTACCTGTCCGGTCGGCTGTTCGCCACCTACTCCGCCGACGGCGTCCTGGTGGCCTCGCCGACGGGCTCCACCGCGTACTCGTTCGCGGCCGGCGGACCGGTCCTGTCGCCGCGCCTCAACGCCCTCGTCTTCACCCCGGTCGCCCCGCACATGGCGTTCAACCGCAGCATGGTCACCGCCCCGGACGAACCCGTGGGTGTCCAGGTGCTTCCGCGATCGGGTCAGGTCGCCGTCGTCGTCGATGGGCGCGTACACGGAATCCTCGACCCCGGCGACTGGGTCGCCGTCTACCCTGCCCGACGCCGCGCGAAGCTCATCGTCGCCGACGTCGACGACTTCTTCGGCCGGCTCCGGGACCAGTTCTCGCTGGCCGATGCTCCCGCGGCCCGCGCCGACACCGACAGCCAGCCCCCGCTGCTGGTCTACCGGCCGGACCTGCCGGTGCCGGAGGACCTACAACACCTGCACCTGCCGGCAGAGGATTCCGATCCGGCCTGAGCCTCACGGCGCACGCCTCCAGCCCCGCGACGAGGAAGCCGCCGCGCCGGGGACTGACCCTAGTCAGTCGTCGTACCCGCGGCGTTCCACACGAGTACGGCCTCGCAGGAGCCGCGATCGGCACGCCGCGCGGTGAGGGTCACGGCCCGGTCGCCCGGCAGCAACCGGGCCTCGCCGAGGAACTGCTCGTCCACCAGCCGGACCCGCGTTCTGGCCCCGGCGATCGTCCGACCCTGTGCGGTGATCGTCCAGTCGACCACCGGCGAGCAGCCGCCCCGCACCTCGAACGACCCGGTCACCCGAGTGTCCTCGGCATCGTCGAGCGCAAATTGAGTGGTGACCGACCCGCCGCCGGGAACCGTCCACATCATCTGCCGGGGCGGGCAATGAGGCACGCCCTGCTGGACGCAGATGGGGCGGTTGTGCTCGCGGGGTCGGTCACCGGACCGGTAGGTCAGCCCCGGCGTGGGGTCCGTGCTCTCGTCGTGCCAGTACACCAGCCCGCCCCACAGCACGAGGCACGGCGCGGACACGATGCACACCGCGAGCGCCTGGAGCGCCTTCGCCCCGGCCGCCTTGCCAACGGACATGTCCATCACCCCCCGGGAGCTCCACCACCGTATTCATTGAACCAGCCCGATATCACCATCCGGCCCTTGCCGACGCGCTCGCGATGGTCGAGGTGGCCGCACGGGAGCGCGCCGCCAGACACGGGGGTTCTGGCGGCGCGCTCGTCCAGGGTGGCGGGTCAGCCGGAGGAGACGGGTAGCGGTGGTCGAAGGAGGCGTGGCCACGGTGTCATCATGAGTCCGTCAGACCATCGCTTCCAGATCAACCTCCTTGCGCAGCGCGGGTAGGGCGAACGCGAGCAGGGCGGCGGCCAGGGTGAGGCAGGCACCGACGGTGAAGGCGGTGTGGAAGCCGTCGAGCATCGCGGCCGGTGGTGTGGAACCGGCGAGGTTCTTCTCGAACTGGTTGGTGGCGACGGCGGCCAGGACCGCCACTCCGATCGCGCCTCCGGCCTGCTGGGAGACGTTGATCAGGCCCGATCCGGCGCCGGTCTCGTCACGGCGCAGTCCGCTCACTGCGGCATTGATCACCGGCACCAGGGACAGCCCGAATCCGCAACCGGACAGCACCAGGGCAGGCAGCATCTGGCCGACGTAGCTGCCCTCCGTGGTCGTCCGCAGCAGCAGAAGTTGCCCTGCGGCGGCGGTGGTCAGGCCCAGCACCAGGAGCGCACGGGCGCCGATCCGGGGCATCAGCTGGATGGCCACGCCGCTGAGCACGGCGATGCTGACGCCGATCGGGATGAAGGCCAGGCCGGCCTGCAAGGGCTCCCAGCCCAGGACCAGTTGCAGGTACAGGGTCGTGAAGAAGAACATCCCGTACAGCCCGGCCGCGGCGAGCAGCATCAGCCCGTTGGCGACCGACACGGCGCGGTGCCGGAAGATGCCGAGCCGGATCAGGGGATCGGCGGCGCGACGCTCGTGGAGGACGAATGCGAGCAGAAGGAGGGCCGCTCCGACGAGCCCGCCGATGGTCAGTGAGTCGCCCCAGGAGCGATGTTCGGTGTTGATGACCGTGTACAGCAGCAGGACCAGACCGCCGCTGATGAGAACGCCGCCGAGCCAGTCGAGTTTCGTGCCGCTCGTACCGGATTCGCGGAGGCCGGGATCCCTGGGGAGCTGGGTCAGGGTGGCGGCGGCCAGGACGATGCCGATCGGCACGTTGACCCAGAAGACCCACCGCCAGCTCACCGAATCGGTCAGCAGGCCGCCGAGGACGACGCCGGAGACACCGGCGATGCCGGACAGGCCGCCCCACAGTCCGAGTGCCTGCCGGCGTTTGGCCGGGTCCGTCATCGTGGCGACCAGAAGGCTGAGTGCCGCGGGACTCATCAGTGCCGCACCCAGACCCTGGGCGGCCCGGGCGACGATGAGCTGGGTCGAGGTGTCCGCCAGACCCGCGCCGAGAGACGAGCCGACGAAGAGCAGAAGCCCGGTGACGAACACCTTGCGACGGCCGAAGAGGTCCGCCCCGCGTCCGCCGAGCATGAGAAAACCACCGAACAGCACCATGTACGCGCCGACGACCCAGGCCAACGCGGACGGGTTGGCGAAATGGAGGTCGCTGCTGATCGACGGCAACGCGACGTTGACCACCGTCTCGTCGACGATCACCAGGAATTGCGCGGTGCAGGTGATGCCGAGCACCAGTCCGGGGCGCAGGGTGCGGGTGGCTGACACCCTGGGCGGCTTTGTCACCGACATGGCGGGCCTTCCTTGGGCTGACGTGTCCCGTGTTGAGCGCACTCTCCCCACTCTTCTCCAAGTGGAGTATTACTCCAACTGGAGAAGAGATTAGGACGCCCGGTATGAGCCGTCAACCCGTCCGGGCCCTCGTGCCACGTTTGTGGTCTTCCGGCGGTGTACCTTGATCCGCACTGGATGAATGGAGCCGGACTTGTGTCATCGACTCGCACCCGCATGCTCGACGCGGCGATCGAGATCATCGCGCGTGACGGCCTCCGTGCGCTGACCTTCCGCGCGATCGAAGAGGCAGCCTCGGCCTCGCACGGCTCGACGATCTACTACTTCAAGCATCAGGACGGGCTCATCGCCGCCGTCCTGCAACATCTCGCCGAGCGCGATCAGGCCGCGTTGGCGCAGTCCCCGATCCTGGAGCTGCTCCGGGAGGCGGCTACGGAGCAGGAGGTCGGCCGCCTCCTCGCCGGCCTGGTCGAGGAGTTCGTGGGCCGCAGCAGGGCCCTCTCCCTGGCGCGGTACGAGATCTTCCTCTACACCGCCCGGCGGCCGGAGCAAGCCGAAGCTGCCGTGGCGCACTGGCGTGGAAACTTCATTCAGCTCCTGGAGCCGATGATGGCTCAGATGGGAGCCGTTGATCCCGTGGGCGCGGCCAGGTTCTTCATGTCCGCGTTCGACGGTGTCCTGCTGGGCCTGCTGATCAGTCCGAGCGGGATGGAGAGCGGTGACCTCGCCACGTTCCTGACCCGCCTCCTGCGGGCGGTGACCGGAGACACCTCGGCCACCCACTGATCGAACAGGTGAGTGGCCGAGGGGAGGTGACTCGCTGCCGGCTCACGCCGAGGCGCCAAACGCCGCCTCTCGCTGCCGCCGGAGCCAGCCACGCATCAGCCAGGCGACCGGCGCGGCGGGCAGCGCCTTGCGCTCCACCTCGGTGGTGGCGGCGGATGCCATCCACGGCGGCATGAACCTCAGTGTCCACTTCGGCGCCGACTTGACCATCTGGCGCTCGAAGACGTCCCATTCCTTCTTGCCCAGCGCGGGCTTCAGCCGGCCGTTGAGCTCACGCTCCTCGTCGGCGGTGTGCACCACCAACAACTGCCGCAACGTCGCCGTCTTGTCGGCGATCTCGGCGAGCACCGCCGGGTCGTCACCCACCGAGCCGATGGTCTTCTGTAGCTGATGGAGCAGTTCGGCCAGCTCGTGGTGCTCGGAGGTCATCAGCTCGAGTGCCTCGGCCGGGGCTCCGCGCTCGCGCAGCATCGGCCACAGGACGTCGTCCTCGCCCTCGTGATGGTGATCGATGAGCTGGAGGACCCGGTCCGCGTACTGGATGAGGGCCGCCGTCCGCCGATCGTCAGGTCTTTGCGACAACTCCCGCGCGGCGTCGCTGATCTGTTGCAGGTCGCGCGCCATCGCCCGGTGGACGACGACCATCACGAGGTAGCCGTTTGCCACCGGTTCGGTTGTCGTGCCCAATGGTCTGCCTCCTTCGATTCGTTTGGGAGATTCTAACTGCGCTGGTGAGCTGCTCGGGGGCCTTAGAAGTCCACAGTGGCGGTGACCGGCAGGCGTTGCTGCTCCAGCAGCCACCGGGTCTGGAACCGCTGGATCTTCCCGCTCGGGGTCCGGGGCAGTCCGTTCCTGTTGACGAAGAGGCAACGGGTCAGGGCGATCCCGCACTTGACCCGGATGGCGGCCGCGGCCTCCGCGGCCACCAGCCCCGCGTCGCTCGACGTGCGCTTCAGCTCCGCCAACAGGACCAGGCCCGGGCTGACACCCGGCTCGTCCAGCACCACGGAGCAGCCCTCCCGCACCGTGCCGAGGCTCTCCACCGTGGCCTCCAACTCCCTGGCGTACACCTTGCGACCGCCGACGGAGAGCATGTCGTCGGTCCGGCCCACCATGTACAGCTCGCCGTCGGCGAGGAACCCGAGATCTCCGGTACGGAGGCGACCGCCGGTGAACACTCTGGCGGTCCGCTCCGGATCGTTGTGGTAGCCCTCGGCCAGGCTCGGTGACCTGACGACGATCTCCGCGAGCCGGCCAGGCTCCGCCGTTTCCACAGTAACCCCCGCACAAGGCCGGCCCACGGACACCACGACTGTGGCGTGCTCGTGCTCCGCGGACGTCTCGACGATCCGCCCGTCGGCAAGCTCGACCGCGTCCAGGACAATCGTCCGCGGCTTCTCGCGGTGGTCGCAGGCGGTGACCGCCAACGTCGCCTCGGCGAGGCCGTATGCCGGCATGAAGTGTTCCATCCGCAGCCCGGACGACCCGAAGGTCGCGACCGCGGCGGACAGCACCGCGTGATCAACGCGTTCGGCACCGAGTACGCACACCCGCAGCGCCAGTTGCTTCGACAGCGGATGCCTGCCCTGCGCCCTGGTCGCCAGATGCAGCCCGGTGCTCGTGCCCGCGGTCATCGTGATGCCGTGCTCGGCGAGGTCGCGGAACCAACTCCGGGGTGACGAGAACAGCCGTTCCGGTGCGGAGAGCCAGATGTCGCTGTCGAAGCCGAAGGTGTACAGCAGGCAGCCGAAGATGCCCATGTCGTGGGAGAGCGGAAGCCAGGACGCCACCCGTTCCGTGCGATGCTCCGCCCCCAGCATCGAGTGGATCATGGAAAGCTGGCGCGACACCGCGTCGGCCGTCAGCACGCAACCCTTCGGCCGTCCGGTGCTTCCCGAGGAGAACTGGATGAAACAGATCTCGTTGCCGGCGGGCAGCGTCGGGTCGATGCGTTCGCCGGGGCCCGCGAGCGAGGCCCAGGACCGCGTGGTGACCGCGTCCGGTGGTGGGTCACCCAGTTTCGCGCGCACGTCGTCGTCGAGCAGCAACAGTTCGGCGTCCAGCTCATCGATGATCCGGTTCACCAGCCCGGCGTACTCTTCCCCGCTCATCCCGCGGCTCGGCAGCGGCAGCGAGGCGACCACTCCCCCGGCCAGCCACACGGCGAGCAGTCCGACGACGGCCTCCGCCGTGTTGGTCAGTACGCAGGCAACCCGGCTGCCCGGGCGTACACCCTGCTCGCGCAGGTGGGTCGCGGCCCGGTACGCACGGTCGATGACCTCGGCCCACGGCAGCTCGGCCCACTGCCCGTCCACCCAGGTGCGCAGTGAACGGCGGGGCCGACCGCCGGTCAGCATGTCCCAGATCAGCACGATGACACCACTGTCACTCCACGTCCGTGACGGTCATGACGTGCGTCCGGTCCCGATTGGCGAGCGGGATGTCCGGGGCGACCGGGAACGACACGCCGCGGTCCGCGGCGGCCGCGACGAGGCTGCCGCCGGCCGCCTTGATCGCCATTCGTTCCGGGTCGATCCGGATCACCTTCGTGACGAGGTGCACCCGCTCCAGGGCCCAGACGACTGTCGCGGTCACGTCGATCTGCCACCAGAGCAGACCGTGCCGGGCGGAGCGGGGGAAGGCGTGGTGGTTGTTGTGCCAGGCCTCGCCGAACGAGGGCAGGGCGAGCCAGGCCACGTTGCGCGACTCGTCCTCTGTCGGGTACGCCCGCTTGCCGAAGTAGTGACCGACGGAGTTCACGGCGTACGTGATGTGATTGACCAGGAAGATCCGGACGAGCCCGCCCCACAGCATGCCGGTGAGGAACGCCGTCACGCTCTGCCCGATCGCCGCGCCGATGATTCCCGGCAGCACGATGCCGGCCAGCACGATGCCGACGAAGTGCTCGCTGATCCACCGCATCGGCTTCTCCCGCACCAGGTCGGGGCAGTACCGCATCGGACTGGATTCCAGGTTCTCGTTGAACAGCCAGCCCAGATGCGCGTGCCAGAGGCCGGCCATCATGCCGCGGAAGCCGGGCTCGAAATCGAGATGCGGACTGTGCGGGTCACCGGGCCGGTCGGCCACCCGGTGGTGGTGCCGGTGGTGCGACACCCAGATCAGGGGTGGTCCCTGCCCGGCCATCGAACCGACCGTGGCCAGCGAGTACCGGATCACCTTGGTCGTCTCGAAGGCGCGGTGCGCGAAGAGCCGGTGATAGCCCATCGAGATACCGAGCCCGCAGAGGACGTACATGGTGACGAGGGCGGCCACGTCCGACCAGCCGAACATGCGGTTCCACAGCAGCGCCATCGCGGCGGCGATGCCGAACAGCGGGATGACCGACGCGGCCAGGATGAACCAACGGTGTTCTCTGCCGTTCATGCGGCGTCTTCCTTTCTGGTTCGGGCGTCCGCGGCGGCGACCACCCGGTTGAGTCGATCCATGCGGGTGGCCAGGGACATCAGCCCTTCCAACCGGAACGCCGGTGGCTGCCGGCCGTCGACGTCCGTGAAGCCGTACTCCGCCGCCAGGTCACCGACCGCGAGGGTGCTGCCGGAGTGGCGGACCAGGTCCGGATCGGCCATCAGGGCGGCGACGGCGCGGCCGACGTACTGCGGCGTGTGCATCACCGCGGCGGGCCCCTCGCCCAGCGCCGACCAGGCGGCCTCCACGCGTTCGGTACGCACGAAGCCGGGCAGCAGGCTGACCGCTGCCACCCCGTGCCGGGCCAGTTCCCGTGCCATCCCGAAGGTCTGCCGGGTGGCCGCGAACTTGCACGTGTCATAGGCGACCTGGCCGAGGTAGGTGTCGCCGTCCTGGTAGCTCATCGACACGATCAGGCCCCGCTTCGCGGCGACCATCAGCCGGGCGGCATGCTGACTGGTGACGTACTGGCCGCGCAGCGAAGCCGCGAACAGGTCGTACCGCCAGGCCGGCTGCTTCCAGAACGGGGCGTCGAACTTCGCGTCGGTGGACCTCTCGTACCCGGCCCAGGCGTTGTTGACCAGCAGGTCGATCCGCCCGTGCCCCTCCTCGACCCGACCGAACAGTGCGGCGATCTCGCCCTCGTCGGTGTGGTCACAGCGCACCGCGATGCCGGTTCCGCCGGCCTGGGACACGGCGGCGGCGGTGTCGTCGACAGTGCCGGGAAGGTCCTCGGTGGTCGGTTTGCCCTTGGTGCTGCGTCCGGTCACGTACACGGTCGCGCCGGCCGATCCCAGCGCGATGGCCACGCCCTTGCCCACTCCGCGGCTGGCGCCGGTGACCACGGCCACCACGGACCGCAGATCGGGTGCTTGCCAAACGTCCTGCACATTGTCCTCCGTCAGTTGGCCGCGGCCAGCAGGCTGCGCCGGAACGCGTCCTTGTCGCCGATCTCGGGCAGGCCGTACTCCTCGACGAGCTCGCTCATGGAACTCGGCAGGATGCCGCCGCTGGCCGCGGTCACCTCGCTGACATCGCCGAGGACCTGCACGAACCGCCGTGAGGACGGCGGCAGCGCGTTCAGTTCCGCCTCATCGAGGTCGGCGGGATGAACGATGCGGGGGATCCGGATCCGGCGGCCCGTCGACCGGGCATGCTCGATGAGGAGCTCGACGGCCTCGTCGACGGTCATCGCCGCTTTGCCGTAGGTCAGCCAGAACTGGCGCCCCACGTCGTCCCGGCGGATCGCCTCCGCCACCGCCTTGGCGCACAGATCCTGTGCGACGACGTCGATGAGGTTGCCCGGGTGCGCCGGGAACACTTCGGCGCGACCCCGGCCCACCCAGTCGGCGACCAGCTGGACGATCTGTGGCTTGCTGGTCCAACCGGTCGTCGAGTGGCCGATCAGGTTGGTCGGCCGGTACACGCTGTGCGGTACACCGGACTCCGCGAGCAGCAGCTCGGATGCCCGTTTCGACAGCACGTAGTTCGTGGTCACGTTGTCGGGGCGCAGCCGCACGGGCGCCTCGCCGGCCAGCGCGGCGACGAACGCCGTACTGATGTAGTGGACGGAGGCCCCGGCGACCCGCGCGAAGTCGATGACGTGCCTGGTGCCGGCGATGTTGACGCCCTCGTAGTCCTCGGCCGGCCGTCCCCACTCGGTGAGCGCCGCGGAGTGGATGACGGTACCCACGCGGCGCGTCAGGGACTCGTACACCTCCGGTGGCAGGCCGAAGCTCGGACGGGAGATGTCACCTGTCACCACCTCCGGCCCGGCGGCGGGCAGCCGGCCGCGCCGCAGCAGGCAGATCACCGGTCGGCCGGTCAGTTCGGCCAGCAGGGCCTGCCCGACCACCCCGGCGGCTCCCGTGAGCAGGATGGCTCGCGCGGTCATCTGTTCGCTTCCCTCCACTCGATCAGCCGGCTCATCGCCCGTACACCGACGAAGGCGAGCGGCTCCGGCGGGAAGCGGGGCTCCCGGCCGTTGACGAAGAACAGGTTGGTGAAGTCGGAGTCCTTCTCCAGCACGAGGTCGCGCAGCACCTTGCCGCCCAGGTGGCTGGCGGCGATGCCGTTACCGCAGTAGCCGTAGCCGTGGTAGAGGCCCGGCTGGCGACTGCCGAAGTGCGGGACGAGGTCCCGGGTGATGTCGACACAACCGCCGTACGTGTGGCTGAACCGCACGTCGGACCACATCGGGAAGTACCGCGCGAACGACGCCCGCAGATCGGCGAAGACCGCAGCGTCGCTTGCCCGCCGCGCACCCATGTCACGGCGGAGGTGGTACCGGGCCGGGCCACCGGCCCACATGACGCGGTTGTCGGCGGTGAACCGACCACAGTTGAGGAACGTCCGGGTCTCCACCAGGCCTTCGCGCCGCGGCCAGTGCACCCTGGCCCGTTGCTCGTCGGTCAACGGCTCGCTGACCATGGCGTAGCTCCACACCGGGAGGACCTGACGGCCGTACCCGGGGAGCCGGTGCTGTGCCGCGCTGGTGGCGAGCACGACCTTCGCGGCGTCGACCCGGCCGTGCGGCGTGCGGACCCGCCAGCCGCCGGCCGCGGGCTCCACCGCGTCGGCAGGCGTCTGTTCGTACACGGTGACGCCCATGGCGCGTACCGTCGCGTACAGACCACGGGCCAGTTTGAACGGGTTGACGATCGCGCCTCCGGTGAGCACGGCGGCCTGGATCGCCGGCGACCCGATGTGGTCCCGCGCCGCCGCGGCGTCGAGCACTGTCATCTCGAACCGGGGGCCGAGCCGCGCGGCCAGGGCCTGGCCCTCCTTGAGCCGATCGACCTGGGCCCGGTTCACGGCCACCATGAGGTAGTTGTTCGCCTCGTAGTCGGCGTTGACGCTGTGGCGGCGCAGGAACCGCCCGATGTCGAGGATCGACCGGCCGATGGCGTCGCAGGCCGCGGCGGCCCGCTCCGTCCCGTGCAGGCGGACGATCTGTTCGAGGTCCTTGCCGATCGTCGGCGTGACGAAGCCGTCGGCCGTGCCCGATGCCGCACCACCCACCAGGTCGCGTTCGACCACGCAGACGTTCAGTGCCGGAGCCTCCTGTTTGAGGAGGTACGCAGTCCACAACCCGGTGAAGCCGCCGCCGACGATGCACACGTCCGCGGTCGTCGTGCCCTCCAGCGGCGCGGCGGGGGCGTCCGTGGTGCCGTCCTGCCAGAAGATCGGGCTGCGGCGCGGCGTCGAAGTCCTCGTGGCCATCACACCGCCTCGTAGACCACTCGGGCCAGGCCCAGGTGCCGGCGCTGGAACTGTTCGGCGGCCGCGCTCAGGTAGCGCTCGTAGTCCGCCACCACCTCGGGCCCGACGATCGCGATCGCCTCACTACGGTTGCGCTTCAGCCGGCGCAGCCATTCCTGAAGGGTCGACACGTAGTGATCCGGATCGTTGCGCACGGAGACCACCTCGAACAGGTTTTCGCTGGCCTCCACCAGTTCCGTCATGGTTGGCAGGACCGACTCCGGGAAGATCGTCTCGATGATGAACATCATGTCCCGGACCGTCTGCCGGTCCATCCGGTTGTTGTTGCCCTTGACGTTGGTCTGCAGGGCCAGCCGGTTGCCGGGCTGGCGCATCGACTCGCGGCAGAACTCGAAGAACGACCGGTAGGCGCGCATCCGCTCGACCCGGGGCAGGTCGAACCGCGCGAAGTGCTCGAACGCGCCGATGGACACGATGGCGTCGTACGGCGCGTCCGGACGGTGATCGATCCAGTTCTCGACGCGGACGTCGAGGCCCGGCGGCTGCGCCTGGTCGCGTACCCACTCGGCCTGGGAAGGGCTCAGCGTCAGGCCGATCGGCTGCCGCACGCCGTATCCGTACCCCGCCCGGCGCAGCGCACTGCCCCAGCCGCAGCCCACGTCCAGAAGTCGCTCCGCGATGCTGGCCTTGGCGCCGTTCAGCAGGTAGTCCAGCTTGCGCTGCTGGGCGCGCTCAAGGGTGTCGCCGGGTTCCCACAGGGCGCAGGTGTAGGTGCGGCTTTCGTCCAGCCACAGCCCGAAGAACTCGTTGGAGACGTCGTAGTGGTGGGTGATGGCCTTGGCGGTTGCTCCGAGGTAACCCGTCGTCATGACTGGGTTTCGGTCAGGGCGGTGCTGTTCGCCAGTTCGACGAGGTCGCCGATGGTGACGATGTCGGCTGCACGGCCGGCGTCGAACTCGATTCCCAGGCGGTCCTCGATGGTGAATACGATGTCCGCCGTCTGCAGACTTGAAAGGCCGATGTCGCGAAGTGAGGAATTAGCGTCGAGGCCGTGGTCGGCGTGGCTGCCGAGCTTCGCGTTGATCAGATCGACGACGTCCTGAACCGTAACCGACACAGTGGTCTCCCCAAATTCTGGTTTCAAACTGAATTAACTCACTCGATCCTGTGGTCAGAGCCTGACACGGAGGGCCGGGCGTGGGCAAGGCCGTATAGCTGCGGTTGCGGGAGTGGCCGGCCGCTAATTACGCGCTTGTCGCCATTCCCTTGTTTAGCCACCGTAAGCCGTTGCCTGATCTCGCCGCCCTGTGGTTACGTGGGCCGTTCAGCGAGCGTCGGGCTCAGGTGAGGGGTTTGAAATGGCATATCAGAAAATTGAATTAGCGGAGATCCCGGGCCTTATCCGGTGCGAGACGACCACTCGGGACGAGGGATTCGCCCTGGCCGCCGACATGACGCGTGCCGTCTATTCGCATGAGCAGATCTACGGCCAGTTCTGCACGCTTCAGGACTACATCGACGCGCCGATCGACGAGGTCTACGACTACCTGGCCGACATCCAGAACCTCAACGAGTGGACGTACAGCACCCGGGGGTTCGACGAGACGGACGAGGACGGGTTGTTCGTGGGAGTGGACACCCTGGTCGACGACACGAAGATCTACATGCGAGTGCAGGCTGACCCGCAGGCCCGTACGCTCGACTACCACTGCGCCTGGGACCAGGGCAAAGACCTCTGGATGGTCTATCTGATCAGGCTCATCGACGCGAATGTCGTTCTCAACCGGCCGGGAACGGTCCTGGTGTGGACGAACTGCCACCACCCCAACTACGACAAGAACCCGTACCCCGAACTCTCGCCGAGCCCCAACCGGACCTGGGTCGGTGACATGTGGGGTCTCTTCTACGCCGGCCACGCGGTGGAGCTGGCCAATCTCAAGGCGATTCTGGAGCGGCGGCACGGGAGCGGGGCACGGCAGGTCGCCCAGTGACCACCACGCCGGTCAGTATCGTCGACATCGCCCGGTATCTCCCCGGCGAGCCGGTCGGCACCGAGTACTTCGCCGAGCGAATCGCTCCGGACAGCAGGCTGAACTGGGAAAATCCCATGTTCGTGCCGCCGAAGTCGCGACATCTCGTCGACCGGGACACCACTGCCGCGGACATGATCGAACGGGCGGCGGACACGCTCTTCGCCAGGTTGGGCGGGCAGGCCCGCCGGGACGTGGACATCGTCCTCACCAACGTGCTGTTGCCGGACATGCCGCACGCCGGTGCCGGCGCGACTGTGGCACACCGGCTCGGCGCGAGCCCGAGCTGGGTCCTGGACATCCACAACGCGGGCTGCGCGTCGTTCGTCGTGATGCTGCGGCTCGCCAAGATGCTCATCGAAACGACGCCGGCGCGCTCGGCTCTGCTCTGCAACGTGCAGAACTCTGCCGGACTGGTCTTCACCCAGCCGAACAACCTGCGCAATCCGCCGTCGGCCATCCCCGGCGACGGCGCCGCGGTGGCCTACGTGACCGCCTCTGCCGAGTCGCCGGTCCTCGATGTCGAGGTGGTGAACCGGCCGGAGGCGGCGCCGGACATGCAGATCGAGCGCGAGGACGGCAGCCTGTACTGGGAGCCGGGCGAGGCCGAACTGAACGTGAAGTTCACCGAGGCCAGCGTCGCGAAGATCATTTCGCGGGGCAACCGGCTCGTCCCCGAGGTCGTCGAAACGGTCTGCCAGCGGATCGGCGCCAAGCCCAGCGAGATCGACGTCCTCGTCACCAACCAGCCGAACCGGATGTTCCTCCGCAACTGGTCCGAGGCGCTGCAACTGCCACCTGGCCGGCACCTGGACACCTTCGACCGGTACGGCAACCTGTTCGGTGCCGGAGCGCCGATCACGCTGTCCCACGCGATCGAGGAGGACACGATCCCGGCCGGCGCGCTGGTCGTCGTGGCGGGCTTCGCCCATGCCGGAGACCTGGCCGCCGCCGCGGCCCTGCGGTGGAGGGCCGCGGCATGAGGACGATCGCCGGCGCGCTCATCGACGCCCTCGACGACCTGGGCGTACGGCACGTGTTCGGGGTCGGCGGGGCCAACATCGAGCACGTGTTCGACGCGTTGCACCAGCGGGGCGCCGGCCGAATCAGCTCGTTTCTGGCCAAGCGGGAGGACGGCGCGGCGTTCATGGCCGACGGGATCGCCCGGGCCTACGGCACGCTTGGTGTGTGCTGTTGCACGTCCGGTGGCGGCATGATGAATCTGGCTGTCGGCCTGGCCGAGGCGCACAACGACGGGATTCCGGTGCTCGCCCTGGTGGGGCAGTCGCCCGCCGTCTCCGACGGGCTCGGCGCCTTCCAGGAGTCCACCGGCCGGCCCGGTACGGTCGACGCGCACGGCCTGCTGCGGTCGATCACCAAGTACGCGGGCCGGATCACCGGCAGCGACGACTGCTGGGTGCAGTTGCGGGCGGCGCTGACCGCGGCCCTGTCCGGCCGGCCCGGCCCGGCGGCGCTCCTGGTGCCGCGGGACGTGTTCGCGGCGCCGGCCGGCCCGGCACCGGCGGACTGGCCGGCCGGGTTGTCGGAGTTCGTCGCGCGCCAGGACGTGCCCCCGGGGCCGTTGCGGGAGGTCTTCGACGCCTTGAGCCGGGCCGTCGCGCCGGTGCTGCTCCTCGGCCCGGAACTGCGCTCGTCGCCGGACGGGGACGCGGTGGTCGCCTTCGCTCGCCGGGCCCGTATTCCGGTGGCGACCTCGATGTCCAACCGTGGCGATGTCGACGAGGACGATCCGCTGTACCTCGGCGTCGTCGGCGTCGCCGGCCACCCGTCGGTGCACCGGTACCTGCTCGAACAGGCCGACCTCGTGGTGGCGGCCGGTTCGGACCTGGGTTTCCTGACCCGGGGCCCGATCCTCGACCTGAAGCCCGACCGCGTGGTGGTGATCGCTCACGACGGGTCGGTTGCCCGCCGGTCCGCTTCGGCGGACCTGGTTCTCGAGGCCGATGCCGGTCGGATGTTCCGGGCCCTCGGCGACCTGCTCACCGCTGAGCCCTTCCAAGCCCCACCGTTCGAGTACGAGCTGCGCCACTACACGCCGGAGCTGGAGGTGGAGAGCGTCGTGCCGGCGGAGGACTCCCTGCTGGCCAGCGAGGCGATCGACCTGCTCGGCGAGTACCTGCGGCCGGGTGACCGGGTGCTCACCGACGCGGGCAACTGCGGGGCGGCAGCCGCCCACCTGATGACGCTGCCGCCGGGAGGACGGGCGTTCACGGCCTTCGGCATGGGTGGGATGGGGTACACGGTGCCCGCCGCGATCGGCATGCAACTGGGTGCTCCGTCCGGACGCACCGTGGTCATGCTCGGCGACGGTGCCTTCCTCATGAACGGCCTGGAGATCCACACGGCAGTCGAGTTGGGCCTGCCGATCCTGTACGTCGTCTTCAACAACGCGGGACACGCCATGTGCGCGTCCCGGCAACGGCAGATGTTCGGTGGCCGGATCGAAGGCTCTCTCTACCACCCGGTGGACGTCGTCTCGGTGGCGCGCGGGCTGGGGCGGCCTGACGATCTCTGGGTAGGTTCCGCCGGGGCACTTCCTGAGCTGCGCGCACTGCTGGCGGACTACCACGCGGGCCATGACGATCGGCCCGGGGTGCTGGAGCTGCGGCTGCCTCGCGACGAGATTCCGCCCATGATGCCGTTCGTGGCCGCGGACGCCCCCACCCACGCGCTCACCGGGCGGCGGGTGCGTCCGGGAGACCGATCATGACAGCCGGCCGAGTGGTGATCGTCGGTGCGGGCCTCACCGGTCCGCTGCTCGGCATGCTCCTGGCGCGTCGTGGCTACGAGGTGGACATCATCGAGGGCCGACCCGACCTGCGGCTCGGCGGCGAGCGGACGCTGCGGTCGGTCAACCTGACCCTGTCGGAACGTGGCCTGCGTGCGCTGCGCGAAGTGGGACTCGAGCAGGAGGTGATCACCAAACTCGGGCAGCCCTTGCGCGCTCGTGCCGTACACCTCGCCAGCGGCGCGGTAAACCTGCTGCCCTACGGGCACAACGGAGAGCAGGTTCTCTACGCGGTGTCCCGCGCCGGGTTGTCCTCCCTGCTCGTCGACGCGGCGGAGAAGTGCCACGGCGTACGGTTTCACTTCGGCGTGAAATGTCTGGAGGTGGACCGGACGGCGCCCGCAGTGGTCGGGTTGGAGACCGCCACCGGCCGGCGTCGGCGCTTCACCGGTGATCTCGTCGTCGGCGCCGACGGCACCCATTCGACGGTCCGCCGGCACGTCCAGCACGGCGCGTTCGCCGACCTCCAGATGCACTACGTGCCCTGGCGGTACAAGGAGATCGTCATCAAGGGGGAACTCGACCCTACCGTGCTGCACGCGTGGCCGCGCGGGGACCGGATGATGTTCGCCCTGCCCAACGTGGACGGCACGTTCAACGGGGTGTGCGTGTTGCCGGCCGGCGAAGCCGACGGCTTCGACGCGCTGGACACGCCGGAGCGGATCCGTCGCTGCTTCGACGAGACCTTCGGCGATGTCTCCAGGCTCATTCCTGACCTGGAGGAACAGGTGTCCAGAAGCCCTGTCTCCGCGTTTCCGACCATGCTCACGTCGCAGTGGTACCACGGCGACACGGTGGTGCTGGTGGGCGATGCCTGCCACAGTGTCGTGCCGTTCTTCGGGCAGGGAATGAACGCCGGGTTCGAGGATTGCCTGGAGCTCAGCCGGTGCATCGCGGAAACCCCCGACCGGGCGACCGCGTTCGCCACCTACCAGCGCCGCAGGGAGCCGCAGAGCGCGATTCTGGCGAAGCTGTCCCTCGACAACTTCGCGGAGATGCGCGAGTCCGGTCCGCAGCACCGGGTAGCGGCCCGCAAGTATCTGCTGCATTGGCTGTACAGGCGGTCAGGTGGCCGGATTGTGCCCATATACACGATGATCGCTCACTCTGCCACGCCGTATATGGATTGCGTGGCACGCGCCGAGCAGCAGGACCGCCTGTTGCGCCGCTGTGGCGCGGATATCGCCGTTTCCCTGATAACGATGGCGGCCATGGCGCGCCGAGTATGGCAACGTGCCTGGCAAGGCGGCCGGGCCGAGAGAGCGGCGGCTCGCGCGGGCCGATGGTCGAGGGTTCCGCTCTGAGGCCGAGCCCGCCATATCCGCGCTTTCGGCTTGGTATCACTGCGGGAAGTCGTTACCGTGCCACCATTCAGGGTGGATTGATCGTTTCACGTGCCATCCGGAGGGGGCCCCGGAGGAGTCGACACTCTTGATCAAGAGAGGTGGGGGGACGCAACCCGGGGTGACTGGAACATGAAGTTGATCAATTCCAGTGCAGGTCGTGGAATTCTCAACGTGTAGAAGATAGCTCCAATCGGGGATGGGGATATCCATTGCAAATGGTTCGGGAACTCGACAAATTGGACCGCGATCCGAGGCTGGGGAACGTCTATCCCAACCTGGCTCTGAATGTGGAGACGATGCTGCGGCGACTGCACGGCCGGATCTCCGGCTGCTTCGCCCGAGCGGAACCGCGGGAACGAGCGTTGCAGTATCTCCTCGGCCTCGCCGGGGGATCCGGCGTCGATGCGGCCGGCCGGCGAAATGTCGCCAGCTACTCACGCGAGGCACGCGCGGACGGCGCACAGCGCCTGCTCACCACCGCGCAGTGGGACGACGCCGACGCGCGACGCAAGCTGCGCGAGGTCGTCCGGTCCAGCGTCGGAGCGGCGGGCTGCCTCTACGTCGTCGAGGCGACGTTTCCCAAGAAGGGCAATGCCCCGGCCGGGGTGGAATACCAGTACCGGCCCGAGAGCGGGCGGGCACAGAATTGCCAGTGTGCGCTGTTTCTGCTGCACGTCACGCCGGATATCCGATTGTTCATGCTGGACCTCGGTCTCTACCTGCCGCCCGCCTGGATCACCGACCGCGACCGACGCGCGCGCGGCCGGATCCCGGACGGCCTGACCTACCGGTCGAAATCAGCGATAGCTCGGGACCTGATCCTCTCTGCCATGGACAACGGTTTCCGGCCCGACCGGGTCTACCTGTCCCTGCACTGCAGGGACGACCGGGGCGTGCTGGAAGCGTTGCAGCAGCGTCAGATCCCGCACCTGACCGGCCTCAGCCTCGACGAACTGAGCAGGGTGGCCCGGATCGACGCGGGCCCGGCGACGCGCGACGACGCACGGCGTTCGGGTGACATCGCGCAGCGCGGCCGTGAAGCCCTCCCACGCGGCCCCGTCACCGTACGGTTCGCGCCGGTGAACAGCCGAGATGGCCGCGGTGCCAGCCCTTACCAAGCCAGGGCCGGCTACCCGATGTTCACCAACGACGTGGTCCGCAGCATCGCGGAGCGTCGCTACGTCGAGCGTCGCTGGAAGGACATCCGGAGCGACATCCGGATGGACCGGTACGAGGTGCGCAGCTGGCGTGGCTGGTACCGGCACATGACTTTCGCCATGACCGTGCAGCTGGCCAACGAGCTGACCCTGGCCGGTCCGGCTGACGGAGAACTCGGAGCCTGACGTGGACAACGACATGATCCTCAAGCTGGCGGCCGACAACGTCGAGTACGGCGATGTCGACCGTCTGGTGAACATCTACTGGGCACTGTCCAGCGCCCTGGTGCAGGGGGTAGCAGGGGACGTGGTGGAGGCCGGCTGCCATGCCGGCAACACAAGCGTCTTCCTGCAACGGCTCATCAAGGAGTTCGCTCCCGAGCGCGAGCTGCACCTCTACGACTCTTTCGAGGGCCTGCCGAAGCCGAGCGAACACGACACGTTCCTCACCGAGGGCGCGCTCAAGGTGGATCTCACCGACCTGAAGGCCACGTTCGCGAAGTGGGAGCTACCGCTCCCGAACGTCCACGCCGGGTGGTTCGACGAGACACTGCCCACCCAGCTGCCCGACCGGGTCTGCTTCGCCTATCTCGACGGCGACTACTACGACTCGATCCGGGTCAGTCTCGAGCACGTCTACCCGCGACTCAGCGACGGCGGCATCCTCATCGTCGACGACTACTGCGACAGCGGGCGCAATCCGCAGGCGTTCGACCGGTTCTCCGGCCCGAAGCGAGCGTGCGACGAGTTCTTCGCCGACAAGCCGGAGAAGGTGTCCGTGCTGGTCGGGTCGGGCGACCTCGCTTTCGGCTACATCCGTAAGGGCTGGGTGGCGCCCCCGGGGCACTGATCAGCCGACGCCATGCACAGGAACGGGGACGACAGTCTTGGGGCACTACCGCAGCAACGTACGGGACCTGGAGTTCAACCTCTTCGAGGTCTTCGACACCGGAATCGGCCGGGGGCCGTTCGCGCAGACGGACGCCGACACCGCACGGCGTCTCCTGCGGGAGACAGCGGCGCTGGCCTCCGGGGCAGTGGCCGACTGCTTCGCGGACGCCGATCGCAACCCACCGGTGTTCGACCCGCAGTCACACAGTGTGACGGTCACGCCCTCGCTGGCCCGGATGTACCGGCAGCTGTGGGCCGATGACTGGCACCGTCTCATGCTCCCCAGTGAGCTGGGCGGGTTCGGCGTGCCCCCCAGCGTCCAGTGGGCGGCGGTCGAGCTGCTGGTCAGCGCCAACCCGGCACTGCACCTGTACTTCAGCGCCGCGCCGAACTGCGCCGCCATCATCGACCGCACCGGCACCGAGGAGCAGCGGCGATGGGCGCGGTTCATGGTGGAGCGGGGCTGGAGCGCCACGATGGTGATCACCGAGCCCGACGCGGGGTCCGAGGTCGGTGCTGCCCGGACCCGGGCGATCCGGCAACCCGACGGTTCCTGGCACATCGACGGGGTGAAGCGCTTCATCACCGGTGGTGACCATGACATCACCGAGAACATCCTGCATCTCGTCCTGGCCCGGCCGGAGGGCCCCGGCATCACGTCACGGCCGGGAACGAAGGGGCTGAGTCTCTTCCTCGTGCCCAAGTTCCTCTTCGACCCGGAATCCGGCGTTCCTGGGGCGCGCAACGGTGTGTACGCGACAAACCTGGAGTCGAAGATGGGCATTCGCGGGTCCGCCACCTGCGAGTTGTCCTTCGGTCAACACGGCGTGCCGGCCCAGGGCTGGCTCCTCGGCGACGTGCACGAGGGCATCGCCCAGATGTTCCAGGTCATCTCGTGGGCCCGGATGACGGTCGGCATCAAGGCCATCGGCACGCTCTCCACCGGCCACCTGAACGCCGTCGAATACGCCAAGCAACGGGTGCAGGGCTCGGACCTGCGGCGGATCTTCGAGAAGGGTGCGCCGAGCATCCCCATCGTCGACCACCCGGAGGTACGCCGTTCGTTGCTGCTGCAGAAGGCGTACGCGGAGGGTCTGCGGGCGCTGTACCTGTACGCCGCCACGCTCCTGGACCAGGTGGAGGCGAACGAGGGTGACGTGCGGCTCGCCCGAAGCCTCAACGAGCTGCTGTTGCCGCTGGTGAAGGGTGTGGGCGCGGAACGGGCCGCGGAGCAACTGCAACACGCCCTGCAGATCTTCGGCGGCTCCGGCTTTCTGCAGGACTATCCGCTCGAACAGTACGTGCGGGACCAGCGGATCGACTCGCTCTATGAGGGCACGACCGCGATCCAGTCCATGGATCTGCTGTTCCGCAAGATCGTGCGGGACAACGCGCAGACGCTGACCGCGCTGATCAGCGACATCCGCGCCTTCAACAGCGGCGAGGCCGGCAACGGCAGGCTCAAGGAGGGGCGGAGCTTTCTGGGCGAGGCGGCCGACGACATCGAGGCCATGCTCGCCAAGCTGGCCGAGCGTCTCTTCGCCGTGCAGAGCGACCCGGACCAGATGCTGGCCGTCGGGGAGCACACAGTCCGGTTCATGATGAGCATCGGTGACCTGGTCATCGGCTGGTTGTTGCTGCGCCAGGCGGATGTCGCCATCGCCGCGCTGGATGCCGGGGCGTCGGGGCCGGACGCCGACTTCTATCGGGGGAAGGTCGCGGTGGCGACGTACTTCGCGACGACGGTGCTGCCCGAGCTGTCCGTGCGGCGCCGGCTGGTGGAGAACAGCGGCGGCACCCTGATGGCGATGAGTGCCGCGGAGCTCTGACGACCGTCCGCGACCGATCCGGCCCCGCCGTACCCACCGGTACGGCGGGGCTTTCGCCGAACCACACCCGGCAAGCTCCGGCAACCGCGGCGGGGAGCCCCGGGATCGAGGACATTCACCGGAGTGCCGTGCTGCCCCGGTGTTCGGCGACCACGGCGGCGAACCTGTCGATCTGTTGTACCGCGGTCAGTGCGGTCTCGATGCCGGCCTGGATCCAGGCCGGTGTCACGGAGCAGTGCTCGCCGGCGAAGAACAGGCCGCCCTGCGCGCGGATGGCCTGAGCGGCGTCCTGCTCGAGCTCGGCGCCGGTGAGCCCCTGCCGGACTGCCGCGCACCCTCGGCTCCAGCGCCGTTCTCCCCAGGCGATGCTGACGACGTCCTGAATCATTCCCGCGGCCCGCAGCTCGGGGTGCATCGCCGTCAACTCGTCCACGACGATCCGGTGCCGCTCCTCGACAGAGAGCCGGCCGAGTTGGTCGGCATCCTCGGCGATGGTGTAGCTACCGAGAAGTGCCGCCCCACCGGCCGGATCGGTGATCGGAGCCGGGTAGTAGGTCTGCCGGATGCTGCCGCCCGATGCTGATCCGCCGCCGACGGTGCGGTGCCGGTTCCAGAAGGCCTCCGCGCAGAGCAGCCCCACCTTGGTGGCGGACCCGTAGTCCAGCCGTTTGATGGTCTCCACCTTGTCGGCATCGAATCCCCGCAGCGGGAGGTTCCGCAGAACGGAGAAGGGGAGGGTGCAGAGGACCGCGGGGTAGGTCACTGCCGTCCGCCCCCGCTCGGTGGCCAGCCCGACCGTCACGCCCTCCGGGCGTACGTCGATGGCGGTCACCTCATGACGCAGGTGTATCCGGCCCGGCAGTCGTCTCGCCAGACCGTTGGGTAGCTGATCCATGCCGTGGGGAAGGCACACCATCCCGGTGCTGAACCTGCGCAGAATGTCATCGAGGAAGCCCTTCAGGGCACCGCTGCAGGCAGCGCGAAGCTCCGGGTGCCGGCGGAACGCCGCACTGAGATCGGCGCGTCCGTCGCGAAGGAACGGTGTCACGTCCAGGCCGCCCACCACGTCGAGCAGACCCGCCAGATCGGCGCGCATGATGTCGCGCTGTTCGCGTGGCGCCAGCGCCCGGACCATGGCGTGCATCCAGCCCACGAAGAGCAGTGCGTCGGGCCGGTGGGCCACTCCCGGGCAGGATCGTGCCGTCTCGTGGACGAGGGCGTCCGCGGCATCGCGTGCCCGCACGAACCGCGTGCCGATACGCAGCAGATTGTCGGGATCGGTGAGAACGTTCGTGAACGGACGCAGCTGGTCGCCCAGGCCCAACTCGTCGATGTAGCGCAGAGTCAGCTCGTGGTCGCCGGGGATCCGCATCGCGCCCAGCTCGACCACCGGTCCGGCGTCGCCGCCGAACCGGTGGGTGAATATCCGGCCACCCACCCGCGAGTCGGCCTCCAGCACTACGACGCGGTGCCCGCGGCGGACGAGTTCGTACGCCGCGACCAGCCCGGCCACACCGGCGCCGAGCACGGCGATCGTGGCATCTGTGACGTCGCCTCGGCCCGGTCCTGCGGTGAACCTCTCCATGCGCTTGAACCCCGATCGCACGTCGGTGATGAGGAAGGGTGAATCTGCGGCGCGGGCCGACGGCAGCACCATCGCCCCCTCGGCGATCGGCCGGACCCCGCTCGTTCCTGTGACTCGATCTGACAACCGATCGCCGGTGGGGAACGGCCGCGTGCGCAAATCACCCGTATGGCCGCGGCTAACTCATCCGACACGCAATGCCCCGGCCTCCCCCTATACCGGAAGTGGTCATTCTAACGTGGTCACGCGGGAATCGGTGGACCCATCATCGTCAATTCTCGAAGTGCGTAGATGGTGGACTCGGGCGGGCTCTGCGAGTCCGGTCAATGTCGGCCGACGACTACCGCCATATCCGCGTTTCGCGGCGGAGACGAATAGAGGGACGCTCGCCGCCGACAGACGCATCTCCTTGCGCCGCAACCTCACCGCCCAACCGCAGCCGAGGCCGCCGGGTGGAGCCCTGGGAGTCGTTGCGGCACCTCGCCGCGACGAGGCAAATACCTCGGAGGGCTTCTTCCAATTATGGATAGCACGGGCTAGTTGGATGGTCAGCGCGTCGGCTACGACCTCAGCCACCGGCGGCTTCGTCAACTCCCCGACAGATGACACCGGACGGATGGGCCGGGATGGGAGATTGGGGGCCGGCGAGCAGTCCGGAGGGGAAACGGTTGCGCCCTCGACACCGCGCGGTCGTCATTGTGCTGGTGATACCGCTGATCACCGCGGTTGTCGGTGTGCTCGTCAACGTCGCGACGGCCGGCGTCGAAGTGGAGAGCGCATTCGGCCGCATCGCGATCTGGATGGCGCTGCTCCTTGTCAGCATCGTGGGTGGCGCGATTGCTTGGCGGCTCGGGCGCCCGGTGGAGAAGGACCCGCTGGGTCGGGCCGTCACGTCGCTTCGGCGGGATCTGCAGCGGCGGTGGATGACCGATCCGGTGTGGCGGAGCGTACGCGAGGGCGACCGGTTACCCGTCCGCTGGGACGCCGTCCCCACCGCGCTCTTCCCGGCCAACAATCGGGCCTGGCAGGAGCGCAAGCGCCTTGGGGACGGCGCCCGCCTCGCCGCGTTGGTGACCGCCACCGGCGCACCGTCGCGACTGGTTGTCCTCGGCGAAGCGGGCAGCGGCAAGACCGAGCTGCTCGTCGGCGCCTTCCAGTCGCTCCTGGACAGGTCCGGCGACGACCGGCGGGTCCCGGTCTTCGTCCCGATGACCGCGTGGCGATCGGCGGACGACCCGCGGCGCTGGCTCGTGGACTGGCTGACCACCAACCACGGCTTCCTCAGGCAACCCGTTTCCGCCGACGACGGACGGACGCTTGCGCACGCGCTCGCGGAGGACAACCGGCTGATCTTCATCCTGGACGGGTTCGACGAGATCGCGCCGGAGCACCGGGCCGACGTGTTGCGCAGCCTCAACACCCTCCCCTCGGCCTGGCCAGTCCTGTTGAGCAGCCGGACCTCGGAATACCAGGCGCTGCGCAACGTCGGCAGAGTGCTCACCGACGCTCGTGGCATCGTGATCAAACCTCAACGGCGAGAGCAGGTGATGCGCTACCTGAAGAACCGCAGCGAGTCGCCCGAGCGGTGGGCCGAAGTGGAGAATCGCATTCCACGGGCCCCCGTCCTGACGAAGGCGTTCGAGACGCCGCTGATGGTCACGCTCGCCGACGCCATCTACAACGCCGAGCCGAGCCGCAAGGACGGCAGCAACGTCCCCGAGCCGAGCGACCTTCTCGCCTACCGGGACGGCGCCGCGCTGGCGCACCACCTCCTCGGTGACGTCGTGACGGCACGGTATCCGACGGATCGCTCCGGCAGGTGGCCCCGGGTCGGGCAGGCCCGCCGGTGGCTTGGATACCTGGCCGCCGCGACCGACTCGGACGACATCCGCTGGTGGGACCTGCCGGTGCCAGCCGCAGCGACCCAGGGCGTGTGGGTCCGCAACGTGGCAACGGCATTCGTCGTCGTCGCCTGGACGGCCCTGTCCGCCGGCCTCCTCAACGAATGGATCTTCACCGAGCCATACACCGGCGTTACTAACGCGCTGCGGATCTCCGCGGCGGCACTGCTCGTGTACCTCGTCTTCCTCTACCTGACCGGCGCCTACAGCGACGCGGTCCTGGCGTCCGTCGGCGCCTACATCGCCGGCTGCCTGAGTGGCACGTACGACCTGGCCGTCGTCATCGGGCTCGTCGTCGGCTTCTCGTGGCGCTTCTCCTGGCATGGCGAGCTCCCGCGGATGCGTCGCGGCAGACTACGAGACGCGGTGCTCGTCGGAGCGGCGGCCGCGGTCGCCGCCGCGGCGATCCGGGGCGCCGGCGAGCTGTTGCCGTTGACACCCTCACTGACCACGGGCTTCGCCAGCGGCTCGGTCGACGGCTTCACCAGCCGCTGGGACGAGGAGGTCAACGGTTTCCTGGCGACCGGCCTGGTCGTGACACTGACCGCCTGGGCCGGCCTGGTCGTCGACCGTGGGCGGACCGCCCTTCAGGTACGGGGTTGGCTCGCTCGTCCGTTGGTGCACGGGTTGGCGGTCGGTGTCGTGGTCACCGCGGTCAACTCCTGGGCGGACCGCTTCGGCAAGGTGGAGCATGCCTGGCTGATCGCCCCCGCCGACGGCTTCGCCGCCGGGCTCGCCGTGTGGTGGGTGTCGCACTGGATCCACCTGTGGTCCGAGCCCACCAGGCCCCGCCGGCTGCCCCGGCCGCCGCTGGCCGGCGTGGTAGTCGGAGTGGTCGCCTGCATCCTCCACACCGTCGGCTACTCCACCCGCACCGACATCCACTCCGGCTGGTCCCGCGCCCTGTCCGAAGCGATCTGCAGCGCCGCGCTCGTCTGGCTCGCTCTCGACCTGGCCGGGAGGAGGACGCCCGCCCGCGACATCGGCGGGACTCCCCCGCCGCCACGGCACCTCCTGCGGCTCACTCCCGCCGTCGCGATCGCACTCCTTGCCGGTGCGCTCGACGCGGTCTCCGCGGGCGTCGCGCGGGGCGTCGCGACCGCGGTCGGCATCGGGCTGGTGCTGGTCTTCCTGACCGCACGGCGGGCACAGCGCCACGTCGAGACCAGCGCCGCAGGCGCGTCCCCGGTCGAGGTGGGCATCTTCGCGCTGTCGCTCGTCGGGCTCCTCGCGGGGTTCGCGTACGGCCTGCTGGTCGGCGTCGTCGCCGCACTTGGCTGCCGGGTGGCGCGGGACATCGCCCGTCGCCGGCAGCCCTCCGGCGCCTCGCCCCGGCCGTCGTTGCGGGGCGCGGGAGCCGGCATCCTGCTCGGCAGCGTGCCGCTCATGGGCGCCGCCTACAACGGCACCGCGCCGGTGTGGCTGCTGGCCATCGGTGTCACCAGCGGTGTGGCCGGTGCCTTCGCCTTCGGCGTCGACGCGCGCGACCCGGAGCGGACGGCACCCGTGTCCCCGCTGGGCTCGTACCGGCAGGACCGGGCCGCGTCGCTGTTCCTCACTGCGGTGGTGGCGCTGGTCATCGGCCTGGCCGTGATGGCGCGCGCCATGTCGGTCGCCGGCTCCCTCCCCGTCGCGTTCCTCGCCGGGCTGGGCACGATCCTCACGTACGGAGTGTCCGCCGGACTGGTCATCGCCGAGACGTCGACGCGCTTCCCGACCTTCCTCGTGGCCCGCACCCGGTTGGCCTACCACGGGCTCCTGCCGTGGCGGTCCATGACGTTCCTCGACGACGCGCACCGCGCGAAGCAGATGCTGCGCAGCTCGGGCGCCGCCTACCAGTTCCGCCACCGGGAGCTGAAGGAGCGGCTGGTCGAGGATTCCCCCGGATGAGCAGCCGCTGCGTCAGCATCCTCCCAACCACCGTCCTCTACAACACGGCTACCGGTGTGGGCGAGGGGCACCGGTGGGGCAGCAGCCAGATCGCCTGCTGAGACATCGAGTCAACCCGCGCGGGGGCGGGTGCGTGTGACTCAGGGGGCGCGGACGAGGTCGGCGAGGAGTGCCTGAACCCGGGTGCGGATCTCGTCACGGATCGGACGGACGGCCTCGACACCCTGGCCGGCGGGGTCGTCGAGCTTCCAGTCTTCGTAGCGTTTCCCGGGGAAGACGGGGCAGGCGTCGCCGCAGCCCATGGTCACGATGACGTCGGAGGACTCCGCTGTCGCGTACTCCAGAAGTTTGGGGGTCTGGTCGGTGATGTCGATGCCGACTTCCCGCATGGCCTGCACGGCGGCGGGGTTGACGGTGTCGGCGGGGGCGGAGCCGGCGGAGCGAACCTCGACGGCGTCGCCGGCGAGGTGTCGCAGCCAGCCGGCGGCCATCTGGGACCGGCCGGCATTGTGGACGCAGACGAACAGAACGCTGGGCTTGTCACTCACGGCGGGTGCCTTCCGGGTTACGCGGTTGCGGAGTTCGTGGGGGTGAAGAAGCGGCGGCGTGCCCACAGGGAGACGTAGACGAGCCCGACGAGGACGGGCACCTCGATCAGGGGGCCGACGACTCCGGCGAGGGCTTGGCCGGAGGTGACGCCGAAGGTGCCGATCGCGACGGCGATGGCGAGTTCGAAGTTGTTGCCGGCGGCGGTGAACGCGAGGGTGGTGGTGCGTTCGTAGCCGAGGCCGATGGCCCGGCCGAGGGTGTAGGAGCCGGCCCACACGAGCGCGAAGTACACCAGCAGGGGCAGGGCGATGCGGACGACGTCCAGCGGTTGGCTGGTGATGGCGTCGCCTTGCAGGGCGAAGAGGATCACGATGGTGAACAGCAGTCCGTAGAGGGCGGCCGGGCCGATGCGGGGCAGGAAGCGGGCCTCGTACCAGGTACGGCCCTTGGCACGCTCGCCGAGACGGCGGGTGAGGTACCCGGCGAGCAGTGGGATGCCGAGGAAGATGAGCACGTTGCGGGCGATGTCCCACGCGGAGACGTTCAACTCGGCGCCGGACAGCCCCAGCCACTGGGGGAGCACGGACAGGTAGAACCAGCCGAGCACGCCGAAGGCGACGACCTGGAAGACGGAGTTGAGCGCGACCAGGACGGCGGCGGCCTCCCGGTCACCGCAGGCGAGGTCGTTCCAGATGATGACCATGGCGATGCAGCGGGCCAGGCCGACGATGATCAGGCCGGTGCGGTACGCGGGTTGGTCGGCCAGGAAGAGCCAGGCCAGGGCGAACATCACGGCGGGGCCGACGAGCCAGTTGAGGACCAACGAGGAGATCAGCAGCCGGCGGTCGCCGGTGACGGTGTCGAGCCGGTCGTAGCGGACCTTCGCCAGCACCGGGTACATCATGATCAGCAGGCCGACGGCGATGGGCAGGGAGATCCCGCCGATCTGCACCGCGTCCAGAGCGCTGTTCAGCCCGGGGATCAGCCGACCGAGGAGCAGTCCGGCGACCATCGCCAGGCCGATCCACACCGGCAGGAACTGGTCGAGTCGGGACAGGCGGCCGACGACGGCGCTCTCGCCGGGGTGGGTGTCAGGGGTGGTGCGGGTGCTCACGGGCACTCCCGTCGGTCTCGGTCGCTGGTGGTGTGGGTCGGGTCTGTCATGCCTGGTGGGCGACGTGGAGGTCGTCGAGAAGACGCCGGACGCGGGGCAGGTAGTGGGGAATGCTGCCGGCGGTGGCGAACTGGTCGTAGCTGGTGTGCAAGAACCGCTCGATGGTTTCGGTGCCGTAGACGCCGGTGAACTCCTCGGCGAGGCGGGTGGCGGCGGTGCGCAGGGCGAGCTGTTGGTCGATGGACATCTGCGGGTGGGCGTGGGTGTCAGTCATGGGGTCCTCACGAGCTCACGGCGGGAGTGATGACGGGGGCGACCCGGTCGACGCGGGCGGCGAGGTCGGCGAACGCCGTCTCGAACGCGTCGTCGGTGTCCAGGCGCACGGGGTCGGGCACCGACCAGTGCAGGCGGGGCCGCGCTGGGGCGGTGAGTTCCTCGTGGGCGTTGTCGCAGACCGCGATGACCAGGTCGTCGTCGCGCACGATGTCCGCGACACGGTTCGTGTTGCTCGGGTCGAGGTCCAGACCGTGCCGGTGGGCCACGGCGACGGCACGGGGGTGGACCCGCTCGGCGGGCTGTGTCCCCGCGGACGCGGCCGGGGTGTGGGTGCGCTCGGACCAGAGAGCGGCGGCCAGTTGCGAGCGGGCGGAGTTGCGGGTGCACACGAACACCACCCGTCCCACGCCGGTCAGGGGCGCGGGGTGCAGTGCGGTGAGGGCTTCGGGGCGCAGCCGCAGGTAGGTGCGGCGCCGGTCGCCCTCGGAGCGCCCGCGGGCGATGAGGCCTGCGTCGGTGAGGACTTTGACGTGGTGGGCGACGAGGTTCGTCGGTAGCTGCAGGTCGTGGGCGATTTCGCCGGGCGAGGCGTCGCCGAGGGTGAGCGCGTCCACGATCGCCAGGCGCGCCGGGTCGCCGAGCGCGGCGTGGATCCGGGCGCGCCCCTGCAACGAAGCAAGCTCAGTAGTCATTGACTCAATAATTACTGAGCTATCGTGCAAGTGTCAACCGGCGGCCGGGTGGCCAGGGGGTCGCCGCGACGCCACCCACGTCGCCACCGCGTTGGCCGGGCGCCTACCCGGCCCAGGTCGACGGCCAGGCCTCAGACCACGGCGGTCGGTTCGACGCTGAGCAGCCCGGCGAGCTGGCGCAGGATGGCCGGCCGGGCCCGGTAGTACACCCAGGTGCCACGGCGTTCGGCGTCGACGAGGCCGGCCTCGCGCAGCGTCCTGAGGTGGTGCGAGATCGTCGGCCCGGTCAGGTCGAACGCCGGGGTCAGGTCGCAGACGCACGCCTCCCCGCCCTCCGCGGAAGCGATCATCGACATCAGCTGCAGCCGCACCGGGTCGCCGAGCGCCTTGAACGCCGGCGCGAGCACCGCGGCGGTCTGCGCCGGCACCCGGCTCTGCGCCAGCGGCGGGCAGCACGGCGTGTCGGCGGTGAGGTCGATGACGGGAAGCAACCCGGGCTGCTTTGACATGCCTCTAGGTTGACAGGTATCTAAGCAGCGTGCAACTCTCTGATTCGACGAACGTCAAGACAGACGTCGTGGGAAGGGGTCGTCATGTTCGGCACGGCACGGCGTTCAGCCCAGGCCCAGGCGGGAGCGCGGTTCTGTGACTCCTGCGCCCAGGTGTCCACCACGGCTCAGCGGGCGCAGCGGCACTACGACCAGGTCCGTGACATCGCCTACGCCCTGATCGGCGTCCGGTAACCCCCTGATCGAAAGGTTGTGTGATGAGCGAGAACACCCAGACCAGCCCCCCGACGGCGGGCGGGTTCGCCGGTGATCCGGGCGCCGCCCTGGCCGTGACCGGCTCCGGCTCCTGCTGTGGCAGCCCCGCGCAGGCTGTCGGCTCGATCCTCCCGCCCGCCGGGCAGTCGCCGACGGCAGGACCGTGCTGCGGCAGCCAGCAGGACGCCGAAGCGGCCGGCTCCTGCTGCGGCACCGAGGCGAAGGCCGAAGCCGTCACGACGGGTCAGGGGTGCTGCGGATGACCGCCCCGTCGGAATCGGCCGCCCACCTGGACGCGCTACTTCCCCTGGTGTCGGCCGAGCGGATGGCCGCCACGGTCACTGCACTCGCCTCGGCTGAATTCACTGGCCGGCGGGTCGGCACGGCCGGCGGTGCCGTCGCCCGCGCCTGGCTCGTCGCGCACCTCGCCGACCTCGGCGCGGCGGTCGACACCGACGACTTCCCGGTCCGCGCCGTGCCCGAGCTGTACCAGGCGCCGACCGTCGTCTGGGGCGAGAGTGCGACCTCGACTCGGCTGACCTTCGGCCGCGAGGTCGCGGTCCACTGCGCCTCAGCCGACACCTCTGAGGTCAGGCACGGCCCGTTGGGTGTGGCCGGCAGCGGCGACCCGACCGGCCGGTGGCTGGTGGTGCCCACGGGTATGAACCTCTCCGACGCCGCCCGCGCCGCCTCGGGCGCCGCGGGTCTGCTGGTGAGCCGGGCTGTCGACGCCGACGGCTGGCAGTACACGGTCCTCGCCGGCCCGGACCCGGGACCGCTGCCCAGCCTGACCCTCGACGCCGGCACGCACCGCGCCGCCCTGGCCGCCGCCACCGGTGCGGGCTGGTGGAGCGCGAACACCCCGCTGCGCCGCCGCGACGTGAGCGGCGCCAACATCCACGCGAGGTTCCCGACAGCTGAGCCGGGTGGGATCGAGGTGTTGCTGACCGCCCACTACGACGGCGTCGGCGACCATCCCGGCCTGCGTCAACCCGGCGCGTCGGACAACGCCAGCGGCGTCGCCGTGGTCCTGGAAGCCGCCCGAATCCTGACCGCCGCCCGTCCTGCGGGGGTCGGGCTGGCGGTCGCGCTGCTCGACGCCGAGGAGGTCGGCGCGCTGGGCTCGGCCCACCACAGCCAGCAGCTGCACGCCGGCGACGCCCGGCCGCTGGTCATCAACGTCGACGGCGCCGGGCTGCTCGACCAGGCCGCCGCGGTCGAGGCAGGCGGGCCGGCCCACGCGCTGCTCGCACTGCTCGACCAGGCCGGGCGGCACACCGGCCTTCCGCTCGCCGCCGGGCCGGTCGCCTCCGACAACCGCCGCTACGCCGCCGCCGGGCTCGCGGCGGTGGGCATCGGCGCCGGCATGGCCGGCTACCACAGCCCCGCCGACACCCCGGACCGCGTCGACCCGCACACCCTGAAGGCGATCGCCCGCCTCGTTGTCGCCACCGTCCGCCTGGCCGCTTCCGCCCCCGCCACAGATTCATCGTCGACCTGACCAACCCCCGACGCCGACGCACGGCCGCCGCCCTACCTGTTTGATTCGACAACTCTCCAGACAGAGGAGACACCTGATGAACGCCCTGGATGACCTGCCCGTCGTGGTGATCGGCGCCGGCCCGGTCGGCCTGGCCGCCGCCGCGCACCTACACGAGCGCGACCTACCGTTCCTCGTCCTGGAAGCCGGCGACACCCCCGCCGCCGCCGTGCGGCAGTGGGGACACGTCCGGGTCTTCTCCCCCTGGCGCTACAACATCGACCCCGCCGCCCGCCGCCTGCTCGACGACGCCGGGTGGGTCGCCCCCGACCTGGAGGGCCTGCCCACCGGCGCCGAGTTGGCCGACGACTACCTCCAGCCCCTGGCGCAGCTGCCGCAGCTCAAGCCGCACCTGCGCCACGGCGCCCGCGTCGAGGCGATCAGCCGCCTCGGCCTGGACCGGCTGCGCACCGCCGACCGCGACAGCACGCCGTTCCTCGTACGCCTCGCCGACGGCGAGGAGATCCACGCCCGCGCTGTCATCGACGCCTCCGGCACCTGGGGCACCCCGAACGTCCTCGGCTCCTCCGGGCTGCCCGCCCGAGGCGAGGCCGATGTCGCGGCACACCTCGACCACGCGCTGCCCGACGTCCTCGGCGCCGACCGGGACCGCTTCGCCGGCCGGCACACCCTCGTCGTCGGCGCCGGCCACTCCGCCGCCAACACCCTGCTCTCCCTCGCCGAACTGGCCGAATCCACCCCGGGCACCACCGTGACCTGGGCGATCCGTACCGCCTCGCCGGCGCGCACCTACGGCGGTGGCGACGCCGACGCGCTGCCCGCCCGCGGCGCGCTCGGCTCCCGGCTACGCGCGCACGTCGACGCCGGCCGGATCCGCCTGCTCACCGGCTTCGCCGTGCACGCCCTCACCCCCACCAACGGCCGGGTCAGCGTGGTCGTGCGCCACGCCGACGGCGGCGAAGAGCAGACCACAGTGGACCGCATCGTCGCGGCCACCGGCTTCCGCCCCGACCACTCGATCGCCGCCGAGCTGCGCCTCGACCTTGACCCGGTCATGGGTGCCACCCGTGCCCTGGCCCCGCTGATCGACCCGAACGAGCACTCCTGCGGCACCGTGCCCCCACACGGTGTCACCGAGCTCACCCATCCCGAGGCGGGTTACTACGCCGTCGGCATGAAGTCCTACGGGCGGGCGCCGACCTTCCTGATGGCCACCGGCTACGAGCAGGTCCGCTCCGTCGTCGCCGCCCTGGCCGGCGACTGGAGCGCCGCCCGTGACGTCCAACTCGACCTACCCGAGACCGGCGTGTGCAACAGCAACCCGGACGAGTCGACGACCGGCGACAGCTGCTGCGGGCCGGCACCGGCCGCCCAGAGCTCCGGACGGGGCCTGGCCACCGGCATCTCCGGCGGCCTACTCGCCGCACCCTTGAGCCTGCTCACCCTCGACGCCGCACCCGCCGACGCGCAGACCGGCGGCTGCTGCGCCAGCTGATGCCCACCACCATCACGGTGCCCGCCGACCCTGTTGTTGGCGGGCACCACGGGTGGCGCATCGTCGCCGCCCTCGCCGTCACCTCCACCATCGGCTACGGCACCCTCTACTACGCCTATGCCGTTCTGCTCACCCCAATGGCCGCCACCCTCGACACCTCCACCACCGCCGTCACCGGCGCGCTCACCGCCTCGGTCCTGGCCGGCGCACTCGCGGCGATCCCCGTCGGCCGGTGGTTGGACCACCACGGTGGACGGGCGCTGATGACGGCCGGCTCGATCACCGCCACGGGCCTGCTGGTGGCCTGGTCCCAGGTCCACACCATCGAACAGCTCTACGCCGTCATGATCGGCGTCGGGATCACCGGCGCGATGGTCCTCTACGAACCCGCGTTCGCCGTCATCGTCGCCTGGTTCACCCCTGACCGGCGCGCCACCGCCCTGCTGGTCGTCACGATCGTGGCCGGGTTCGCCAGCACCATCTTCATGCCCCTCACCGGGCTCCTGGCCGACAGCCTCGGCTGGCGCGGCGCGCTGCTCGTCCTCGCCGCCATCCACGGCGCGGTCACCGTGCCCCTGCACGCCCTCACCATCCGCCGGCCCCGGCTGGCAACGACCACGGCACCCGCCGGCACCGAGCGGTCCGGGCACGCCCAACGGCGCGCCGTCGCCCAGACCGCGATGCGCGATGCCCGCTTCTGGATCCTCGCCGCCACCCTGATCGCCCACGGCGCGGCAACCAGCACCATGACCGTGCACCTCATCGGCTACCTCACCGGCCGCGGCCACCCCGTCACCGTCGCCGCCACCATGGCCGGACTGCTCGGCGTCCTCTCGGTCACCGGACGACTCGTCCTCACCGCCGTCCGCCGACACCTGCGCGTCACCACCATCGTCGCCGCGGTCTTCGCCACCCAGGCCGCCGCCGTGCTCGCCATGCCCCTGCTCGCCGGCACCCGCACCGGCGCGATCATCACCGTCATCGGCTTCGGACTCGGCTTCGGCATCACCAGCCTCGCCACCCCCGCCCTGCTCACCGCCCGGTACGGCACCACCGCCTACGCCACCATCGCCGGCCGACTCGCCGCCCCCGTCACCATCGCCAAAGCCGCCGCGCCCCTCGCCGCCGCCACCCTCCTGCACACCACCGCCGGATACACACCACTACTCGCCGCCGTCGCCGCATGCTGCGCCCTCGCCGCCACCGGCATGCTCACCCACGCCACCACCACGGCACCAAACCCCAGCGCCTGAGCTGGCCCGCGGAGGCGAGGTACTACCGCCGGTCGGGCGGATCGGTGGACGTCGCGGGCGTGGCGGGCGGCGGCGTCCGCGGGCGGCTGCGGGCCGCCGGTGCGGGCCGCCTCATCCCCGGGGTACGCCTCGCCGCCGCCCTCCCGTTCATCACCATGACGCGGCCCGAGGGTCGTAGAGCGTTACGACCTCGGTATGGATCGGAAACAGTGCCCGGCAAGCATCGGACGGGTGAGCGCATCGTCCATGATCGATACGCACTGTCCCTACTGCGCCATGCAGTGCGGGATATCCCTGACGACCGGCGACGGGCCGCCTCGGCTGGCGCCCACCGAATTCCCGGTCAACAGGGGCGGTCTGTGCGCCAAGGGTTGGACGGCTGCCGACCTTCTCGACCACGGTGACCGGCTGCTGAGCCCGCTCGTCCGTAAGGATCCCGCCGACCGCACCAGCCCGTTGCGACCGGCAGGCTGGGACGAGGCACTGGACCGCATCGTCGACGCCATCCGTGCCAGCCAACACCGGTACGGCCCCGACAGCGTCGGGGCCTTCGGCGGCGGCGGGCTGACCAACGAGAAGGCGTACGCGCTGGGCAAGTTCGTCCGGGTGGCGCTGCGGTCGGCGTCGATCGACTACAACGGCCGGTTCTGCATGTCGTCCGCGGCGACCGCCTCGAACCGTTCCCTCGGGATCGACCGTGGCCTGCCGTTCCCCCTGGCCGACATCGCCCAGGCGCAGGCCGTGCTGCTGGTCGGCGCGAATCCGGCTGACGCGCTGCCGCCGTCCATGCAGTACTTCGACGCCGGACGGGCCGCCGGCGCGCGGCACGTCGTCGTCGACCCCCGCCGTACGACCACCGCGGGGGGCGCTCACCTCCACCTGCAGCCCCTGCCGGGCACGGACCTCGCGCTGGCCAACGGGCTGCTGCACATCGCGATCCGCGAGGGCCTGGTCGACGAGACGTACGTGCGCGACCGTACGAGCGGTTTCGACGCGGTCCGGGCCACCGTGGCGGCGTACTGGCCGGACCGGGTGGAGCGGATGACCGGCGTACCGGAACGGGACCTGCGGGAGACGGTACGGCTGCTGGCTACCGCGACGTCGGCGATGGTGCTCACCGCTCGCGGCGCCGAGCAGCACAGCAACGGCACGGACACGGCGCAGGCGTACCTCAATCTGGCCCTCGCCCTGGGCCTGCCCGGACGGCCCTTCTCCGGCTACGGCACGATCACCGGGCAGGGCAACGGGCAGGGTGGCCGCGAGCATGGGCAGAAGGCCGATCAGCTGCCCGGCTACCGGCGACTGGACGACCCCGCGGCGCGCGCACACGTCGCCGCCGTCTGGGGCATCGACCCGGACGAGTTGCCCCGGCCGGGCCGGTCGGCCTGGGAGATGCTCGACCGGCTCGGGACCGACGACGGAGTACGCGTGCTGCTCGTGCTCGCCAGCAACATCGCCGTGTCGGCCCCGCACGCCAACCGGGTGATGGACCGGCTGCGGGCGCTGGACCTGCTGGTCGTCTCCGACATCTTCCTCTCCGAGACCGCAGCCGTGGCCGACGTGGTGCTGCCCACGGCCCAGTGGGCGGAGGAGGAGGGCACGATGACGAATCTGGAGGGGCGCGTCATCCGCCGTAAGCGGGCCCTGTCGCCGCCGCCGCAGGTCCGCACCGACCTGCGGATGCTCGCCGATCTCGCCGGCCGGCTCGGACGCGGCCGCTACTTCGACGACGATCCGCGCCGCGTCTTCGACGAGTTGCGCCGGGCCAGCGCCGGTGGGACAGCCGACTACGCCGGAATCACGTACGAGCGCATCGAGGCGGAGCAGGGGGTCTTCTGGCCGTGCCCGAGCGAGGACCATCCCGGTACGCCACGGCTGTTCATCGACCGGTTCCCGACCGCCGACGGGCGGGCGAGGTTCTTCCGGGTGGAGCACCGCGATCCGGCGGAAATGCCCGACGCCGACTATCCGTACGTGCTGACCACCGGGCGCAACATGCAGCAGTACCAGAGCGGCAACCAGACCCGCCGGGTCGGCGCCCTGACCATGGCGCTGCCGGACGCCCGGGCGGAGCTGCACCCGGACCTCGCCCGCCGGCACGGCATCGCCGACAACGACGTGGTGGAACTGCGCAGCCGACGCGGACGGGCGCTCTTTCGGGCGCGCCTCACCAGCGGCATCCGCCGGGACACCATCTTCGCACCGTTCCACTGGAGTGGCAGCTCCGCCGTGAACGCGCTTACCGACCCGGCGCTGGACCGCCACTCGCGGATGCCGGCCTTCAAGGCCTGCGCGGTCTCGATCGCGCGCGCGGGCGGCCCGGACGACACCGACCTGTTGACCAACCCACCGCCCAATCCAGCATCTCTTTGAGCAAGGGAGCGTCGCTGTGCACACCACCCCCCGTTTCTTGCAAGGCGTCTACAGCTTCGAGGGCAAGGGCCTCGACCGGCCCGGCCTCGTCGACGGCTCGCTCAGCTACGTGGTGCCGGGCGGCGTCGTTGCCCAGCCGGTCTACTTCCGGGGCGGCAATGCCAGTGATGAGTTGATCTGTGTCCTGCTCGTGCGTGATGGCCAGCCGATGCGATACTTCCCGATCGGCGCCAAGTCCGACGTCCACGTGCCGCTGCGGGTGGTCGAGGACCTCGACTCCGGCACCGGTCTCGAGGTGCACGTGGCGGCGCCCGCCGGGGTGTCCGGCACCGTGATCGTCGACCTGGGGTTGGTCGAGGTCTGATGGACGCCGTCGACAAGCGCCGGCGCCTCGTCGTGGTGGGCAACGGGATGGCCGGCGCCCGCACCGTCGAGGAGATCCTCGAACGCGGCGGGGGCGACCAGTTCGCCATCACGATGTTCGGCGAGGAGCCGTACGGCAACTACAACCGCATCCTGCTCTCCAACGTGCTCTCCGGGGTCGACGACGAGTCGGGGATCTTCCTCAACGACCTGTCGTGGTATGCGGAGAACGGCATCACCCTGCACACCGGCACCCGGGTCACCCGCATCGACCGCTTCGCGCGACGGATCTACGCCGACGACGGCACCGAGACGCCGTACGACAAGCTGATCATCGCCACCGGCAGCCGGGCGTTCGTCCCGCCGATTCCCGGCCTCCACCGCCCTGGGCGCGGCTACCACCAGGGGGTGTTCGCGTTCCGCACCATCGACGACACCCGCAACATGATCCGGTACGCCCGCGAGCACGAGCGCGCGGTGGTGATCGGCGGCGGCCTGCTCGGTCTGGAGGCCGCCCGCGGCCTGCAGAATCACCTCGCCCACGTGACCCTGGTGCACGCCGCCGGCCATCTGATGAACGCTCAACTGGACGCTCAGGCGGGCGCGATCCTGCGGCGCAGCATCGAGCGACTCGGCATCGAGGTCGTCCTCGGCGCGCACACCACCGAGGTGCTCGGCAAGCATGCCGTGACGGGGGTCAAGCTCAAGGACGGTCGGACCGTGGCCTGCGACGTCGTCGTGGTGGCCGCCGGCATCCGGGCGAACGCCGAGATGGCCGCGACCAGCGGGCTGCCGGTGGAGCGGGGCATCGTCGTCGACGACCAGATGCGCGTGCAGGACGAGGACGACATCTACTCGGTCGGCGAGTGCGCCCAGCACCGCGGCGAGACGTACGGCCTGGTGGCTCCGCTGTGGGAGCAGGCGCGGGTGCTCGCCGACCACATCACCGGGACGAACCCGAACGCGGCGTACCACGGCTCTCGGCTGGCCACGAAGCTCAAGGTGGCGGGCGTGGACGTCGCCTCGATGGGCCTGAAGGAGGCGGAACGCGACGACGACGAGACTGTCGTCTTCGCCGAGCCGCGCAAGGGCGTCTACAAGAGCATCGTCATCCGCGACGACCGGCTCGTCGGCGCGACTCTCCTGGGCGACGTGCGGAAGGTCGCGTTCCTCATGCAGGCCTTCGACCGTGGGCTCGCCCTGCCGAAGGAGCGGGTCGAGATGTTGTTCGACCTCGGCGCGCCGTCCGCCGACGTGAGTGCCGCGGAGCTTGGCGACGACGTGCAGGTGTGCAACTGCAACGGCGTCACCAAGCGGGCGCTCGTCGGCACCGTGCAGGGCGGCGTGAAGACGCTCAGCGGTGTCATGGACGCCACCCGTGCCGGCAAGGGCTGCGGGTCGTGCAAGGGCTTGGTCGCCCAGATCGTCGAATGGGCCGCTGACGGCAAGGTCGAGGACGACCCGGCCGCGAGTTGGTACGTCCCCGGTGTGCCGATGCCCAAGGCGGAGCTGATGGCGGTGATCCGCGAACACGGCCTGAAATCCGTCTCCGCGGTGTTCGCCACCCTCGTTCCCGGCGGCGAGGAGGACGCGAAGAGCAAGATGGGCCTGGCCTCGCTGCTGCGGATGATGTGGGGCGACGAGTACGTCGACGAACGCGACGCCCGCTTCATCAACGACCGGGTGCACGCCAACATCCAGCGCGACGGCACCTTCTCGGTCGTCCCACAGATCAAGGGCGGCGTGACCACACCGGCGCAGCTCAAGCGGATCGCCGAGGTGGCCGAGAAGTACTCCGTACCACTGGTGAAGATCACCGGCGGCCAGCGCATCGATCTGCTCGGCATTCGCAAGGAAGACCTGCCGAGGGTGTGGGCGGACCTCGACATGCCGTCCGGGTACGCGTACGGCAAGAGCTTCCGGACGGTGAAGACCTGCGTCGGCTCCGACTTCTGCCGCTTCGGCGTCGGCGACTCCACTGCTCTCGGCATCGCGATCGAGGACCGGTTCAAGGCCATCGAGGGCCCCGGCAAGATGAAGCTCGCCGTCACCGGCTGTCCCCGTAACTGCGCCGAGGCGTACGTGAAGGATCTTGGCGTGGTGGCCATCGAGGGCGGCAAGTGGGAGATCTACGTCGGCGGGGCCGCCGGCGCCCACGTACGCAAGGGGGACCTCCTGGCCGTCGTCGACTCGCCCGACGAGGTCATCACGTTGACCGGCCGGTTCCTGCAGTACTACCGGGAGAGCGCGAACTGGTTGGAACGCACGTACGCGTGGGTGCCCCGGCTCGGCATCGACCACATCCGGGCGGTGGTCGTCGACGACAGCGACGGCATCGCGGCGCGGCTCGACGCGGCCATGGCTGCCTCCGTGGCCGCGTACCGGGACCCGTGGCTGGAACGGCGCGACCCGGTCACCCCGGGGCAGTTCCGCACCTCCCTGCCGTTGACGGTCCTGCCGCAGGTGCCGGTCCGCGAAGCCGTACCGGTCTCGGTCCCGGGGCCGGTGGTGCCGTCGATCGGCTCCGCCGTGCCGGGCGGCTCGGCCGGCAACGGGCACGGCGGTAACGGCCACGAGGGGCGCGGTGGGAGCGGCCACGAGGGGCGCGGCGACGACGGGAACGGTGCCGGTCCGGCGTTCGCGAGGCGGGCGTGATGGCCAGGCTCGTCGCCGTGGAACACCGGCTCGGGCCGGTCGACGAGATCCCCCTCGGGGAGGGGCGTGCCTACGCCGTGGGTGACGACATGATCGCCATCTTCCGGCTGCGTGACGGCAGCCTGCGCGCGGTGTCGGCGGTCTGCCCGCACGCCGGCGGCCCGCTCGCGGACGGCCTGGCGGATATGAAGGTCGTCGTCTGCCCCCTGCACCAGAACACCTTCGAGTTGGCGACCGGCCGTTCGACCACCGGACAGCCCCCACTCACCGTGTATCCGGTCCGTGCCGACGCCGACGGAAGCCTGGTGGTGGGTCTGCCGCCGGACTGAGGAGCGAACCAGTCAAGTGTCGAGCGGACGACCGAGGACTCACCTGGGAGGAACCATGACCACGGCCGTGCCCGACAGCATCGAGCAGGACCGGCGCAGCCGGACCCTTCGCGGACACTGGATCGACGACTGGCGGCCCGAGGACCCCATCTTCTGGGAACAGCGGGGATCCCGCATTGCCCGACGCAACCTGATCTTCTCCATCTTCTCCGAACACATCGGCTTCTCCATCTGGACGATGTGGTCGGTGCTGGTGCTGTTCCTCGGGCCGCAGTACGGCATCGACCCGGCCGGGAAATTCCTGCTCACCGCCGTTCCCGCACTCGTCGGGTCGGTGCTGCGGATCCCGTACACCCTTGCCGTGGCCCGGTTCGGCGGCCGCAACTGGACGATCATCAGCGCGTCGCTGCTGCTGATCCCGAGCCTGTTCGGTGCCTTCCTGATCCGGCCCGGCGTCTCGTACTCGACGCTGCTGCTCATCGCCGCGCTGGCCGGCGTCGGCGGCGGGAACTTCGCCTCCTCGATGGCGAACATCAACGCGTTCTACCCCGATCGGCTCAAGGGCTGGGCGCTGGGCATCAACGCCGGAGGCGGCAACCTCGGCGTCGCCGCGGTCCAGCTCGTCGGCCTGTTCGTGCTGGCAGTCCTGGGGGCGGGCAGTCCCGGCATCGTCGCCGGCATCTACCTGCCGGCGATCGTGCTGGCCGCACTCGGCTCCGCGATGTTCATGGACAACCTCAGCCAGGCCCGCAACGAGAAGCGGGCCATGCGGGACGTCACCCGCGAACCGCACACCTGGATCATGTCGCTGCTCTACATCGGCACGTTCGGGTCGTTCATCGGCTTCGGGTTCGCCTTCGGCCAGGTGCTTCAGGTGCAGTTCGCCGACACCTTCAACACTCCGGTGAAGGCCGCGTACCTGACGTTCCTCGGACCGCTGCTCGGCTCGCTCATCCGTCCCGTGGGCGGTGTCCTGGCCGACCGGCTCGGCGGGGCCCGGGTCACCTTCGTGAACTTCGTGGCGATGGCGGCCGGCGCGTCGATCGTCCTGCTCGCCTCCCAGCAACGTTCGCTGCCGCTGTACCTGGTCGGCTTCATCGCGCTGTTCGTGTTCAGCGGCATCGGCAACGGCTCGACGTACAAGATGATCCCGGCGATCTTCCGGGCCAGGTGCGGTGTGCGGTCGACCGCCGGCGGCGCGGACGACCCGCACGACCGGGCGGCGGAGCACGAGGCCCGGCGCCTCTCGGGCGCGCTCATCGGCGTCGCCGGTGCCATCGGCGCGTTCGGCGGAGTCCTCGTCAACCTTGCCTTCCGGCAGTCGTTCCTGGCCTACCAGACCGCGGACGCGGCCTACATCGCCTTCATCGCCTTCTACGCGATCTGCTTCGCCATCACCTGGTTCGTGTACCTGCGCCCGTCGCCCGGGAGACTTGAGGGCGTCTGAGGCCCGGGTGTCCAGCCCAGGGCCCGACGGGCTCTCGGGAGAACGCGGCTGGCGCATTTCCGGTATCCACCGACCCGATCGGACGAGGAGGCCCGGCCGACGCGTCAGCCGAGACCGGAACCAGTTCGCCACTTTGCAGCTCGTTCAAGCGCCTTTCGAGCGCGGTATGGCAGCATCGGGTTCGTCCGTGCCCGGACCACCGGCGCGTCGGCATAAAGGATTGCCGTGTCACGAGACAGCCGAGGAGTGATGGGAATGGCGCTCGACGAGAGCGAAATCGACGGTCTGCGTCACCAGCTGCGCGAGCTGAGCGATCGGTCCGAGATCACCGACCTGATCACCCGCCTGGGTGTGTGGCTGGACGGGCACTGCTTGGAGGATCCTGGTGAACTGTTCGCCGCAAATGTGATGGCGGAAACCCCAGGCGGCCGGCAGGAGGGCTTCGACGTCGTCGTCGACGGCGCCCGGCGTGCGCACGCCGACTATGCACGGCTGCAGCACTTCGTCTCGAACGTGCTGGTGGACCTTGACGGCGACCAGGCCAGTGCGCAGGCGCATCTGGTGGCCGTCTTCATCTCCGAAGGAGAGCAGGCCGACACCCGGGTGCTGGTCGGCCACTACCGCCTCGGGACCCTACGCACCCCGGTCGGCTGGCGGATCTCTCGCCTCGCCATCCTGCCGTCGTGGAGCTCGCCGGTGAGCGAGGCTGCCTTGATCCCCTCGCCCGGCGCGTAGCCGGTGTCTGTCGAACGCTAGGCCCGCCGAAGGCGGTCACTGTTCGGGGTGGCCGGCTACAGGGCCGGTGTCGAAGTCCTCGGTCGAGCCGAGGCGGAGTCCGGGCGGCGGTCCGGCCAGGCGGATATTCGTTCGGATACCGGTGTGGTATCCGGGCGAACATCCAACGCGGCCGGTCGTCGTCCGGGCCCGCCGCAGGCCGGCCAGGGGCTTTGACACAGGCCCTCGCGCTCGGCAGCCCTCGTCAGAACAGCTGGTCGTGATCCACCCGGCGGTACTTGGTGAGCAGCTCGTCGTCGGCGCCGCGCACCAGGATGTCATTGACCACGCAGCTGGGCGCGATCGTCGGCGTGCCGTTCGGCCGGGTGGTGACCACCAGCGCATAGCAGGTCGAGCGGATCGACCCGTCGGCCTGCGGCTCCACGTCGATCATGTTGAACCAGTGCCTGCGCTGCACCGGGTCGTTCTCGAACTTCTTGTGGAAATCGAACAGGTCGGCGACGATTCCGGCGCGGGTCCGCGCCGGCTCCCGGCCGGGAGTGTGCCCGAACTCCGCGTCTTCGGTAAATGTCTCCGCGTACGCCTCCAGCTTGCGGTCGTCGAGTTGGCGCATCTGGCGGGCGTAGAACTGCTGCACCTCCACGTAGAGGTCGGTGAATGTGCGAGTTGGCGCCATGCGGTCCTCCGGTGCGATCGGCTCAGGAACTGCGTCCGCCCCACCGTGCGGCATCCGGCTCGAAGGTCGCTCGAACGAGGTCCGGCGCTCGGTCCAAGACAACCTCGATCGCCGTTCGAGCCGCACGGCCGACCCTGGGCGACGTCCGACACGTCAGCACGAATGGGGAGACCATGACGGAGAACCGGCGGGTGGCCATCGTCTCGGGAGCCACCAGCGGGATGGGCCTGGAGATCGCACGCTCGCTCGCCGAGAAGGGCAATCAGGTCTATCTCTGCTCGCGACGCGACGCGGCGGTCGCCGCCACGGTCAAGGAGTTGCAGGACCAGGGGTACGACGTGGACGGACGCAGTTGCGACGTGCGCTCCGCCGAGGACGTGGACCGGTTCGTCCGCGCGGCGGTCGACCGGTACGGGCCGGTCGACATTCTGGTCAACAACGCTGGCCGTCCCGGCGGCGGAGCAACCGCGGAGATCGACGACGAGCTTTGGCTGGACGTCATCAACACCAACCTCAACAGCGTCTTCCTGATGACCAAGCGGGTGCTCGTCGCGGGCGGCATGCTCGACAAGGGGTGGGGCCGGATCGTCAACATCGCGTCCACCGGCGGCAAGCAGGGCGTGGTGCATGCCGCGCCGTACTCGGCGTCCAAACACGGCGTGGTCGGTTTCAGCAAGGCGCTCGGCCTGGAGTTGGCCAAGACGGGGATCACCGTCAACGCCGTCTGCCCGGGCTTCGTGGAAACACCGATGGCCGAGCGCGTTCGGGAGCACTACGCCGCGATCTGGGGCGTGGACGAGGCCGAGACGCACGCACGCATCACCGCCCGGGTGCCGATCGGTCGCTACGTCGAGGTCCAGGAGGTAGCCGCGATGGTCAACTACTTGATCAGCGATGGGGCGGGGGCGGTCACCGCGCAGGCTCTCAACGTCTGCGGCGGGCTCGGCAACTACTAGGGCCGGTGTCAAAGCCCCTGGCTGGCCTGCGGCGGGTCCGGGACGACGACCGACCGCGTTGGATGTTCGCCCGGATACAACACCGGTGTCCGAACGAATCTCCGCCTTGCCGGACCGCCGCCCGGGCTCCGCCTCGGCTCGACCGAGGACTTCGACACATGCCTCAGGCGACTTCTCGCAGGTCCGCGCAAGCCATCGCCGGTTTGCCGACAGCATCGTCCATCCGCAAGTGATCAGAAGCTCGAGGAGGCACAGCCATGTCCCAGGACACCGCGGACCCGACCCGGATGCCCGCCGGCGAGGACGCCAACGGGCCGGAGTCCCCGGCCGTCTCGGACATCGAGGCTTCGTTGGAACTGGTCCGGACCAACGCCCTGCAGCTACTGAAGGGCTTCAGCCACGCGCCCAGCGTGTTGCGCATCCGGGCCGGCGGGGTAACAGTCGAGGCGGAGTGGCCCACCGGCCAACCGCTGCCGGCCGATCCGATCACGCTGCCGACCGCCCCGGCCCCGTCCGTGCCGACGCTGGACGGCCCGGTGGTGCCGGCGGGCGTCGAGGTGCGCGCGCCTGCGGTCGGCGTGCTGTTTCATTGCCCGTCGCCGGGTGCCGCGCCGTTCGTCAAGGTCGGTGACCGGGTGGAGGCTGGCCAACAGATCGCGATCATCGAGGTGATGAAGCTGATGATCCCGGTGGACTCGGCCTGCGCCGGCACCGTAAGCGCGGTTCTGCGGGGCGACGGTGACGCCGTGGAGTTCGACGAGCCGCTGTTCCGGATCGACCCGAGCACGTCCTGAATCCGGTGACGCGGGCGACCGTCACGGCAGCGCGCCGGCGGCCGCCCCGCGGTTCAGGCGACGGCGGGGTAGCGACGGGCGCTGCTGCTCTCCCCTTGCAGGACCGCGAGTTGCAACCGCTGCATCTCGATGGTCGGCTCGACACCGAGCTCCCGATCCAGGATCCGGCGTAGATCCTGATAGGCCTGCAGGGCCTCGGCCCGCCGGCCGGACTCGAAAAGCACCTCGATCAGATGAGCATGGAACGACTCGTTCAGGGGGTGTGCGGAGACCAGTGAGCGTAGTTGCGGCACGAGCTCAAGGTGGCGCCCGAGACTCCGCTCGGCCGTAATCCGCAGGCCAACCGCCTGGATCCGCAATTCGTCGAGGTGAGCCACCCGCGCGCCGAGCACCTCGCCGACAACCAGGCCGGCGAACGCCGGCCCTCGCCACAGCGCCAATCCGGCGTTCAGATAGTCGACCGCCTGCTGGGGGTGGCCCTTTTCGAGCAGTTCACGACCGCGGCGCACGGACTGGACGAAGACGTTGACGTCAATGTCGTCGGGGTGCACCTGGACGCCATATCCGGGTGGCCGGGTAACGACGATGTTTCTGTTCCCGTCGACCATTTCCCGGGTGAGCATGCGGCGCGCGTGATAGATGTAGGTCTGCAGGGTCGTCACGGCACTGCGCGGGGGCTTCTCGCCCCACAGCTCGGCGATGATCGTGTCGACGCCAACGTTCTCCGGACACTGCACCAGCAACAGCGCAAGCACCTGGCTGGTCTTCGAAGCATTGACCGAGAAAGACGATCTTTCGCCGGTGACGATCTCCATCGGTCCCAGAATCTTGAATTGCACGTCACACTCCCCGTGTGTGTCATGTAAGCGACTATGCGAGGGGCCGCAGGCAAGCGAGCTGCCACAAAGCCGCTACGGACAGATGCATCGATGTATCCCTATTTCGTGGATGAGCCCTGACGGCCCCCCACCAACCCCGGCGTCGCTGATCAAAGCTCCCGCGTGCCGCCCGCGTCGGGTCGTGCCCCCTGCCCGCGCCTGGCGATCCACCCTGGCCGCGTAGCGGAAATCATTCCACTTACAGCTACGAGGGGTAATTTTACACAGCCGCTCCGTCATCGCAATGGGACGTCGGCATCCGTCCCGGCGGGCGTCGGAAATTTCCGGTTAACAGATTGTTTCAGCGGCGCAGCCGCGCTGGACAGACCGGTCAATTCACCCTTCCGCACTCAGTGCTGTGATGAACTGCACATCGACTCCAGGCTCTTCTAATGCGGATATTCGACAGGCGGAATAACTACCGAGCCGTACAGGCCGGGGCCGAAGCCCGGCGCGAAAGTCGCATATCCAACAGTCAACCGGCGGGATCCCTCAGGATTCGCCCGGACCAACGCAGATCCCCGCACGAATCCGCCATTCGGCCGACCCTCCGACAGCTGAGTGACGATGCCCGGCCTTGATCGAATTTATTACACTGGCGGATGCACGGGGGGATTCGTCCGCGGCCGTGGAGTGCGCTCGTTCCGGCCGCGGAGTTCTTTTGTATTGAAATCATTCTGATCTGTTTCCATTGCGGTGCGGATCGGACTGCTTCCCGTGCGTACCAGCGCCCTCGATGTTCCGCACATCAGCCGGCGCAGTGCAGCGCCGGCTCAGCTGTCCAGGAAGGACTGGAATGACGATCAGTAGAAGAGGACTCCTTGTCGGCGCAGCCGCGGCGACAGGCGCGATGACGGCCGGAGTGGGTGCCGCGCCGGCCCTGGCGGATGAGCAAACCAACCCCGCAGTCCCGGCAGCCCGCATCGTGGCCCCAGGCGACGCCCGCTACCCCGACGTGGTGGTCGGCAACAACCAGCGCTTCGTCGCCGCACCGGAGGCGGTCTTCCTCGCCGGTTCCACGCAGCAGGTGCTCGACGCCGTCCAGAAGGCGGTGTGGGCCGGCAAGCGGATCTCCGTACGCAGCGGAGGCCACTGCTACGCCGACTTCGTCTACCACTCGGCCACCAAGGTCATCATCGACATGTCGGCGATGAACGCCATCGGCTACGACCAGACCCGCAACGCCTTCGTCATCCAGCCGGGCGCTCTGCTGGGCCAGGTCTACGAGACGCTCAAGAAAGGTTGGAACGTCACTCTCCCCGGCGGGGTGTGCCCGACCGTGGGCATTGGGGGGCATGTCGCCGGCGGCGGCTACGGCCTCCTCTCCCGGCGCTACGGAGTGGTCGCCGATCACCTGGAAGCCGTCGAGATGGTGGTGGTCGACAAGTTGGGTGTCGCCCGGGTCGTGGTTGCCTCGCGCAACTCGGCCGACGTCAACAGGGACCTCTGGTGGGCTGCCGCAGGCGGGGGCGGCGGCAACTTCGGGATCGTGACCAAGTACTGGTTCCGCTCGGTCGGCGCCAGCGGGACCACTCCGGGCCAGCAACTGCCGCAACCCCCGGCCGAGGTGCTGGTCAGTTCGCTGCCGGTCGGCTGGCCCACGCTGACCCAGGCGGCTTTCACCACACTGGTCCGCAACTTCGGCACCTGGTACGAGCGCAATGCCGACCCGTCCTCGCCGTACACGGCGCTGTCCGGGGCAGCGTTCATCACCCACCGGTCGGCCGGCGGCTTCGGCCTGGTGACTCAGATCGACGCGGCGGTGCCGGACGCCGCCCGGATGCTCGACGAATACCTCGCCGCCATCACCCAGGGCACCGGCATCGTCGCGCCGTACCCACCCCGCAGGCTGCGCTGGCTGGCTGCCACCCGCTTGATCGGCACCAGCAACCCGGCGACCATGCTGGATCCCACGATGCGCAGCACTGTGAAGTCGGCGTACATGAGGAAGGGCTTCACCGACTCGCAGATCGCGGCGCTGTGGCGCGGCCTGACCCGCACGGACTACGCGAACCCCAACGCCACAGTGCAACTGACCGGTGTGGCCGGCGGCAGGGTGAACTCACTGTCCGAGTCGGCCACGGCCTACCCGCACCGCAACGCGAGCTTCCTGACGCTGTTCGAGAACTTCTGGATGGATCCGTCGCAGGATGCCGCGCACGTCGGCTGGCTGCGCGACATCTATCACCAGACTTTCGCGGACACCGGTGGATACCCGGTGCCGAATCTGCAGACCGACGGCTGTTACATCAACTCACCGGACATGGACATCCGTGATCCGGCCATCAACCGCACCGGGGTGCCCTGGTCCACGCTGTATTACAAGGGCAACTACGCGGGCCTGCAGCGGGCGAAGGCACGTTGGGACCCGCTGAACACCTTCCGTCACTCGCAGTCGGTCGAGCTGCCGTGAGCAACGGCCGGCCGGCGCACCGAGGCGCCGGCCGGCCGACGCGATGGCTACGGGTGCTCTTCCCTGAGCAGTTCGTCGACCAGGGAGGTGGTGTGGCCCGCGGAACGGAACCGATCGTCGTTCAGAACGGCGGCGAGGAACTCCTGGGTGGTGCTGACTCGCGGGCCGCGTACCCGGAACTCGGCGAGTGCACGACGCATCCGCTCGATGGCCTCATCCCGGTGCGGCGCCCAGATCACCAGCTTGGCCAGGAGCGAATCGTAGTTGGGCGGGATCCGGTAGCCCGGGTACACGTGGGTGTCGACCCGGACGAAGGCACCACCGGCCGGCACGAACTCGTCGACAGTTCCCGGGGTGGGCGCGAAGTTGTGCGCCGGATCCTCGGCGTTGACCCGGCACTCGATCGACACGCCGCGGCGGTGCACGTCGTCCTGGGTCATCGTCAGCCGCTCGCCCGCCGCGATCAGGATCTGCTCACGGACCAGATCCACGCCGGTGACCATCTCGGTCACCGGATGCTCGACCTGGATCCGGCAGTTGACCTCCATGAAATAGAAGGAGCCGTCCGGGTCGACCAGGAACTCGAAGGTCCCCGCGCCGACGTAGCCGGCCGCCAGAGCACCCTGCACCGCAGCCTGCCCCATCCGCTCGGCCAGGCCGTCCGGCAGGTTGGGCGCCGGCGTCTCCTCGATCAGCTTCTGGTGACGCCGCTGCACCGTGCAGTCCCGCTCCCCCAGGTGTACGGCGTTGCCGTGGCCGTCGCAGAGGACCTGTATCTCGACATGACGTGCCTTGGCGAGATAGCGCTCCACGTAGACCCGGCCGTCCCCGAACAGCATCTGTGCGGTGGCCTGGGTGCGCCGGAAGGCGTCGACGAACTCGGCCGCACCGTGCACCACCTGCATGCCGCGCCCGCCGCCGCCGGCGGCCGCCTTGATGATGACCGGAAAGCCGATCGTCGAGGCCAGGTCCCGCGCGGCCTCCGCGTCGAGCGGGTCGAGGCTTCCCGGCAGCAGCGGAAGGCCGGCGCGGGACATCAGGGCTCGCGCCGAGGTCTTGTCACCCAGGGCCGCCATGACCGACGCTGGCGGCCCGACGAGGGTGATGCCCAGCGCCTCGCACGCGTCGGCGAAGTCCGGTGACTCGGACAGGAACCCGTAGCCGGGATGGATGGCGTCGGCTCCGGTCTGGTCCGCCGCCTGCAGCACGGCAGCCGCGTTGAGATAGCTCTGCGTCGGTGGCGGCGGGCCGATTTGCACGGCTTCGTCGGCCAACCGGACCACTGTCGACTCTCGGTCGGCGGTGGAGTGCACCGCCACCGTGGGAATGCCCATCTCCCGGCAGGTCCGAGCGACCCGAACGGCGATCTCGCCCCGGTTCGCGATCAAGATTTTGCGGAACATGTCAGATCGCCTCTTCGCTCATCGTCCGCAGCTCTGCCTCGATCGTCACGGCCGAACCGAACTGGCGGAACCGGGCCCGGCGGTCGACGCCCAGCTCTGCACGGCTCAGTCGGCTGAGTCCGTACAGGCTGTGCCGCAGCGCGGCGCCCAGCCGGTCGGCGGCGAGCAGCCGATCGGCCCCGGTGCCACCGGCGGGTTCCGGGATCACGCCGTCGACGACGCCCAGCCGCAGCAACGTTCGGGCGTCGAGGCCCAGCGCGCGAGCAGCCTCCGGCGCCCTGGCCGGGTCCTTCCAGACGATCGCCGCGCACCCCTCCGGGCTGATCACCGAGTAGACGGCGCTGGCGAAGATCAGCACCTGGTTCGCCACCGCCAGCCCGAGGGCGCCGCCGCTACCACCCTCACCTATGACGACGCTGACCACCGGAATGGTCAGCGCGGCCATCAAGCGCAGGTTTTCCGCGATCGCCACCGCCTGCCCCTGCTCCTCGGCATCCGCGCCAGGGTAGGCACCTGGCGTGTCCACAAGCGTCACCACGGGCACGCCGAGCTTCTCGGCGAGGCGCATCAACCGCGCCGCCTTGCGGTATCCGGCCGGCCGGGGCATCCCGAAGTTGCGCCGAATCAGTTCGGTGGAATCGTGGCCCTTCTGCTGACCGATCACCATGACCGGGCGGTCGTCGAGCCAGGCGAGCCCACCGACGACCGCCGGACACTCGCCGGAGATCCGGTCGCCGTGCAGCTCCAGGAAATCCTCGAAGATCATCGAGAGGTAGTCCAGGGTGGTCGGCCGTTGGATGTCGCGCGCCTCGCCGACGCTGCGCCACGGGTCCTGCTCCGACAGCTGCTGATGGGAGCGGATCACCGGATCGACCATCTCGGGCTCGGTCGGCTGCCGCGAGCCGGCACCGACCCGTAACAGGCGACCGAGTGCCAGCCGCAACCGACGACGCTCGACGATCATGTCGATGAAGCCTCGGTCCAGCAGGAACTCGGCCGTCTGGAACTCCGGTGGCAGCTGCTGGTGGATGGTCTGCTCGATCACCCGACGACCGGCGAATCCCAGCCGCGCGCGAGGCTCGGCGACGATCACGTCGGTCAGCGTGGCGAACGACGCGGCGACACCGCCGAAGGTCGGGTCGGTGATGAGCGCGATGGTGAGGATCCCGGCCCGGTCCAGCTCACCGAGCGCGGCGCTGGTCTTGGCCATCTGCATCAGCGACAGCGCGCCCTCCTGCATCCGTGCCCCGCCCGAGGCGGTGACGATCAGCAACGGCGTACGCTCCACCAGCGCGGTCTCGGCCGCCACGGTGATCAATTCGCCCACCGCGGTGCCCAGGCTGCCGCCGAGGAACCGGAAGTCCATCACCGCCATGACCACCGGGCTGCCGCCGATGAACGCCCTCGCGCAGAGCACCGCCTCGTTGAGACCGGTCTGCCGGCGCGCCCGATCCAGCCGAACCGAGTAGGGCACGGTGTCGGTGAAGCGCAGTGGATCGTTGCCTGTCACGTCGATCGGCAGCAGTTCGTAACGGCCGTCGTCGGCCAACTGGGTGAGTCGTTGCTCGGCGGTGAGCGGCAGGTGCACCTGGCACTCGGGGCACACCCGGGCGTTGCGGTGCAGGCGCTTGCCATAGACCGGCACGTGGCAGCCAGGACAGAGCACCCAGTCCGCACTGCTCTCACGCGCGATGGTTCGGGTCATCGTCGTCCCCTCTGCTTCGTCAGGCGTCAGATCTTGAAGACCTGGGTTGCGTACGCCGCGGCGGCGGGCTCGAACTGCACAGCGATGTGGCTGGCGGCGCTGTTGACGTCGCGCCACACCCGCTGCACGGGGCTACCGGTGGTGTGTCCGGAGGTGCCCGCCGCGCGGAACAACCGGTTCACCGCGGTGACCACGGTTTCCATCGCCAGCGAGCAATCCCGCAGGTTGCGGCTGACCTCGAGCGGCGTGATGCCGGCGCCCTGGTCGGCGACCTGCGCGGCCCGCCGTACCAGTAGTTCGGCCGCATCGATCTCGCCGCTGGCCCGCGCCAGGACCAGGTCGTACGGGCCGCGCTCGATGGCCGGCGCGCCGGGCCGGGCAGCCGCGCCGCGGATCTTGTCGCCCACGTATGCGGTCCACGCCCGCTGGGCGCCGCGAGCGGCGCCCAGCACGGGTGTCACGAACGACAGTCCGTTGACCGCCAGCAGCGGGACCACGTGGCACGCGGCGGTGGAAGCCGCGGGCGTACCGGTGAAGAGGTTCTGCCTGTCGAAGGAGCGCGCCTCGGGCACCACTGTCGCCTCGAGGGTCACCGTGTTGCTACCGGTACCGCTCATTCCGACGTTGGACCAGGTATCGGCGATCTGGTAAGCCGAGCGTGGGACCGCGAACATCCGAGCCGCCGCCGGCCCGTCGGCCGGCACCCGGGCGCAGAGCAGGGCCCAGTCGGAGAAGTCGACGGCGCTGATGTACGGCCAGGCGCCGGAGACCTGCCAGCCGCCAGTCACCCGCTCCGCCATACCGGTCGGCGCCAGCGATCCGACGACCACCGTGCCGGGACCGGCAGCCCAGACCTCGGCCTGCCCAGCGGCGGGCAGCAGGCCGGCCATCCGGCCGAGGTTGGCCACCAGGGACGCACACCAGGCGGTCGCCGCGCAGGACTGCCCGACCCGGGCGACGGCCTCGCTCAGCTCGGTGAAGGTTCCTTCCTTGCCGCCGTGCGCGGCGGGCACGAAGTGCGCCGCGAAGCCGCTGGCGCGCAACGCTTCCACGACGTCGCCGGACAGCCGGCGCTCCGTCTCGGACTGCGGCGCGCAGCGAGCCGCGACCACGGCGAGATCCTCGGCGTCGGCGATGAGATCGGTGGGGCTGGGCGATGGAACGAGCATCCTGTTGGCCTCCTCGTCGGTGCGACCGCGGTCGGCAGGTGGATGCGGCGACGTGGCCCACCGGGCCCGCGCCCGCCCGACGACCATGGCGCGGCACGGTCGAAGACCGCTCGACCAAGGCTGGAGGGTGGCTCGACGCGGGAGCGGGAAGGGCCGGCGGGGACGCTCAGAGGTTGAGGCGCAGCAGGTCGTCGAGACCGCTCTTGAGCACGTCGGTGCCGAGGCCCCGCTCGCGCAGCTGGTAACTGATCAGGGTGGCCGAGACCGGCGCGAGCAGCGCGGCCGCGACGTAGTGCGGGTCGACGTCGGGGCGAGCCTCGCCGAGCAGACTGGCCAGGTGGGTGTGGTAGACCATGTACGGCCCGCTGCGATATCGCGCCACCGGCGAGCTGGTCTCGGTGACCAGCAGCATTTCCAGCTGCGCCTCCACCCGGTCCACCAGGGCGTGCAGGAAGGCGTGGATCCGCTCCGCCGCCGGCGCGCCGGGGCCAAGCGGCGGCGGGCCCTGCAGGAAGGCGGCCTGGAAACCGGCCTCCTCCTCGTCGAGCAGCGCGAAGATCAGTCCGGCGCGGTCGCCGAAGCGGCGGTAGGCGGTGCCGGTGCCCACTCCCGCGGCCCGCGCCACCTCGTCGAGGGCCAGCGCCTTGACGCCCTCGGTGGCGACGATGCGCGCGGCGGCGTCGAGCATCTTGCGGCGGTTGCGGGCGGCGTCGGCGCGTTCGACTCCCGGTTGTCCCGCGATCGACAGTGTCGCGGGGACCGGCGCCGATGCCGCCTCCGGCTCTCCAACCACCCGACGTCCTCTCTCCCGCGGCCACACCCCCGGCAGCCGGTTGCGCCCGTCCACCCATTCTGCCGTGACTGCGCTGTCGCGGCAGTGTACGCAGCCCTTTCGCGGGTGGAGGCCAGCGGTGCCGCGGTCGTTGCAATCGGAAACCTTTCCGGATAGCCTCCTGGATAAGTGGAAGAGCTTCCGCTTAGCTCGTCTTTCGCGAAGGGTCCCATTACCCATGACTGCCAAGGTCGCCGTCATCTACTACTCCTCAACCGGCAACGTCCACGCGCTCGCCGAGGCCGTCGCCGAGGGTGCCGCCAAGGCCGGCGCCGAGGTGCGCCTGCGCCGGGTCACCGAGCTCGCCCCCGAGGCGGCCATCGACCACAACCCCGCCTGGCGCGCCCACCTGGAGGCCACGGCCGACGTGCCCCTCGCCACCCTCGACGACCTGGAGTGGGCCGACGCGTACGCGTTCGGCACGCCGACCCGTTACGGCAACGTGTCCGCTCAGCTCAAGCAGTTCCTGGACAGCACCGGGCCGCTGTGGGCGACCGGGAAGCTCTCCGGCAAGGCGGCCACCGGCTTCACCAGCGCCGGCAACCTCCAGGGCGGCAACGAGTCCACACTCCTCGCGCTCTACAACACGATGCACCACTGGGGGTGCATCATCGTTCCACCCGGTTACACCGACCCGAGTGTCTATGCCGCACACGGCAACCCGTACGGCACCGGCAACGCCGCGTCCGACGACGGCCCCAGCGAGCAGATCCTGGCCGCCGCCAGCTACCAGGGCAACCGGCTCGCCACGATCAGCGCGCAACTGCTGCGCGGCGCCGTCCCCGCCTGACCGTCCCATCGGGGAGGAGACCCGGCGATGACCGACGTGACTCAGCACGAACAGGTGTGGGACGACTTCCGCAACGGTTTCGACAGCACCGGGCCCGGCAGCCGGTGGTTCCACACCACGGCCGGCCCCCACGTCGCCGACGACGGGGTGGTCACCACCTCCGCCGACGGACTGCAGGTGGTTTCCGGTGGGCGGCACCCACGCACCGCGGAGCCCGCCTTCACCCGCACGGTGCCACCCGAGCCCGCCGACGGCGCCGGCCTGCCCGGCGTCCTCGACCACGTGAAGTGGCTGGTCTACGCCCAGCACCAGGCGAGCACCGGGCTTCCCGGCTTCGATGCGACGCCGGGGCGGGTGCTCTCCTGCTCGGCGACGTTCGGCGGGCGCACCTACGGCACCGGCGGTCACCCGTTCGGCGCCGAGGTGGCCGACCCGGACGACGATCTGCGTCTGGCCACCGCGGCGATCAACGCGTTCGACGCGGAGACCTACGTTGTCCTCGACTTCTTCCTGACCAACAAGCGGGTGTACGCCTTCTACGAGCGGTTGCCGTTCGCCCGGGACACGCTCGGCGACTACGCGGCGTTCTCCTACGGCGTCCCGGTCGCCGATCGGGCGCCGGACGACGAGCACCGTGTCGAGATCGGCTACGACCGGTTGGCCGGCACGGCCCACTGGCTGCTCGACGGCCGGGAGGTGTTCCGAGTCGACCGGATCGGACACCATCTGCCCGGCCGCCGGCACCTGGTGCTGGACCACGGTGGCACCGAGACGATCGCGCAACCGCGTCAACTCAACTTCGGCATGGGGCTGTTGAGCCTGCTCGACGGCACAGCACCCGGCCACTCTCCGCACGGGCTGGCCCGGCTCTCCGGCGTACCCGGCTTCTACCTCGACCCAGTCTCGGGCGGGCCACAGAAGTTCGCCGACGAGCACAGCCACGCCGAGAGCCGCCTCTTCGGCCAGGGGGCCGAGCTGCGGGTGCGGCGGTTCACCATCACCGAGGCTGCGCCCCGGTGAACTCACGGGACGTGCTCGGCACCTGGGAGCTGCTCTCCTATGTCGATGTCGAGGGCGACGACGTCCGGCCGGGGCCGCTCGGTGATCGTCCTCGGGGGCTGCTGGTCTACACCGCCGACGGTCACATGTCGGTCAGCATGATGCGCACCGGCCCGGCGCCCGAGAGCGCCGGGCCGGACGACCAGGTCGAGACGTTCATGGGCTACGCCGGCACCTGGCGCGCCAACGGCTCGGAGATCCGCCACGCGGTTCTGGTCAGCGCCCATTCCCGGATGGTCGGCTCGGAACTCGTCCGGCACGCCGCGCTCGATGGCGACGTCCTCACCCTGCACGGCACCTCACCGGTCAACGGCCGGCCCCGCCGCCGCCGGCTCGTCTGGCGCCGCACCACACCGACTCTCTCCAATACCTCAGAAAGGCACGTCACCATGAAGGCACTCGTCGCACCCTCGTACGGCCCGATCGACCAGCTCACCCTCGCCGAGCTGGCCAAGCCGGCACCCGGGCCGGGCCAGATCCTGATCAAGCTGCGGGCGGCAGCGCTCAACCCGCTCGACGTCAAACTCGCCACCGGAGTGATGCGCGAGATGATGCCGGTGTCGCATCCCTTCGTGCTGGGTCTGGACGCGGCCGGCACAGTCGAAGCGGTCGGCGAGGGCGTCACCCGATTCTCCCCCGGTGACGAGGTGGTGGCGTTCACCCACCCGGTCGCCGGCGCGGTCGCGGAGTACACGTTGGCGCTGGACGGCCCCGAGGTGGTGGCCCGGCCGGAGACGCTGGACCCGGTGGACGCCGCTGCTCTGCCGGTGGCCGCGATGACCGCGGCCGGCATTGTCGAGCAGGCCGGGCTGAACAGCGGTGACTCGCTACTGGTGGTCGGTGCGACTGGTGGTGTCGGCTCGTTCGTGGTTCAGCTCGCCGCCCAGGCCGGTGTCCGCGTGGTGGCGACCGCGCCGCCGTCGGACGCCGACTACGTGCGTGGCCTTGGTGCCACGGAGACCATCGACTACACCTCCGCCGACACGACCGAGGAGGCGCTGCGCCACGTTCCCGGCGGAGTCGACGTCGCCGTCGACCTGATCAATGCCGGTCCCGGGCTTGCCGGAACCGCGGCCGCCGTCAAGCCCGGTGGGCTGCTCATCTCTCCGGCCGGTGGTCCGCCGGTCTTCGACCGTGAGGTGCGCGCCACGTACGCGCACATCGAGGCCACCGACGGCCGGCTACAGCGGATCGTCGAGGCGACAGCGTCGGGTCAGCTGCGGGTCGAGGTGAGTGCCCAGTTCCCGTTCGCCGAGGCGCAGCGCGGTGTCGCCGAGTTCGCCGGCAAGCACACCCGGGGCAAGGTCGTCATCACCTTCTGACCGTTCCCACCACGGCGCCCGAGAGGCGAGGAGACCCACGGTGTACGACTTCGCCACCGACCTGGCCGACCGACTGTCCGCGCTGCCCCGAGTTGACTATGCCGATCTGCCCGCCACCCGGGCGGCGTTGCGTGCGGCGGTGGCCCATCACCGGCCGTACCAGCCTTCTCGCCCGGTCGAGGTCGGCGACCGGCTGGTTCCCGGCCCGCCGGGCGCCCCGCCGGTCGCCGTCCGGGTCTACCGGCCGGATGCCGACCGGCCGCAGCCCGCGCTGATCTATCTGCACTGGGGCGGCTTCGTCACCGGAGACCTGGAAACCGTGCACCAGACGTGCCTACGGCTGGCCGACCGGATCGACGCCGTGGTGGTCAACGTCGGCTACCGCCTGGCCCCCGAGCATCCGTTTCCGGCGGGGCTCGAGGACTGCTACGCGGCGCTGGAATGGCTCGCCAAGGAAGGCGCTGACCTCGGCGTCGACACCGGGCGCATCGCGGTCGGCGGGGAGAGTGCCGGTGGTGGCCTCGCCGCGGCGCTCGCCCTCGCCGTCCGCGATCGTGGCGGCCCGGCGCTGCGGCTGCAGTGCCTGCTCTTCCCCGCGCTGGACGACCGCCTGGAAACGGTTTCCGCACGCGCGTTCACCGACACCCCGATGTGGGATCGGCACAACGCGCAGGTGAGCTGGCGGTATTACCTGGGCGACGCGGCCGGGGGCGACGCGGTCGACCCGCTGGCGGCGCCCGCGCGCGCCGACGACCTCGGCGGGCTACCCCCGGCGTACGTGCTGGCGTGCGAGTACGACCCGCTCCGCGACGAGGCGCTGACGTACGCACACCGGCTCATCCAGGCGGGCGTGAAGTCCCGGATCGGCTACCACCCGGGCACCTTCCACGCGTGCATCGCGCTCGGCGACACCGCCACCGCTCAGCAGATCCTGACCGAGCAGGAATCGTGGCTGCGCGACGGCCTGCACTCCCGACTGGCTCCGCACCCGCGACCGGGCGTGCCCGGCGGAAAGGCATGACCGATGACCGTGTGGGACGACTTCAACGACGGCTTCCGGACCGAGGGTGCCGACGCGCGCTGGGCCTACTACCGCCTCGGCGACTACGTCGGTGACGACGCCGAGGTGTCCACCTCGGCGGAGGGTCTGCGGGCGGTGTCGCCCGGTCGGCACCCGAGCACCGGCGAACCAGCGTTCACCCGGACTCTTCCGCAGGAACAGGGCCCGGAGGCGGTGCCGGGCGCCCTCGATCACGTGAAGTGGCTCGCCTACCCCAACCATCTGGCGTCCAGCGGCCACCTCGGCTTCGACGCCGATCCTGGCACCGTGCTCACCTTCGAGGCGTGGCTGTCCGGGCGCACCTACGGCACCGCGGGTCACCCGTTCGGCGCGGCGGTCGCCGACCCCGACGACGATCTGCGCCTGGCCTCGGTGGCCATGCCGGTCCTGGACACCGAGACCGCCATGGTCTTCGACTTCTTCCTGACCAACAAGCGGGTGTACGTCTTCTACGAGCGCCTGCCGCACGCCCGGCACGAGCTCGGTGACTACGCCGCGTTCCTCTACACGGTGCCGGTGGCGTCACGCCAGCCGGACGACGAACATCATCTGGTCCTCTCCTATGACCGGGCGGCCGGCACGGTCCGGTGGCAACTCGACGGCCGCGAGGTCTTCGCCGTCGACCGTCTCGGCTACCACCTGCCCTCGCGCGAGCACCTGATGCTCGATCACGGAGGCAAGGAAACTCGCACCGAACCTCGGCAGCTCGCCGGCGGTCTGGGGCTGTTCACCATCCTCGACGGCGCTCTGCCCGGGCACGACGCGGCCGGCCTGGTTCGGCTCACGCCCGCCGCCGGGCACTACCTCGACCCGGTCGGCGGCGGCGCGCAACGCTTCACCGACGAGCAGAGCCGGCCGGAGAGCCGCCTTTTCGGCCAGGGCGCCGAGCTACGTGCCCGCCGCTATCTCGTGTCGCAGACGCCGTCCGTCTGAACTCGGCCCCCGTATGGTCGGGACGGGGCCCCGGGACGACATCGCCGGCGACACCGGTGCGTCCCGAGGGCCGCAGTCCGTTGTCATCTCCTTACTTGGAAGGAATCGCGGATGCATAACCGCGTGCTCGGCCAGAACCTGACCACCTCCGCTCTCGGCCTCGGCTGCATGGGCATGAGCGAGTTCTACGGTGACCGCAACGACGTCGAGTCGGTCGCCACGATCCACCGGGCGCTGGAGCTGGGCGTCACCCTGCTCGACACCGCCGACATGTACGGCCCGTTCACCAACGAGGAGCTGGTCGGCAAGGCCGTCGCCGGCCGCCGCGACCACGCGGTGGTCGCCACGAAGTTCGGCGTGGAGCGCCGCCCCGAGGATGGCTATTTCGGCATCAACGGCCGCCCTGACTACGTGCACCGGGCCTGCGACGCGTCGCTGCGCCGGCTCGGGGTGGACCACATCGACCTGTACTACCAGCACCGCGTCGATCCACAGGTGCCGATTGAGGAGACCTGGGGCGCGCTGGCCGAGCTCGTCGCGGCGGGCAAGGTGCGCCACCTCGGTATTTCCGAAGCCTCGGCGGACCTGGTGCGGCGGGCGCACGCCGTGCACCCGGTGACCGCTGGACAGTACGAATACTCGTTGTTCAGCAGGGAGCCGGAGACCGAACTGCTGCCCACCCTGCGTGAGCTGGGCATCGGGCTGGTGGCGTACTGCCCGCTCGGGCGGGGGCTGCTGACCGGCGCGATCACCGATCTCACCCAGCTGGAGGCCGACGACTACCGGCGCGGTACGCCCCGGTTCCAGGGCGACAATCTGCGGCACAACATGGAGCTGGTGGCGCGGGTGCGCGAACTGGCCGCAGCCAAGGGCGTCACCGCCGCCCAGCTGGCACTCGCCTGGGTGCTCAGCCGCGGCCCTGACGTGGTGCCGATCCCCGGCACCAAGCGACGTCGCTACCTGGCGGAAAATGTCCAGGCACTAGACGTCGAGCTGACCGAGGCCGAGCTGAACGCGATCGACGCGGCCACGCCGCCCGGCGCCGCGGCCGGCGGCCGCTACCCGGAGCAGCCGCCGCTGGCGCGCCGCGGTGCACCAACCGGGGGGGGGGGGGGGGGGGGGGGCCCCCCCCCCCGCGCGGGGGGGGGGGGGGGCCGGCCCGCCCCCCCCCCCCCCCCGGCGGCGCCCCCGGGGGGGGGGGCCCCCCCGCCGGCCGGGCGGGGAGG
>NZ_JBICUF010000017.1:0-45049 GCF_043198035.1 Micromonospora sp. NPDC048898
GGGGGGGGGCGCGGGGGGGGGCCGGGGGGGCGGCGGGGGGGCGGGGGGGGGGGGGGGGTGGGGTGTGGGGTGGGGGGGGGGGGGGGGGGGGGGGGGGGGGGGGGGGGGGGGGCCCGGCCGCCCCCCCCCCCCCCCCCCCCCCGGCGGGTACCTCGTCGCCGTCGGGCCGTTTTCCCGGTAGGTTGCACGCCGTGGAGGAGATCGACCGCGCTATCGTCGCCGCGCTGACCGCCGACGGCCGACTGTCGTACACCGACCTGGCCGAGAAGGTGGGGTTGTCGGTGTCCGCCGTGCACCAGCGGGTGCGCCGGCTGGAGCAGCGAGGGGTGATCAAGGGGTACGCCGCCCGGGTGTCGTTCGAGGCGCTGGACCTGCCGCTCACCGCGTTCGTGGCGATCCGCCCGTTCGACCCGTCGCAGCCGGACGACGCGCCGGAGCGGCTGGCCCACCTGCCCGAGATCGACTCGTGTTACTCGGTGGCGGGGGAGGACTTCTACCTGCTGCTGGTGCGGGTGGCGAGCCCGGCCGACCTGGAGCGGGTGCTCCAGGAGATCCGCACCTCGGCGAACGTGACGACCCGGACGACTGTGGTGCTGTCCACCCCGTACGAGAACCGGCCGCCGAAGATCGGCGCGGCGGCACCGGGTCAGCTCAGCGCGGCGGCACCGAGTCGGTCGCGGTCCCGGGCGCCGGAGGAGCCGGCTGGTTCCAGCGCAGGATGACCTGCCGACCGTGCTCGTGACCGAGCGCGCTGACCGTGGCGGTCTCCAGGCGCAGCCGTCCGCCGGCGGACGGGGGCAGGCCGATCCAGCGGGCGCCGAGGACCCGCAGGCTGTGCGCGTGCCCGACAAGTGCGACGGTGCCCCGGTCGAGCAGCGGGGTGACGCGCGCCAGCACCCGGTCGAGTCGTTCGCCCACCTGCGCGGGTGACTCGCCGCCGGGGCATCCGTCGGTCCAGATGTTCCAGTGTGGTTGGTCGGCGTGGATGTCGACGGTGGTGCGGCCCTCGTACTCGCCGTAGTTCCACTCGCTGAGGTCCTCGTCGACGGCGTCGACGGTGAGGCCGGCGAGCTGTGCGGTGCGCAGCGCCCGGGAGCGGGGGCTGGACAGCACCGTCGCGAACCGCCGCCCGGCCAGGAACGCGGCGAGCGTGCGCGCCTGTCGCTCGCCGTCGGGGGTCAACTCCAGGTCGGTGTACGAGGTGTGCCGCAGGCTGGCACTCCAGGTGGTCTCGCCGTGCCGGATCAGCAGGAGCTCTCCCATGCGGCAAGTTAACCATCGTGACCGACCCTCAGCAGGCGACCCTCCCTCAACCTATCTTCCTAGGATGCCTTAGCGGGTGTGCCGACCGGCACCGCCGGTTTCGGCACCCGGAGAGCGGGCAAGCGAGCGAGGACAACCGCCAGACCGAGGAGGCGCGATGAGCTTCACCGAGAAGGCACGAAACAAGGTCGAGCAGATGGCCGGCGCCGCACGGGAGCGCGTCGGCGACATGACCGACAACGAGCGGATGCGTGGCGAGGGCGCCAGCCAGGAGAGTGAGGCGCGCGCCAAGCAGGCCGGTCAGAACATGAAGGACGCCGGTCGCAACGTGAAGGACTCCTTCACGAAGTGACCTGAGCGGTCCACGGGTCCCCGGGCGCCACTGCCGCCCGGGGACCCGTCGCTGTCCGCGGCTAGTGTCGGCCGGTGATGGTGCTGCGTTCCCTGGTGTTGTTCGTGCTGGCGGCGTTGGCCGAGATCGGTGGCGCCTGGCTGGTGTGGCAGGGCTGGCGCGAACAGCGGGGCCTGTGGTGGATCGCCGCCGGGGTGGTCGCGCTGGGCTGCTACGGCTTCGTCGCCACGTTCCAGCCGGACGCGCACTTCGGCCGGATCCTGGCCGCGTACGGCGGGGTGTTCGTGGCGGGTTCGTTGGGCTGGGCGATGGTGGTGGACGGCTTCCGCCCGGACCGGTGGGACGTGGCCGGTGCGGCGCTCTGCCTGCTCGGCGTCGCGGTCATCATGTACGCCCCCCGTGGCGGTTCGGCGTAGCCGCCCGTGCGGGTTCCGCGTCGTCCGCTGGTCGGGTGATCGACTCGGGTTTCATGATGTCGGGGTGTCCGGGCGGGTGGGACAGCGCGGTATCGGTAAACCCGAGTGGATCACCGGCGGCGCACCGGTGGTCCGGCCGGTTCCGGGTGCTGAGGGACAGTGAGCCCCGTTCACTTCTGCGATGATCTGCGGCGTGATTCGACCTTGGGCTCGCCCGTTGTGTGGCGTCCTGGTTGCGGTGGTCGTCGTCGGCAGCGCCGCGTGCACGGCGTCCCGTGTGCCGCCGCCGGCCGGGCCGGTCTTCGTCGGTTCGTCGGCCGGTCCGGCGGCCAGCGTCAGCGCCACTCCGGCGCCGACGGTTGCGACGGTGCCCGGGGCGACGCGGGTGGGGGCGCGGGCGCCGGTGGTGGATCACGGGCCCCGGCGGGGCAACCGGGTCGCGTTGACCTTCGACGCGGACATGACCGACGGGATGCTGACCAGCCTGCGGGCCGGCCGGGTGAAGTCGTACGCGAACCTGCGCATCCTCGACCTGCTGGAGCGCGACGAGGTGGCGGCCACGTTCTTCCTGACCGGCAAGTGGGTGCAGCGGTATCCGGACGTGACCCGGCGGATCGCCGGCAACCCGCGCTTCGAGTTGGCCAACCACACCTACGGGCACGCGGCGTTCACGGCCGACTGTTACGACCTGCCCTCGCTGCCGGTCGACGAGTTGGCCGGGGACGTGGCGAAGACGTTCGAGGTGATCAAGCCGTACGGGGGTCGGCAGACCCGGTACTTCCGCTTTCCGGGGCTGTGCCATGACGCGGCGACGCTTGACGCCCTGGCGCCGCTGGGTGTGACTGTCGTCGACGGGGACGTGGTCAGCGGGGATCCCTTCGCGACCGCGTGGAGGCCGCTGGTGCGGGCGGTGTTGGACCACGTCCGCCCCGGCTCGGTGGTGATCATGCACGTGACCGAGGCGAACGCGGCGATGACCGACGAGGCGTTGCCGCACATCCTGGCCGGGCTGCGCGAGCGAGGCCTGGAGCCGGCGCCGTTGTCCGAGGTGCTGGCCGGCGTCCGGGGCGGCTGAGCGGGTCGACGGCGTGAGGGGCCCATATCTCCATCGAGTCTGATGTCGGTGAGTCATCAAGATGACTCACCGACATCAGCGTGGTCCGGCCGGGCCCGGTGACGGGGGTCAGTCGTCGCGGTGGTCGGTCCACCACTGCTGGCCGTCGGCGGGGAGGGTGTCGATCGGGTCGTAGTAGGCGTAGCGCTTGTTGAGCGCCTCCAGGTCGGCGGTTTCGATGGAGGTGCGGTAGTTCTTGGTCCAGTAGGAGATGCCGCGTTCGCGGTCGTAGTCGGTGAGCATGTGCACCCAGCGTTTGCCGACGAAGGGCACGTCGCAGACGATGCGGGGGGTGGCGTAGCCGGGGAGGTAGCCCATGATGTCGTGTTGGAGCTGCTGGGCGTGCCAGACGGGGACGCGCCAGTGTTCGGCGTTGGGGATCATGTCGCACATGTAGAAGTAGTACGGCAGGATCCCGGCTTCGCCCTGGAGTGCGAAGCAGAGGTCGAGCAGTTCGGGTGTGGTGGCGTTGACGCCGCGCATGAGGACGCCCTGGTTGCGGACGTCGCGGACGCCGACGTCGAGGGCGGTCTGGGCGGCCTTGGCGACAAGTGGGGTGAGTGACTGGGCGTGGTTGACGTGGGTGTGGATGGCGAGGTTGACGCCGCGGCGGGCGGCGGTGCGGGCGACGCGCTCCAGGCCCTCGACGACGTCGGGTTGCAGCCAGTGTTGGGGTAGGCCCATGAGGGCCTTGGTGGCGAGCCGGATGTCGCGGACCGTCTCCAGTTCCAGCAGGCGCATGAGGTACGACTCGAGGTTGCGCCAGGGGACGTTGGCGACGTCGCCGCCGGAGACGACGACGTCGCGGACGCCGGGGTGGGCCTTGAGGTAGGCGATGTGGGCGTCGTATCGGTCGACGGGCTTGAGGGTGAGTTTGAGTTTGTCGACGGCGGGGGTGGAGTTGCCGACGAGGTCCATCCGGGTGCAGTGCCCGCAGTATTGCGGGCAGGTGGAGAGCAGTTCGGCGAGGACCTTGGTGGGGTAGCGGTGGGTGAGGCCTTCGGCGACCCACATGTCGTGTTCGTGGAGGCTGTCGCGGCTGGCGTAGGGGTGTGAGGGCCAGTCGGTGCGGCGGTCGGAGGCGACGGGGATCATGTAGCGGCGGATGGGGTCGGCGAGCAGCGCCTCGGTGGTGGGGGTCGCGAACGGCACCATCGTGTTGATCATTTGGGGTGGCACCAGCATGGACATGGTGGCCAGGGCCTTCTGGTCGGCTTCGAGGTCGGCGTAGAAGGTGTCGTCGACGAGGTCGCCGAGGACGGCGCGGAGCTGTTTGGTGTTCTTGACGCAGTTGACGCGTTGCCACTGGGCGGATTCCCACTGGTCGCGGGTGATGTGGCGCCAGCCGGGGAAGCGGGTCCAGTCGGGTTCGACGAGGGGGCGGCGGACGTATTCGTAGGGTTGCCCGGCGGTCGGTGTGGCGACCGGGGCGTGACTCGGGTGCGGGATGGTTTGGGTCACGGCCCCTCCTCGGTGGTGCGGCTGGTCATCGGAGCGCGAACGCTACTGGAAAATATTCGGTGAAGAAATTAGTCTGCCGTAAGTTTTCCCGTTACGCGAGCCTTGACCGGGGCTTCGAGCGGCTGGGCAGGGGAGGGTTGGCGTGACGTCACCGGTGGGACTGCACCGCGTCGTGCAACCGGCGGGGGTGCTGCCGCAGGCGGCTTGGCGCCTGGACGCGTCGGCGGCGATCGCGCCGAACGAGGTGCGGATCCGGGTGCGGCGGCTCAACCTGGACGCGGCGAGTTTCCGACAGTTGTCGGAGAAGCACGGCGGGAACGGGGACGCGGTCCGCGCCGAGGTGCTGGAGATCATCTCCACGCGGGGCAAGATGCAGAACCCGGTGACCGGGTCGGGTGGGATGCTGATCGGCACGGTCGAGGAGGCGGGTCGGCGGTCCCCGCTGGGGCTCAGGGTGGGGGAGCGGGTCGCCACCCTGGTGTCGTTGACCCTGACGCCGTTGGTGATCACCGACGGGCTGGCCCGCTGGGACGGGCGCAGCGAGCAGGTGCCGTGTGACGGGTGGGCGATCCTGTTCGCGCGGTCCATCGCCGCGGTGTTGCCCGAGGACGAGGACCCGCAGTTGTCCCTGGCGGTGTTGGACGTGTGCGGGGCGCCGGCGTTGACCGCGCGGGTGGTGTCGCGCTACGTCGAGGACCGTGGTCGCGCCGGTGATCCGACGCCGGTGCGGGTGGCGGTGATCGGCGGGGCCGGCAAGAGCGGGTCGCTGTCGCTGGCCGCCGCGCGGGGGGCCGGTGCGGCGCGTACCGTCGGGGTGGTGCCGGTGGCGGCGGAGCGCGACGCGCTGACGGCCGCCGGCCTGGCGTCGGTGGTGGCGGTGGCCGACGCACGGGACCCGGTGGGGTTGTCCACGGCGGTGACCACCGCGTTGGGGGCGCCGGCGGACGTCACGGTGGTGTGCGTGGACGTGCCGGGGTGTGAGCACGGGGCGGTTCTGGCCACCGCGGACGGTGGCACGGTGATCTTTTTCTCGATGGCGACGAGCTTCTCCGCGGCGGCGTTGGGTGCCGAGGGGTTGGCCGCGGACGTGACGATGCTGGTGGGCAACGGGTACGTGCCGGGGCACGCGGAGTTGGCGCTGGGGCTGTTGCGCTCCGAGCCTGGGGTGCGTCAGCTGTTCACGGCGCGGATCGCGGCACACTGAGGCCATGACGAACCCCTCGACGTTGTATCGCGGCGGCGTGCTGCACTGCCCCGCCGACCCGAGCGCCACCGCGCTGCTGGTGTCCGGTGGGCGGATCACCTGGTTGGGGACCGACGGTGACGCGCCGCCGGCCGAGAAGGTGGTGGATCTGGGTGGTGCGTTGGTGACGCCGGCGTTCGTCGACGCGCACGTGCACGCCACCGACACCGGGCTGGCGTTGTCCGGGCTGGATCTGGCCGGGGTGCGTTCGGCCGGGCAGTTGCTGGACGCGGTGGCCGGGTTCGCGGCGGGCCTGCCGGCGGACGCGGTGGTGCTCGGGCACGGCTGGGACGAGTCGGCCTGGTCGGATGCGACGGTGCCGGACGCGGCGGCGTTGGGCCGGGCGGCCGGTGGGCGGCAGGTGTACGTGTCGCAGGCGTCGCTGCATTCGGCGTTGGTGTCGTCGGCGTTGTTGGCGGCGTGTCCGCAGGTGGTGGAGGCGACCGGGTACGACGCGTCGGGGTGGTTGCGTCGCGACGCGCATCACGTGGTGCGGGCGGCGGCGCAGGGGTCGGTGAGTCGGGCGCAGCGGGTCGCCGCGCAGCGGGTGGCCCTGTCGCACGCTGCGTCGCTGGGCATCGCGGCCGTGCACGAGTGCGGTGGGCCGGAGATCTCCGACGAGGAGGACTTCACCGGCCTGTTGGGCATCTCGGGGGCGGGGTTGCCGGAGGTGTACGGGTACTGGGGTGAGTTGGGTGGTGCGGCGCGGGCCCGGGAGTTGGGTGCGGTGGGTGCCGGTGGTGACCTGTTCGCCGATGGTGCGTTGGGTGCGCGTACGGCGCACGTGTCGCAGGCGTACGGCGACGGTGACGGTTGTGGGCACGCCTACCTGAGCGCCGAGCAGGTGCGTGATCACCTGCTGGACTGCGCGGCGCACGGCTTGCAGGGTGGGTTCCACGCGATCGGTGACGCGGCGATCGGCACGGTGCTGGACGGTTTCGCGGCGGCGGCGCGGACGCTGGGTGTGGAGCGGCTGCGGGCGGCCCGGCACCGCATCGAGCACGCCGAGATCATGAACAAGCGGTTGATCGCCGGGTTCGTGGAGTACGGGGTCGTGGCGAGTATGCAGCCGGCGTTCGACAGGTTGTGGGGTGGTGCGGGTCGGATGTACGAGTCGCGGCTGGGTCTGGACCGGGCGTTGGAGTCGAACCCGATGGGTGCGATGCACGGTGTGGGTGTGGCGTTGGCGTTCGGGTCGGATTCGCCGGTGACGCCGTTGGATCCGTGGGGGTCGGTGCGGGCGGCGGCGGCGCACCACAACCGGGCGCAGCGGATGAGTGTGCGGGCGGCGTTCGCCGCGCACACCCGTGGTGGGTGGCGGGCGGTGCACCTGGACACCGAGGGGGTTCTCGCGCTGGGTGCGCCGGCGACGTTCGCGGTGTGGTCGACGCCGGCGGGGGTGGAGCGGGGTCTGCCGGTGCTGTTGGCGGAGGACCCGGACCTGCGGGGTCCGGACGACCCGACGCCGTTGCCGGTGTGTCGGCGGTTGGTGCTGCGCGGTGAGGTCATCTACGAGGAAGGGTCATCGTGACCGGGAAGCTTGATCTTGATCCGGTGTTGGTGGCGCGGGCGCGGGAGTTGGCGCGGCGGGCCGGGCAGCCGGTGGTGGACCTGGCGCGCAGCCACACGACGGTGTCGGTGGAGCGGGCGGTGCTGCGGTTGGCCGGGGTGGCCGGCGCCGACCCGGACGGCATTCCGTGGGTCAACCGGCTCGTCGACGCGGTCGCCGCGGATGTGGGGTTGGGGCACGGGGTGGCGGTGCCGGTGTTCGACGCCCTGGCCCGGGAGGGCATGACGGATGTGACGTTGCTGGCGCAGAAGGCCGCCGCCGGGTCGGTGCGGTTCGCCGTGCCGTCCGGGCGGGCGGCCACGGCCGCCCGGTCGGCGGCGCGGAGGGCGGTCGGTGCGGGCGTCCGGCGCATTGACCGGCGGCGCGCCGAGCGGGACCGGCTGATCAGGCGGCACGGTGATCCGAAGCAGCGGCCGTGGATCTACCTGATCGTCGCGACGGGTGACATCTACGAGGACATTCCGCAGGCGCAGGCGGCGGCGCGCGCCGGTGCGGACGTGATCGCGGTGATCCGTTCCACGGGGCAGTCGTTGTTGGACTACGTGCCCGAGGGTGCGACCCGGGAGGGGTTCGCCGGCACGTACGCCACGCAGGAGAACTTCCGGCTGATGCGTGCGGCGTTGGACGAGTCGTCGAGGGAGGTGGGCCGCTACGTGCGGTTGACCAACTACGCGTCCGGGTTGTGCATGCCGGAGATGGCGACCCTGGCCGGGTTGGAACGCCTCGACATGATGCTCAACGACTCGATGTACGGGATCCTGTTCCGTGACATCAACCCGGTGCGGACGTTCGTCGACCAGCGGTTCTCCCGGCAGGTGCACGCCCGCGCGGGGATCATCATCAACACCGGTGAGGACAACTACCTGACCACCGCCGACGCGGTGGACGAGGCGCACACGGTGACGGTGTCGCAGTTGCTCAACGAGTTCTTTGCGCACGAGGCGGGGTTGGCGGACTGGCAGTTGGGGTTGGGTCACGCGTTCGAGATCAACCCGGAGGTGCCGGAGTCGTTCCGCCTGGAGTTGGCGCACGCCCTGCTGGCGCGGGAGTTGTTCCCCGATGCGCCGTTGAAGTGGATGCCGCCGACGAAGCACATGACCGGTGACGTGTTCCGGGGCAATCTGCTCGACGGGTTCTTCAACCTGGCCGGGGCGATGACCGGTCAGGGGATCCTGTTGGTGGGGATGATGACCGAGGCGGTGGTGACGCCGTGGTTGTCGGATCGGGACATCGCCCTGCAGAACGTGCGCTACGTGCTGGGTGCGGCCGGTGGGCTGCACGAGGACTTCGTGCCGGCGCCGGGCGGGTTCATCCGCCGCCGCGCCAACCAGGTCCTCGGTGAGGCACTGGATCTGTTGGAGCGCATTGGGGAGCAGACGTTGCTCACGGCGATCGCCGAGGGCACGTTCGGGATCATGAAGCGGCCCGCCGACCGGGGCAAGGGCCTGGACGGGGTCGCCGCGCACGAGGCCGACTACTGCAACCCGGCCGCCGACATCCTGGAGGCCGCCGCGTGAGCGGGGAAAAGAAGATTGTGCGGCCGTACGGGGACACCACCGGTGACGGGATGGTGCAGGTGTCGTTCACCCTGCCGGTGGCCCACGACAAGCGGGCCGAGGGTGCGGCGGTGCAGTTGGCCAACAGGATGGGCATCGACCCGGCGATGGTGGTGCACGCCAAGGGAATGGGTGACGGGTTCACGTTCTTCGTGGTGTACGGGCGGGTCAACCACCTGGTCGACCTGGGTGCGGTGCAGGTGGTGGAGCGGGACTTCGCGTTGCTGTCGGCGAAGGACGTCAACACGGTGATCAAGCAGCGGTTGCGGCGCAAGTTGTCGGTGGTCGGGGCGTGCATCGGCACCGACGCGCACACCGTGGGCATCGACGCGATCCTCAACGTCAAGGGCATCGCGGGGGAGAAGGGCCTGGAGTACTACCGGGAGTTGAAGGTCACCAACATGGGTGCGCAGGTCAGCGTGCCGGAGTTGGTGGAGACCGCCCGGGTGGAGAAGGCCGACGCGGTGCTGGTGTCGCAGGTGGTCACCCAACGCGACGCGCACCTGCACAACACCCGGGAGATGTCGGCGGCGTTCCGGGAGGCGATGCCGGCGGGGCGGCGGCCGCTGCTGATCGTCGGTGGTCCCCGGTTCGACGAGTCGATGACCGACGAGTTGGGCGTGGACCGGATCTTCGGTCGGGGCACCACGCCCGGCGAGGTGGCCAGCTACCTCGTGCACGCCCTGATCACGCAGCGGAAGGCGACAGCATGACCGACGAACGGCTCGGGTTGACGGTGACGCACCGGCGGTATGTGCCGTACTCGCACGCCCACTACGCGGGCAACCTCGTCGACGGGGCGTACGCCCTGGCCCTGTTCGGGGACGTTGCCACGGAGGTGTGCATCCGCACCGACTCCGACGAGGGTCTGTTCGCCGGGTACTCCGACGTGCGGTTCAGTGCCCCGATCCGGGCCGGTGACGTGGTGGAGGTGACCGCGCGGGTGTCGCGGGTGGGCACCCGCAGCCGCACCCTGGAGTTGTCCTGCGCGGTGGTGTGTCGGGGCCGCCCGGACCGCTGCGAGTCCGCCGCGGAGGTCCTCGATCCGCCGATCGTGGCGGTCACCGCGACCGGCACCGTGGTCGTTCCCGCCGCCGTGAGTCGCGAGGAGTGAGCCGGGGTTGCGAGCCCCGCAGTCGCGAACAGGGAAACTCGTGAGCCTGGCGGTCTGCGCGGACGTCGGGTCCACGTACACCAAGGTGGCGGTGGTGGACCTGGCCGCCGGTGTCCTGGTCGGTGCGGCGGCCGCGCCGACCACGGTGGGCACCGACGTGTTGCACGGCCTGGACACCGCGGTCGCGGCGGCCACCGTCGGGCTCGGGGTGCGCGACGTGCCGTGGTACGTGTGCTCGTCGGCCGGTGGTGGGCTGCGGCTGGCCGTGGTCGGCTACGAGCCGCTGGTCACCGCGCAGGCGGGCCGGCGGGTCGGGTTGTCCGCTGGCGCGCACGTGGTGCACGTCGCGGCCGGTCGGCTCGGTGCGGCGGACCTGACGGCGTTGCGGGCAGCCCGCCCGGACGTGGTGCTGCTCGTCGGTGGCACCGACGGCGGCGACGCCGACACGGTCACCCACAACGCCACCCGTCTGGCCCGGGCCCGGTGGCGGCGACCCGTGGTGTACGCGGGCAACGCCGACGTGCGCGAGCAGCTGACCGGGCTGCTGCGCGACGCCGGGGTGCCGGTCACCGACGCGGAGAACGTCCTGCCACGCATCGGGGTGCTCGCCCCGGCGTCGGCGCGGGCGGCGATCCGCGCGGTGTTCCTGCGCCACGTCATCGGTGGGAAACGGCTGTCGAGGGGCACCCGGTTCGCGCGGCTGGTGCGCGCGGCCACCCCCGACGCGGTGCTCACCGGTGTGGAGGTGCTCGCCGACACCCTCGGCGGTGACCTGGCCGTGGTCGACGTGGGTGGCGCCACCACCGACGTGTACTCGGTGCTCACCCCGGACGAGCGGGCCACCGGGCCGGGCCGGGAGGTCGCCGGCAGCCTGTGGCGGGCCCGCACCGTGGAGGGTGACCTGGGCATGCGGTGGAGCGCCCCCGGGGTGGTGCGGGCCGCTGCCGACGAGCGGCTGCTCACCGCCGACGAGTCCGACGACCTGGGTGCCGCCGTGGCGCGCCGGGCGGCCGACCCGGCGTTCCTGGCCGTGGACGACGTCGAGCGGGCCGTCGACGCCCGCATCGCCACCCTCGCGGCGACTGTGGCGTTGCGCCGGCACGCCCGGGGTGCCGCCACCGGCGAGCGGGCCGGGCGGGACCTGCGCGACGTGCGGCTGCTGGTGGGCTCCGGTGGGGTGCTGCGGCACGCGCCGACCGACGCGTCCGGTCAGGTGTTGGCGGCGGTCCTCGCCGACCACGCCGGCGGGTGGGCGTTGCCCCGTGCCGCCGCGGCGGTCGTCGACGCCGACTACGTGCTGGCCGCCGGGGGGTTGCTCGCCGCGGAACACCGGGGCACCGCGCAGGCGCTGCTGCGTCACCATCTGCGCACGCATTGAGACTCGCCGACCCGACACGCCGTGGCGCAACACACGACAGGCCCGGGCGGGTTGACAACCGACGGGGGTCGGCACGTACCGTCTTTGAGTCCTACCACGGGAAGCGGCTGTTGTTCGCTTCGTCCTCTCGTCCGCTGGCCGAGCGACATTTTTGAGCGTCATCGTCGCGGCGGCCAGGTCCAGCGGGCGGGGGTCGGCGGGGCGGCGCGAACCGGCCGCGGTTACCGGTGTACGGGCAGGGTGAGGTGCACGGCCAGTAGACAACGGCCCGGCGGGGGCAGCCAGTCCACGCCTGGTCGGTCCGAAGGTCGTCGTGCCCCATCCTCGCCACACCGGCCGGGAAGGGCCTGGGAGCATCGGGGCGCGGCGTCAGCCGCGCCCCGATTTCATGTCCGCTGGGCGGTCTGTGCCCGACGGCCCGACGCGGCCGGTGCGCAGGCCAGCCAGGTAGCCTTCGCCCTGTGATCGAGGTGAAGCGGTGACGGTTCTGGACCGGGATGAGACCCCCACCCCGGCAGTGGTGCTGCCCCCACCGGTGACCACCGGTGGGCCGCTGCCGCTGACGGTCGCCGTGCCCCTGGCCCTGGCCGCCGGGCTGGCCCTGCTGGTGGCGTTCCCCCCGTACGGGGTGTGGCCGCTCGCGCCGGTCGGGGTGGCGTTGCTGGCCGCCGCCGCACACCGGCGGCGGTTGCGCGCCGGCGCCGGCCTGGGCTTCCTCACCGGGGTGGCGCTCTTCGCCCCGATGTTGGCCTGGACGAACCTGCACACCGGTTACCTGCCGTGGGTGCTGCTGTCGCTGCTGCAGGCCGGTTACCTGGCCCTGCTGGGCGTGGCCACCGCCTGGGTGTCGCCGCTGGCCGACCGTGTCCGGTGGGCGTGGCCGGTGCTGACCGGGCTGCTGTGGGTGGGGCAGGAGGCGCTGCGCGACCGCACCCCGTTCGGCGGGTTTCCGTGGGGGCGGTTGGCGTTCAGCCAGGACACCTCGCCGCTGCTGCGCCTCGCCGCGTGGGGCGGTGCCCCGCTGGTGACCTTCGCGACGGCGCTCGTCGGCGGGTTGCTGGTCACCGCCGCCTGGCGGGGCTGGGTCACCGCCCGACACACCCCGCAGGACGCCACACCGCCCGCTGACGGCCCGCAGGACGAACGGGTCACCCGGGGGCGGCGGTGGGCGCCGGTGGGCGTACCGGCCGTCGTGGCGGTCGCGGTGGTCGTCGGGAGTCTGCTCGTGCCGGTGGCCACCGCCGGGTCCGGCGCCACGGTCACCGTCGCGATCGTGCAGGGCAACGTGCCGCGCCTGGGCCTGGACTTCAACGCCCAACGGCAGGCGGTGCTCAACAACCACGTCGACGCCACCATCGACCTGGCCGCGCGGGTCGCCGCCGGGCAGGAGCGCCAACCCGACCTGGTGGTGTGGCCGGAGAACTCCAGCGACATCGACCCGCTGCGCAACCCCACCGCCGGGGCCCGGATCTCCCAGGCCGCCGACACGGTCCGCGCCCCGATCCTGGTCGGCGCGGTGCTGCTGGGCCCCGGCCCCGGGCAGGTCCGCAACGCGGGCATCCTGTGGCGGCCCGGCACCGGCGCCGACCTGAGCCAGCTGTACACCAAACGCCACCCGGTGCCGTTCGCCGAGTACGTGCCGCTGCGCGACATCGCCCGGATGGTCAGCAAGCAGGTCGACCTGATCCGGGCGGACTTCGTACCCGGAAGCACCCCGGGTGTGGTACGGGCGGGGCCCGTCGTGCTCGGTGACGTGATCTGCTTCGAGGTCGCCTACGACCACGTGGTCCGCGACACCGTCGACGGCGGCGCGCAACTGCTGGTGGTGCAGACCAACAACGCCACCTTCGACGTGGCCGAGGCCCGCCAGCAGATGGCCATGGTCCGGTTGCGGGCGGTGGAGCACGGCCGGCCGGCGTTGATGGCGTCCACGGTCGGCGTGTCCGGGTTCGTCGCACCCGACGGGCGGGTAAGCGATGCCACCGGGTTCAACACCCGGGAGGTCGTGGTGCGGCAGTTGCGGCTCGACGACGGACGTACCCTCGCCACCCGCCTCGGCTGGTGGCCGGAGGTGACGCTCGCCGCGCTGGCCGTGGCGGCCCTCATCGGCGCGGCGGTGCTGCGCCGGCGGCAGCGGGTCAGGCCCGGATAGCAACAGCCGGTACGCCGGCGGGAGCGGAGGAACCGTGATCCAGGCGACCGATACGATCCGACGCCCGGACGAGGTGCCGGGTGTGGGCCGGGTGTTGGTGGTGATCCCCACCTACAACGAGGCCGACAACATCGCCGTGATCGTGGGCCGTCTGCGGCGTGCCGTCCCGGCGGTGCGGATCCTCATCGCCGACGACAACAGCCCCGACGGCACCGGCGCGATCGCCGACGCCCTCGCCGACGGCGACGCGCACGTGCAGGTGCTGCACCGTCAGGGCAAGCAGGGCCTGGGTGCCGCGTACCTGGCCGGGTTCGGGTGGGCGCGGGAGCGCGGCTACCAGGCGGTCGTGGAGATGGACGCCGACGGGTCGCACGCGCCGGAGGACCTGCCGGCGTTGCTGGACGCCGCCCGCGACGCCGACGTGGTGATCGGGTCACGGTGGACCAGCGGCGCGCGGGTGGTCAACTGGCCGTTGCGGCGGCTGCTGCTGTCGCGCGGCGGCAACCTGTACGCGCGTCTCGCCCTGGGCATGCCCGTCTCGGACGCCACCGGCGGTTACCGGGTCTACCGGATCAGCGCGTTGGACGCCATCGACCTGGGGTCGGTGACGTCACAGGGTTACTCGTTCCAGGTGGAGTTGTCCCGGTTGGCGCACCGGGCCGGGGTGCGGATCGTGGAGGTGCCGATCACCTTCGCCGAACGGGAACGCGGAGACAGCAAGATGAGCCCGCGGATCGTGGCCGAGGCGCTGTGGCGGATCACCACCTGGGGTGTGCAGGACCGCCGCCAGGCGGTGCGCCGTGGCCTGCACGGCACCCCCTCCGGTCAGGTGCGGTGGCCGTGAGCGCGGCCGTGTCATGCTGGATGGGCGGGGCACGCCCACGGTGCCCGCACAGAATGGCGATGAGGTGAGATGCGCCGAGGACTGAGGTTCGTGCCGTTGGCCCTGTTGCTGGCGGTGGTGCTGGAGTTGGCGGTGTTCGTCGGTGTCGGGCGGGCGCTGGGGTTCGGCGCGGCGGTGCTGCTGGTGTTCGCCGCGTCCCTGCTGGGGTTGGTGCTGCTGCGCCGGGAGGGGATGCGCGCCTGGCGGGGGTTCCGCGCCGCCGCGGCGGCCGGGCAGCCACCCGGGGGGCAGGTCACCGACGGGCTCGTCGGGTTGGCCGGTGCCCTGCTGCTGGCGGTGCCCGGGCTGGTCAGCGGCCTGGTCGGGTTGCTGCTGCTGGTGCCGCCGGTGCGCCGTCTGGCCCGCGCCGGTGTGCGACGGGCCACCGAGCGGCGGGTGTCGTCGATGGTCGCCGGTGACCTGTTCGGCCCCCGCACGGTGCGGGTGCGCCAGGGTGCGCCCCAACCGACCCCGCAACCGGAACAGCCGGTGGTCGTCGACGGCGGTCGGGCCATCGAGGGCGAGATCGTCGAGCCCGGTCGAAACTGAACAGCGACGAGCGGACACGACGGCGCCCCCGGGGAGAACCCCGGGGGCGCCGTCGTCGTTCGTCGTGCGGCTCAGGCGCGGCCGCGGCGGGTCCGAACCTCCTGCAGGCGCTCCTCGAGGATGTCCTCAAGCTCGGCGATCGAGCGCCGCTCCAGCAGCATGTCCCAGTGGGTACGCGGCGGCTTGGCCTTCTTCTGCTCCGGCTCGCTGCCGTCGACGAGTCGGGCGACGCTGCCGTCGAACTTGCATTCCCAGGTCGTCGGGACCTCGGCGTCGACGGCGAACGGCACCTCGAACTGATGGCCCTTGGCGCAGAGGTACTCGCGGGTCTGACGCGGCGCGAGCTCCGTGTTGCGGTCGGATTCGTAGCTCACCGCGCCAAGGCGGCTTCCGCGCAGCATACGCTCGCCCATGATCGACTTCCCCTCGTTCGTGGTGCTGGTCTTCTCGGTGTAACGGTGCGTTCCCGTCGAGCCATTCCCGCCCGAGGGCGTGAGGCGTCCACGGGGGTGGGCCGCGACCCAAGGGTAGCCGGCCGGGACGCGCACCCGGCCAGGTGATCCCCAGCCGGGCCGCAACGGGGTGTATCCGCTGCCACCAGGGAGGTTAACCGCCCGGAGGTCGCGAAGGTTGCGCCGTGCCCGACTCAGCCGGTTGCGGCACCGACCCGAGCCGGGCCAGCGCCACCGCCAGGTCGCTGACCTGGTCACCGAGCTGCGCCACCCGCCGCTGGGCCAGGTCCCGGTCGGTCTCGGCGGCGTCGAGTCGTACCGTCAGGGTGGTGACCTGGCTCTCGGCGGTGGCCGCCGCCTGCCGGGCCGCGGTCACCTCGACGGTGAGCGCGTCGCGTTGCGCGGCGGTGGCGGCCAGCTCAGCGCGCAGCCGCGTCGCCAACTCCGCGGCCTCCTGCCGGGCGTCGTCGACCTCCCGGGCGGCGACCTGGGCCCGGTCGCGGGCCCGGTCGGCCTGCTCCCGCGCGCGGGTGGCGTCGGCGGCCTCCGCGCGGGCACGCGCCGCGTCGGCGCGGGCCTGCTCGATCTGACGCCGCACGTCCTGCACCTCGGCCTGCCACCGCCCGGCCCGCTCGGTCGCGTCGGCGGCGACCCGGGTGGCCCGCTCGGCGTCGGCGCGCACCGCGTCGCGTTCGGCGGTCAGGTCGGCCACCCGCTGCCGCTCGGTGTCGCGTTGCGCGCGCAGGTCCCGCACCTCGACGCGGGCCTGGTCGCGGTCCCGTTCGGCCTGCTCACGCAGCGCCTGCGCGGCGCTGACGTCGTGCCGGGCCTGGTCGCGGGCGGCCTCGGCGCGCTGTGTGCGCTCGTCGGCGGCGGTGGCCTGCTGGTGTGCCCGCTCGGCGCGCTGGCGGGCGTCGTCGGCCTCGGCGAGAGCCGCGCGGGCCTGCTCGCGGGCGCGCGCCGCGTCGGCGGCGGCGGTCTCGGCGTCGTCGCGGGCCTCGTCACGTTCGGTCTGCGCCGCCGCGACCTCGGTGGCGGCCTGGGCACGAGCCTGCGCGATCTGCCGCTGCACCCCCACCGGCGACAACTCGGCGTGCAGCGACTCGGTCAACGTCTCGACGATCTGATCGAGGCGGTCCACCGCCTCCCAGGTGCGGGCCACCTGCCCCGGCAGGCCGGGCGCGTTGCGGTGCCGCATCCGGCTGTTACGTGAGGCCCGCTGGCAGGCGCCGTCGTTGTCCCGGCAGTAGCGAAACGGTCGGCCCGCGCCGACACGCTGCGGCACCGGTGCTCCACAGTGGGCGCAGGGACGGGTCTCGGTGGTGGTGGGCTGGGCATCCATCGAGGTGGCAGTCTAGTGCCGCGGCGCCGGCCGCCCACACCGCGCCAGGGGTCAGCTCGCCGCGCGGGCGCTCGCGTCCAGGGTGTAGCGGCGTTGCAGCAGCAGCGCCGCGAGCATCGCCACCGCCGGCAGCAACCCGAAGCCGTAGCGGACCGCCGCCAGCGCCGCGTCGGGCTGCGTCGGGGACTCACCGGCCGTCGAGGCCACGAAACCACCAACGGCCAGGCACAGCGCGTACGCGTACGGGCCCAGCGCCGCACCGGTGGCCTCGGTGGCCGTCCACACCCCGGTGTAGGTGCCGGCACCGCTGGCGGTGGTGGTCTCGGCACCGCTGGCGGCGGTCGTTTCGGCAGCGTTGGTGTCGGTGGCGGCGCGGATCACGTCGGGCAGCATCGAGAACGGCAGCAGTTGCATGCCGGCGAACGCCACACCGAGCACCGCCACCGCGCCGACCAGCACCGGCAGGCCGGCCGGGCGACCCACCGCCAGCACCAGCGAACCGAGGGCGAACGCGCCCTGCGCACCGAGCAACGCCCGCTGCTTGCCGACGCGGCGGGCCACCACCAGCCAGGCCGGCGTGATCAGCAGCGCCGGCGCCACGAACGCGGCCACCAGCACCGTGGTCAGACCGGGCGCGCGCAACTCGTACTCGGCGTAGTAGGGCACCCCGGCGAGCACCAGGTGGGTGGTCGTGGACATGGCCAGGTACGCGGCGACCAGCCACCGGAACTGCCTGTCGCGCAGGGCGGTGCGCAACGCCCGCCACCCGCCGTGCCCGGACCCGACGCTGCCCGCCGCGGACCCGCGCAGCCGGGCGATGCCGGCGACACCGACCAGCATGGCCACCAGCATCCCGACGGAGAGGACTACCCCCATGCGTTGGTAGCCGCCCCGGGTGGCGGCGTCGCCGCCGGTGAGCAGCGGGGCCAGCAGCCCGGAGACCAGGATGCCCAGGGTCAGCACGACCATCCGGAACGCCATCAGCCGGGTGCGTTCGTCGTAGCCGATCCGCAGGTCGGCCGGGGTGGCCAGGTAGGGGACCTGGTAGGCGGCGAAGAGGAGGTTGCCGGCGACGAAGAACACGGCCACCCAGGCGGCCGCCGGTGCGCCGGTCAGCCCGCCGGGCACCGCGAAGAGCGCGGCGAACGCGACAGGCAGGGCGCAGCCGAGCAGCAGCAGGCGACGGCGGTCGCCGCGTCGGGTCTGCTCGACGTCGGCGCGGTGCCCCACCCACGGGTGCAGCAGCACGTCGGCGATCTTCGGCAGCAGCAGCGCGAGGCCGGCCAACCACGGCCCGACCGCCAGCACGTCGGTGAGGAAGTACAGCAGCAGCAGGCCGGGCACTGTCACCCAGATCCCCATGCCGAGCGACCCGGCGGCGAAGCCGGCCAGGGGGCCGCGGGGTAGCGTCGCGTCGGTGGCGGCCACGGGCCGCCGGTCCAGCCCGGTCATCGCCGCATCCCCTCGGTAATCCAACGGTTGCTGGATTCTAGGGGCAGAATGGCGGCCATGACCATGCCCCGACGCCGTCCCGGTCGACCGCGGCGCGAGGAGACCCGACCGACCCGCGAGGTGGTGCTCACCGCGGCGACCGCGCTGTTCGCCGAGCGTGGCTTCGACGCCGTCGGGCTGCGGGAGGTCGCCGCCGCCGCCGGGGTCGACGTCGCCACTGTCGCCCACCACACGGGTACGAAGGCGGCGCTCTACGACGCCTGCTTCGCCCGGGTCTTCGCCGCCGAGCGGGACGTGCTCACCGAGGCCGCAGAGCGGGCCCGCGCCGCTCTCGACGCGGGGCCGGACGCGGCGCGACGCGCCCTGCACGAGCTGGTCGACGTCTTCGTCGACTTCCTCGAAGACCGCCCGGAGACCACCGCGCTGTGGCTGCGCCGCTGGCTGGAACCGCAGCGACACGCCGAGCTCGACAAGCGCTACGCCGAACCGTTGTACCGGCTGGTCGCGGAGTTGCTCACCGCCGCCGCGGCGACCGGCGCGCTGGCCGAGCCGACCCCGCACATCACCGTTCGCAGCCTGGTCTGGGCGACGCACGGGCACGTGGTGGCGTTGGCCGCCGGCGCGCCTGGCGCCCGGGAACGGCGCGAGTTCCGCGCGTTCGTGCATCGCCTGCTCGACGGGTTGTACGGGTCGCCGGCCCCTTGACGCGTCGCCGCCGCACGACGATTATCCATCGGACGTTGGATTAAGTGGGGGGCGGCGATGGGCGTACCACCTCGGGTGGCGGTGATCGGCGCCGGCGCGGCCGGGCTCGCCGCCGTCAAGGCACTGCGCGACGCCGCGGTGCCGACGATCGGCTTCGAGGCCGCCGACCAGGTCGGCGGCCTCTGGGTGTACGGGGCACCCGACTCGCCCGCGTACCGCACGCTGCACCTGAACACCAGCCGTGGGCGCACCCAGTTCGCCGACCACCCGATGCCGACCGACTGGCCCGACTACCCCGACCACCGTCGGGTCGCCGGCTACCTCGCCGACTACGCCGACCACTTCGGGTTGGGCGACACCATCCGACTGCGGCACACCGTCGAGCGGGTCACCCGGGATTCCGCCGGCACGTGGACGGTGGCCGCGAACGGGCCGCACGGGCCGGTCTCGGTGACCGTGGACGCCGTGGTCGTCGCCAACGGGCACAACCGGGTGCCCCGGCTGCCCGACCCGTCGTACCCCGGCACGAGCACGGCCGAGCAGATGCACAGCCACGACTACCGGGGCCCGGAGCAGTTGACCGGCAAACGGGTCCTGGTCGTCGGCGGTGGCAACTCCGCGATGGACATCGCGGTGGACGCCTCGTACGCCGCCACCCGCACCCTGCTGTCGCTGCGCCGAGGCGTCTGGGTGGTGCCGAAGTACCTGCTGGGCCGCCCCTCGGACACCCTGAACGGGGCGCTGGCCCGCCGACTGCCGTGGCGACTGCGCCAACGCATCAGCCAGGCCACGCTGAGCGCGACCGTCGGCAGCCCCGCCCGGTACGGGCTGCCCGCGCCGACGCACGGCTTCCTGCAGGATCATCCGACGCTCTCCGACGGCCTGCTGTCCCGGTTGACCCACGGCGACGTCGAGGCCCGACCCGGCGTCGCCGCCCTGAACGGGGACCGGGTCGAGTTCACCGACGGTCGCAGCGACACCGTGGACCTGATCATCTGGTGCACCGGCTACCGGGTGGAGATCCCGTTCCTCGACCCGGCGCTGCTCGGTGGGAGCGGCGACAGCCTGCCGCTGTACCGGCACGTGTTCCACCCCGACGTCCCGGGCCTGACGTTCGTGGGGCTGATGCAGTCCACCGGTTCGGCGTTCCCTCTGGTGGAGGCGCAGGCGAAGTTGATCGCCGCGCATCTCACCGGCCGGTACGCGCTGCCCGACGCGGACCGCCAGCGGGCCGTCTGCCGGGCCGAGTTGCGGGCCGCGACCGCCCGCTGGGGGCAACGCCGTCCGGCGATGCGCGTGGACTTCGACGTCTACCTGGCCGAGTTGACCCGCGAGTTGACCGCCGGAACCCGCCGTGCCCGTTCCGGTGCCGCCGGTGCGCCCGGCTCAACCGCCGCGGCCGGTGCGGGCGGTGCGGCCAGTGCGGGCGGCGCCGCTGGTGCCGCCTCGTCGGTCGGGGTGGAGCAGTGAAGGGTCGGGTGGCCAGCGGGTTGGCCGGCCGTCGGGTGTTGGTGACCGGCGCGAGCGGAACCTTCGGCCGGCACCTCGGCGCGGCGTTCACCGCAGCCGGCGCTCAGGTGGTGGGGCTCGACCTGCACGCCCGCCCCGACGCCGACCTGCCGGTGCTCGGCTGCGACCTGACCGACCCGAACGCCGTACCGGCGGCGGTGCGGGCCGCTACCGACCGGCTCGGCGGGCTCGACCTGCTGATCAACAACGCCGGTGTGGGTGGCCCCGCCCCGGCCGAGCTGGCACCCGACGAGGTGGTCCGTCGACAGCTGGAGGTCAACCTGCTGGCCGCCTGGCGGACCACCGCCGCGGCGCTGCCGCCGCTGCTCACCGCACGCGGCCGGGTGATCTTCGTGGCCAGCCGGATGGCGGTCCTGGCACTGCCGCTCGCCGCCGCGTACGGGGTCAGCAAGCGGGCCCTGGTCGCGTACGCCGACGCGCTGCGCCACGAGGTCGGTACGCACGTCGGGGTGAGCGTGGTCTACCCGAGCATGGTCGCCTCACCCATCCACCACAGCACCGCCGAGGCCGGGCTGTCCCTGCGGGGAGTGTCCCGTCCCGAGCCGGTCGAGGGGGTGGTCGCGGCGATCCTGCGCGCCGCCACCGCCCGCCGGGCACCTCGGGACGTGGCGACCACCCGGCGTGGACGGCTGGAGCTGGCCGTCGGGCGGCACGCGCCCGCGCTGGCCGACCGACTGGTACGCCGTACCCTCGCCGCTCGGCTCGCCGCCGGTGACCTGGACGCCGCGCCCCTGGCCGCCGCGATGCTCCGCCGCCACCGGGGGCAGTAAGGCTCCGGCCCGGCGTGGCGCGCGGTGGTCCGCCGCTGGGGGTGGTGAGGCTCCGGTCAGGGTGTGGCGACCGCCGCGCGGGAGCGGTCGGCGGCGATCCGGACGGCCAGCGCGGCCAGGGCCGTCCCGGTGACCCACCGCTGCGCCCGTAGCCACCCCGGTCGGCGGGCGAAGAACCCGGCCAACGAGCCGGCGCTGAGCACGATCAGCGCGTTCACGATCAGCGCGACGGTGATCTGGGTCAGGCCCAGCAGCAGACTCTGCGTCGCCACGTGCCCGCGCGCCGGGTCGATGAACTGGGGCAGCACCGACACGTAGAGGATGGCGATCTTCGGGTTCAGCAGGTTGGTGACCAGGCCCATGGTGAACAGCCGCCGGGGCGGGTCCGGCGGCATCGGCGCCGGTGTGAACGGTGAGTGCCCACCCGGACGCAGCGTCCGCCAGGCCAGCCAGAGCAGGTAACCGGCCCCGGCCAGCTTCACCACCGCGTACAGCGTCGGCACCAGGACGAAGACGGCGGCCAGGCCGGCGACCGCCGCCGTCAGGTAGACACCGAAACCGGCGGCCACCCCGAGCAGTGAGACCAGCCCGGCCCGGCGGCCCTGCGCCACCGAGCGGGACACCAGGTAGACCATGTTCGGGCCGGGGGTGAGCACCAGCCCCAACGCCACCAGGGTGATGCCCACCACTGCACCCGTACTCACCATGACGCCCCCCGTCCGCCGACACCCGCACCGACCGTAGGCCGGGCCACAGTTCCCGATCCAGGGCCACCGGGCAGGTGGTGGCCTGCTGATGCGAACCGGTCATCCGGGCCCGAACCCACCGGTCGGGCGGCGCCCGGGAATGGTCGCCGCGGCGGCTGCGCTGACCGTTGCGGTGCGTGTCGCCGTCCGGAGGCGGCGCGTTACGGTGACCGGGGGAGGTGCCGCAGGGTGACCGAGGCGTGGGAAGCGGCCGTGGAGGCGCAGATCCGGGGAGCCGTGCAGCGCGGCGAGTTCGACGACCTGCCCGGCATGGGCAAGCCGATCCCCGGTCGAGGAGCACCGTACGACGAGTCGTGGTGGATCAAGAGTTTCCTGGAGCGGGAGGCACTGCCCAGCGACCTGCTCCTACCCACCCCGCTGCAGCTGCGTCGGCGCATCGAGCAGGTCCCCGACGAGGTCCGCGACCTGCCCACCGAACAGTCCGTCCGCGACTTCGTCGGCCAGTTGAACACGCAGATCGTGGCCTGGCTGCGCAACCCCGACGGTCCGCGCGTCGCGGTGCGTCCGGTGAACGTCGACGAGGTGGTGCGCCGCTGGCGTGCCGAGCACGCCCCGCCCCGCGTTCCGACGTCCCCGACCGAGCGGGCGAGCGCCGTCGCCGCGCCGCGCCGGTCGCGCCGTACCTGGTGGTTGCCGTGGCGTCGCCGTTCGCGTTGACCCGGGTCGGCGGCGTCGCACGGCACCGCCAGACTGGGCGGATGGTGATCGAGTTGCTGGCGTCCGGCACCTCCTCGGTGCCGGGTCTCGCCCTGCGCCCCTGGCACGACGACGACCTGGACGCCCTGCTGGACGTGTACCGGGACCCGGTGTTGCGTCGGTGGACCCGGATGCCGGTGACCAACCTGGCCGAGGGCCGGCAGTGGCTGGCGCGGGTACGACAGGACTGGGACGCCGGTCGGCGGTACAGCTTCGCGGTCGTCGAGGACGACGCCGACGGCCCACGGCTGGTGGCGAACGTGGTGCTCAAGATGGTCAGCGTGCATTGGCCGGAGCCCGAGGTGGGCTACTGGACGGCGGCGTGGGCGCGCGGTCGTGGCGTCGCCCCGCGGGCGGTCACCGCGCTGAGCCGGTGGGCGTTCGACGAGTTTCCCGCGATGAAACGCCTCGACCTGCTGCACCAGGTGGACAACGTGGCGTCCTGCCGGGTGGCGCAGAAGAGCGGCTACGTGTTCCAGGAGGTGCTGCCGGCCCGGCCTCCCTTCCCGTTGGACGGTCACCGGCATTCGCTGACGCCCTGAGGGTCAGCTCAGCGCCGCCCGCCACGTCCACGAGGTGCGTCGTGCCCGGCCGGGCAGGTCACCACGGCCGGTCATCCACAGCAGAACCTCGGGCGCTGCACCGTCCGGGGCGTCCGGGAAGAGCCGCCGTAGCACCGCCGCGCTCAACCGCCGCGGTGGCTGCCAGGGCACGCCGAGGCCGAGGGTGATGTCGTGGGTGTGCAGCAGGGTCTCGGCCACCCCCATCGCGGCGAAGCCGGCCGGGTCGCAGGGCCCGAAGTGCCAGGCCCGCGCGTGCGCCGGGGCGGCGTCGACGGCGGTGGCGAGCAACCCCGCGCTGGCCCGCACCACGGTGAGGGTCTGCGCCGGGTTCGCGTCGGGGGAGACCCGCAGGTCGTACGGCAGGTAGCTGTCCGTGGGGCTGGCGGTGACCTGCCCGGCGTACGCGAGCAGGTCGTGCGCGACGTGCGCGGCGGTGGTCCAGCAACTCCAGGTCAGGGTGCCGGCGGGCACGGACCAGTCGCGCTCGCGGTGCGGGTGCAGCACCCGCGTCATCTCGTCGGCCGCCTGGAGCAGGTCGGCACCGGTCAGCGCGGACATTCGTCGAGCCTCGCATCGCAACTCGGGCACCGCAACCGCGATCTGCTGCTGCGCCTGGAACTTTCAATGCCCTGCCCAGATCTTGCAGAAGCCTGTTGATTTTCCGTACGCTGCCGTGGTGAGCGAACCCCCGCTGGTCCAGGCGACCCAGCTGACGAAGATCTATCCGCCGCGCGGGTCCACAGCGGAGTTCCACGCCGTCGACGGCATCGACTTCGAGGTCCAGCGGGGCGAATCGTTCGGGCTGCTCGGCCCCAACGGCGCCGGCAAGTCCACCACCATGCGGATGGTCGCCGCGACGTCGCCGATCAGCGGCGGCAGCCTGCGCGTGCTCGGCATGGACCCGATGCGACAGGGGCCGCAGATCCGCGCCCGGCTGGGCGTCGTGACGCAGGACGACTACCTGGACAACGAGCTGACCGTGCGGGAAAACCTGCACATCTACGGGCGATACTTCAGCCTGCCGCGGGCCGTCATCCGGGACCGCGCGACCCGACTGCTGGACTTCGCCCAGCTGCGGGAGAAGGCCGGCGACCAGGTCGAGACGCTCTCCGGGGGTATGCGCCGACGGCTGACCATCGCCCGTTCCCTGATCAACGAACCCGACATCCTGCTCCTCGACGAGCCCACCACCGGCCTCGACCCGCAGGCCCGCCACGTCCTGTGGGACCGGCTCTTCCAGCTCAAGCAGGAGGGCGTCACGCTCATCCTCACCACCCACTACATGGACGAGGCCGAGCAGCTCTGCGACCGGCTCATCGTCGTCGACCACGGCCGGATCGTCGCGCAGGGCTCACCCCGGGACCTGATCGCCAGGTACGCCACGCGCGAGGTCCTGGAACTGCGCTTCCGCCTCGACGAACGCGACACCGTCGCGGAGAAACTGCGCACGTCGGCCCTGGCCACCGGCGGCGACGACACCGACGGGCGCGTCGAGTTGCTCCCCGACCGGGTGCTCGTCTACACCGCCGACGGTGAGGCCGCCCTCGCCGCGGTGCACGCTATGTCGCTCACGCCACTCACCGCCCTGGTCCGCCGCGCGACGTTGGAGGACGTGTTCCTCACCCTCACCGGCCGATCGCTGATCGAGTAACAGGGAGGACCACCGGTGCTGCACGCCTTCGGATACTGGGTCACGCGCTACCGGCGCACCTGGCGTGGCTCGATCGTGCTCAACGTACTGAATCCGTTGCTGTTCCTCATCGGCATCGGCGCCGGCCTGGGCGCCCTCGTCGACGACAACGCGCCACCCCAGATCGACGGCGTCTCCTACGCGGCGTTCTTCGCCCCGGGCATGCTGGCCGCCGCCGCGATGCAGAACGCGTTCCTGGAAGGGTCCGCGGGAGTCGCCCGGGCCGCGGGTTTCGGGGCCTACCGCAGCGCCACCCCGACACCCGTGCGACCGGAGCAACTCGCCGCCGGGCACCTGCTCTTCATCACCGTCCGGGGGCTCATCGCCAGCGGCGCCTTCGTCGCGGTGATGGCCGCGTTCGGGTTGATCGGCGGCTGGTGGGCACTCGGCGCCCTGCTCGGCGCGACGCTGACCGGAGCCGCGTTCGCGACGCCGGCCGCGGCGTGGGCAGTCGGCGTCCGCAAGCTGCGCCACATCGACACCGTCTTCCGCTTCGTCATCATGCCGCTCTACATGTTCTCCGGCACGTTCTTCGCCGTCTCGCAGCTACCGGAGTGGATCCGGCCGGTGTCCTATGTGCTGCCGCTGTGGCACGGGGTGGAGCTGTGCCGCACCCTCAGCCTCGGCACGGCCACGATCACCGGCAGTTGCGTCCACGTCGCGTACCTGCTGACGCTCGCGGTCGGCGGCTTCCTGGTCGCCCGGGTCACCTACCGCCGACGGCTGCACCCGTGACGGCCCACCCACCGAGCCTCGGGGAGACAGCATGAGCACCGTCGTCGTGCCGGCCTGGACGGGCCGCCGAGCCCTCGCGCTCGTCGAACGCAACGCCATGATCTACCGCCGGTCGCTCACACCGCTGCTCAACGCGCTCGTCGAACCGATCCTGTACCTGTTGTCGATAGGTGTCGGTGTCGGGCTGCTCGTCGGCACGGTCCCCGGGGTCGATGTCCCGTACGCCGTCTACGTGGCGCCGGCGATCCTGGCCACGACCGCGATGAACACCGCGTTCAACCAGACCAGCTTCGGCGTCTTCACCAGGATGCGGGTCGAGAAGACCTACGAGGCGATCCTGCCGACACCGCTGTCGGTCACCGACATCGCCGTCGGCGAGGTCACCAGCGCGATGATCAACGCGCTGGTGACGTCGATCGGCTTCCTCACCCTCATGGCGGTCAGCGGGCTGGTCACCTCGGCCTGGGCGCTACTGGCCCTGCCGGCGTCGGTGCTGATCTCCTACGCGTTCGCCGCCGGCGGGCTGGCCGTCACGACGTACCTGCGCGACTTCCCCGACTTCCAGTACATCCAGCTCTTCATGCTGCCGATGTTCCTGTTCGCGACGACGTTCTATCCCCTGTCGGTCTATCCGGAGGCGGTGCGGCCCCTGATCCAGGCACTGCCGCTTTACCACGGCATCGAGCTGGTTCGCGAACCGATGCTGGGCCGACTCGGCTGGGACCTACTCATTCCGGTGGCCTACCTGCTCGCCTTCGGCTCGATCGCGATGGCCGTCGCCACCCGTCGAATGACCCGGGCGATGCTGCGCTGAGCGACGGGTCGGGCATGCCGGAACGCGTGGGCGCACGACGGATCAGGATGACGCTGTATGCCACGATCCAGACCAGCCAGAGAAGCCAGCCGAGGAGGGCGACGGGGTTGACGCCGCCGACACCGTACGGGCTTCGGTCAGTACGCGATGCCGATCGCCCGGTGGATCGTCGCGGGGTCGCCTACCGCGGTGAGCATGGCGTGGGCCACGTCGGCCCGCGAGATCGTGTAGCCGCGAACGACGTTGCCGCCGATGGTGGTGCGGTACCGGCCGGTCATCGTCTTGTTCACCAGCTTCGGCGGCCGTAGCACCGTCCATTGCGCCTGGCTGTTCGCCATCGCGTGCTCCATGGCACGCAGGTCCGCGTACAGCTCTCTGAGCAGGGCACTGATGGCCGGCAGAACAAGGCGGCGGTTGAGGAAGCTGTCCTCGTCCGGTGTCGGGCCGACCGGAGCGGCGCTGACCGCGACGAGTCGGTGGACACCTTCGGCGTGCATCGCGCTCAGAATCGCGCGCGTGGCGGTGGAGGCGACCGGCCCGTCGTGGCGCCCGCGCGGGCCCACACCGGACAGGACGGCGTCGCTGCCGCGCACCACGGGGCCCAACGCGTCGGCGTCGTCGAGCGTCGGCACCGTCGTGACCTCCAGTGCCGGGTGTCGCACGTCGAGGCGGGCCGGGTCGCGGACGACCGCGGTCACGGTGCAGCCGCGGTCGAGTGCCTGCCGTACGACGTGACTGCCGATTCCCCCGGTGGCACCGAAGACGGTCATCCTCATCATCATCCTCCAAATGTGGATCGCCGTAACTGTTACCGTAGCGGACAATAACGAGGACGTACAATATCGGGGTGTTCGACGACTCCGCACCTGGCACAGACCGGCCGCTGGCCGGGCGGGCCAATTTTCTGCTGTCACAGCTCGGGTTCCACATCGCGCAGACGTTCGCGGCCAGGCTGGCGCCGCTGGGCATCGCGCCGAACCACTTCGGGCTGCTCATGCACCTGGAGCGAAGTGAGGGCAACACCCAGCAACAGCTCGCTGACGCGCTGGGCATCCACCGCAAGGTCATGGTCGGCCTGCTCGACGACCTCGAGCAGCGCGATCTGGTCGAACGTCGTCGGCATCCCAGCGACCGTCGTGCCCACGCCATCCACCTGACCGAAGCCGCGCGCCGGCTGCTACCCCGCGCTCGCCGGGTCGCCGACCAGCACGAGGACGAGATCCTCACCCCGCTCGACACCGGCGAACGCGCCCAGCTTGTCGCTGTCCTGCAGCGACTCGCCGCGCACACCGGAAACCCGGCCGGCGTCCACCCGGGCCTGCGCCAGCCGGCCGCCCGTTCTCGCCACCCCGAGGGCTCGTCGGGTTCCGCATAGCGCCGCGCTCTCGCAGCGCCAACGTCCGCTGGGCCGACTCCAGCGATGGTGCAGCCGAAGCGGCTCAGCTCGTGAAAGCCCAGCGAGCCTGACGCTTCGGCCCTCGCCGAGCGTTACCTGCGAGCGTCGGTCGGGTCGTCCGCGACGAAGTCGCGGATGGCGGCGTGGATGGCCTCGCCGTACGGGTCGTCCGGCAGGTGTACCAGGTGTTCGGTGGCCCGCGCGAGGTGCTCCCGGGCCTGGGCGGGATTGCCCAGTCGTCGGTGGCAGTCGGCCAGGTTCAGGTGCAGCGACGGAAGGAACGCCTGGACCTGGAGCGAGGACAGGTGGCGTTGGGCGCGTTCGTCGGTCAGGTCGGACACGGCGGCCAGGGCCCGCTCGTCCCAGCTCAGCTCCGCCTCGGTGGTGTCCTGGAGATCGGCGAGGTAGTGGGCGAGGGTGCAGCGGTGGAAGGCGTCGCCGGTGGGGCCGATCTCGTCCCACAACGCGGTGAGGGCGTCGCGGGCCGGGCCGTGCTGCCCTGATCGGCCGAGCTGCACCGCCTCGCCGATACGGGTCATTGTCGGGTCGGGAGTCGGTTGGTCGTCCATGTCGCCGATGGTCGAGCCTCGACCCGGTCGAGGGTCAAACCGCTGCGGCGGCGAGCCCGACGAGGTGTCCTTCGGGGTCGGTGAAGAAGCCGACGACCAACGTCCCGTCCGGGTTGGGGTGCGGCCCCGACACTCGGGTGCCGCCGAGATGCTCGGCCTGCTGCAACGCGACCTCGACATCTCCGACTGAGACGTAGAACAACGTGCGACGTGGATATTCAGCGCCGCCACCGACACCGCCCGGGATCCCACCACCGTCGGGGTGGACGAACCCGTAGTTGCCCGGCGCCGAGACCGCCTCGGCGGCGTCGCCCGCGACGTCGAACTGCCAGTCGAAGAGCTTGCCGTAGAAACCGCGCAACCGTTGCGGATCGGTCCCGATGATCTCGAAGTGCACCACTGGGTTTCCCATGGTCTCTCCTTCGCTCCCGTTTGCGAGACCGTAACGGTCGTGGTTGCTAAAAACAACCGCAGGGGAGCGATTAACATCTACGGCAATCGGTGCGGGGAGAGGGGCCGACATGCCGACCAGCCGCAGCTACGGTGACGCCTGCGGGATCGCCCGCGCCCTCGACGTCGTCGGGGAGCGGTGGGCGCTGCTCGTCGTCCGCGAACTCCTGCTCGGGCCGCAGCGCTTCTCCGACCTGCGCCGGGCGCTGCCGGCGGTCAGCTCCAACATGCTCACCGACCGGCTCCGCGAGCTGGAGGGCCATGGCGTGGTGCGTCAGCGCCGACTGCCGCCCCCTGCGGCCTCGATGGTGTACGACCTCACCGAGTCCGGCCGTGAGCTGGAGCCGATCGTGCTGGCGCTCGGTGGCTGGGGAATCCGCGTACCCCTGCCCCCGGCTCCGACGCACCTCAGCGCGACCTCGGTGTTGCTGTTCCTGCGCGGCTCGCGGCGCCCGAGCCGACCGGCGGCACCGGCCACCTACCGGTTCGAACTCACCGGACAGGTGTGGACGATCCGCACCCGGGACGGGCAGGTCCACGTCGAGCCCGGCGAGCCAACTCACCCCCACGCCGGCCTGCGCACCGACCCCACCACGCTCAACCGCCTGCTCGACGGGTCCACCGCACTGGCCGCCGCCGTCAGCGCCGGCGCGGCGGTTGTCAGCGGGGACGAGGCCGCGCTACGCCGACTCCTCGAGGTGCGGGCCGCGGATCGTCGGCCTGGCGCTCGGGTCGGTGAAGCGGAGGCGATAGACCGCGGGCAGCAGATCGCGCACCGATGAGGTTTGCGCGCCGTGCCCGTCTGTACGTGTGAGATCGACTGACGAGAGGCTGGCACGATGCGGAAACTGATCTTCGCTATGAACCTGAGCCTGGACGGCTACATCGCCGCGCCGGGCGGCGACCTCGGCTGGAGCGTACCGAGCGACGAGCTGTTCCAGTGGTGGTCCGACCGGGTGGGAGCGACCAGCCTGGCGCTGTACGGGCGCAAACTGTGGGAGGGGATGAGCTCCCACTGGCCCACGGCCGACCAGCAGCCCGGCGTCACACCGGCGGAGATCGAGTTCGCCCGCCGCTGGCGGGACATGCCGAAGGTGGTGTTCTCCTCGACGGCCCGCACCGTCGACTGGAACACCCGCCTGGTCGTCGGCGACGTGGTCACCGAGATCACCCGGCTCAAGGCCGACGACGGCGGCCCCATGGACATCGTCGGCGCCACACTTGCCGCAGGGGCCATGCGGGCCGGGCTGATCGACGAGTACGTGCTGCTCACCGCACCGACCTTGCTGGGCGGCGGCACGCCGTTCTTCACAGCCCTGGACAACTGGGTGAACCTGAACCTGGTGGAGACCCGGACGTTTCCCGGCGGCGTGCTACTGACCCGATACGAGACGAGGCGATGAGCACGGGCCAGGCCCTGTGTGATCACCGTGTCGGCGGCAGGTCCAGCCATGGCTTGTCGGCGGCCTCGAATCCGGTGAGTTCGGCGATCCTCCCGTCGACGATGTGCAGGACCGCGATGGCGAACAGCCGGTACTCCGGGTCGTCGGGGGTGCGGAGGTACAGCGCAGCGGCAGGCATGCGGTTGACCGTCGTGGGGATACCGCGCCAGTCGTCGTGGCCGCGCTGGAAGAGCCCACCGGAGACCCAGCCGTCCACCGCCTCCTTGGCGGTGGTGGTCACGGTGCCCGGATCGGGCAGCATCGCGAAGCGCAGGCTGTCGCGCAGGAGGGACGTCAGCCCGTCGAGGTCGTTGCGCTCATGGGCCCTGATGTACGACCTCACTGCGGCGCGCTCGTCATCCGACAACTCGTGCGTGGCGGGACTCCGCCAGTCGAGGCGGCGGTCGGGCAGCTGCTCACGCATCGTCACACGAGCCCGCTGCAGTGCGCTGGTCACCGATGCGACGGTCAGCTCGAGAGCGTCGGCGGCCTTCGACGCCGGCCAGCCGAGGACGTCGCGCAGGATGAACACCGCCCGCTGCCGCGGCGGCAGGTGCTGGACGGCGACGATGAACGCCAGCTCGATCGTCTCCCGTGCCACCACCGACTCCTGCGGGTCCTCGGGGAGCATCCGGTCGGGGTACGGCTGCAGGTACGGCACCTCGGAGTCGGGGTCCGGCAGCCCGGACGGTACGGGTGTGCGGTCGTTGCGTTTCTGCAGGAAGTCGAGGCAGGCGTTCGTCGCGATCCGGTACAGCCAGGTCCGCAGGGCCGCGTGGCCCTTGAACGACTCCCGCTTGTGCCACGCTCGCAGGAACGTCTCCTGCGTCAGGTCCTGAGCGTCCTCGTAGTTCGCGAGCATCCGGTAGCAGTGCACCTGCAGCTCACGCCGGTGGCGCTCGGTCAGGAGCGCGAACCGCCCGGAATCCTCCGCGCGGACCGCAGCGATGAACGTGGCCTCGTCGGCGCCCAGCCGTCTGGCGTCGGTCATGGTCGTTGATCCTTCCACCGGTGCGAGAGGGGCCGACAGAACTGACGACGGGGCGGAGGATTTCTCATCGGTGCGCGGCCGGCGCGGTGAGTGCGGCCAGGGCGTTTCATCTCGTCGACGGTCCGGATGACCCGGCAGGGCGGGGCCTGGGCCCTGATCTGCCGGGTCAGCGGCCGTCGACCGTCCGGTCCGCCGCCGGGGGATTGACGGCGCCGGTGCTCTCCCGGCGGGCCCGTCAGCCCCGGGCGGCGATGACGTCGAGCACCGAGCGGACGGACGTCGGGCGGTGCCCGATGAGGGTCTGAAGCGTCGGGTCGGTGACGGCGAACTCGCCCCGGCGAGCCGCACGGTACATGCCGAGGGTGAAGTCGGCCGCCGCCGCGGGGAGGCCCCGTGCGATGGCATCGGCCCGCCACTGGTCGTCATCGGCGACGACGCGCCTGACGGTCCGGCCCGTGATGGCACTCAGGACGCCGGCCACCGCTTCGAGGTCGAGCATCTCCGGCGCGGTCAGCGGGGCAGTGACCCCGTCGAGCGCGCCGTCCTCGGTGAGGGCGACGGCCGCGGCCTCGGCCAGGTCGGCGTGTGCGGTCCAGGAGACCGGACCGTCCGCCGGTGCCACGAGCTGACCGGTCTCCAGCGCCGTACCGATGGCGAAGCTGAGCGTGCTCGCGTAGAAGCCGTTGCGCAGGGCGGTGAAGGGAACACCCAGCCCGGCCAGGTGCTCCTCGGTCGCGGCGTGCGTGAGCTGGGCGGGGAAGAGCGAGTCCCTGGACGCCGCCTGGTGGCTGGTGTAGAGGATGCGCTTGGCTCCGGCGGCGTGGGCGGCGTCGATGGCGGCCAGGTTCGCGGTGACCGCACCGCTGCCGCGGATGGCGGCGGACACGACGAGGACCTTCTCGGCACCCTCGAAGGCGTGTCGCAACGTGGTCGGTTCGGTGAAGTCTCCGGCGCGGACCCGTACGCCGCGCGCGGCGAGAGCCGCGGCCCTGGTCACGTCGCGCACGCTGACACCCACGGTTTCGGCGGGAACCCGATCGAGGAGTCGGTCGACGATCTGGGATCCGAGCTGACCGGTGGCGCCGGTGATGACGATCATGATGAGCACTCCCTGTTATCGGTGTTATCGCTGCAACGTTAGCAATGATATTTCGAGGATAACAAGTTGCTGTTAGCATTGATTCATGACTCCGGCGCAGGACACGGCATCCCGGGACGACGTACGGCTCGGCATCGTCACCGCAGCCAGCCAACTGCTGCGTGACAAGGGCGCGAACGCGGTGACGACGCGAGCCGTGGCCGAAGCCGCAGGTGTGCAGGCACCCACCATCTACCGTCTGTTCGGTGACAAGGACGGCCTGATCGATGCCGTCGCGGAACACGTCATGGCCACCTACGTCGCCGCCAAGGCGACTGCGGTGCAAGCCGCCGAGACTGACCCCGTGGCGGACCTGCGCCACGGATGGCGGGTGCACGTCGAGTTCGGCCTGGCGAATCCTGAGCTGTACGCGCTCATCGGCACGCGAGGGCGCGGCGGGCCGTCACCGGCGACCGCCGCGGGCATCGAGGTGCTGCGCACCCGCGTACGACGACTGGCCGCGACCGGCCTGCTGCGGGTCGACGAGCAGCGGGCCCTCATGATGATCCACGCCGCCGGCAACGGCACCATCCTCGCCCTCCTGGCGACGCCCCCGCAGCAGCGCGACAGTGGTCTGAGTGACGCCATGTTCGAGGCGGTGCTCGGCAGCATCCTGGTGAGCACCCCGGCGACACCCGACACGACCGTGCGGGCGGTGGCGGTCACCTTCGCCACGGTGGTGCCCGACCTCCCGGGGCTCAGCGACGCCGAACGCGCGCTCATGACGGAGTGGCTGCGCCGCTCGCTGGGAATATGACTCGACGGGGGACTGCTCGGCTTGTAGCTTGCAGCTGACCGTGACACCGCCCGAGGAGGTGAGACCCATGAACGCTGTATCGATGTGGGTGCTCCCCCTCCCGTCATGGCCGAGCGACTGACGTAGGTGTCGCCGGGAGCGCCTCGCCAACAAGGCACTCTCGAAGGACGACACCATGCCTGCTCTGCACGTCCCCGCCGACCGCGCACCCCTGGACTTCGACGTGATCATCGTCGGATGCGGGCCCACCGGTGCCATGCTCTCCGCCGAACTACGGCTGCACGAGGTACGGGTCCTCGTACTGGAGAAGGAGACCGCGCCCACGTCGTTCGTCCGCATCGTCGGCTTGCACATTCGCAGCCTTGAGCTGATGGCGATGCGCGGTCTGTTGGATCGCGTCCTCCCGCACGGACGACGGCGTCCGGCCGCCGGCTTCTTCGCCGCCATCGCCAAACCCGAGCCCAAGGGCCTGGATTCCGCGTACGCCTATCTGCTGGGTATTCCGCAGCCGGTCATCGTGAACCTGCTCGAAGAACACGCGATCGCACTGGGCGCGCAGGTCCGGCGCGGTTGCGCGGTCGCCGGTCTCTCGCAGGACGACGAGGGCGTGACCACCACACTGGCCGACGGGGAACGGCTGCGGTCGCGCTATCTCGTCGGCTGCGACGGTGCGCGCAGCACGGTACGCAAACTGCTCGGTGTCGGCTTCCCCGGCGAGCCCGCACGGACCGAGACGCTGATGGGCGAGATGGAAGTAGGCGCGCCACCGGAGGAGATCGCCGCGAAGGTGGCCGAGATCAGCGAAACTCGTCGCCCCTTCTGGCTCCGGCCCTTCGGCAACGGGGTCTACAGCGTCGTGGTCCCCGCCGCAGGGATCAGCGACCGGGCGGAGCCACCCACCATCGACGACTTCCAACAGCAGTTGCGCGCCATCGCCGGGACCGACTTCGGTGTGCACTCCCCGCGCTGGCTGTCCCGCTTCGGAGATGCCACCCGGCTGGCCGAACGGTACCGGGTCGGGCGGGTGCTGCTGGCCGGCGACGCGGCACACATCCATCCACCCATCGGCGGGCAGGGCCTCAACCTCGGCGTACAGGACGCCGTCAACCTCGGCTGGAAGCTGGCCGCACAGGTCCGGGGCTGGGCGCCGGACACGCTGCTGGACACCTACCAGGCCGAACGTCATCCGGTCGCCGAGGACGTGCTGGACAACACCCGCGCCCAGACCGAACTGCTGTCCCCCGAACCGGGCCCACAGGCCGTGCGCAGGCTGCTCACCGAACTGATGGACCTCGACGAGGTGAACCGCCATCTGATCGAGAAGATCACCGGGATCGGCATCCGGTACGACTTCGGGACGGGCTCGGACCTGCTCGGCCGCCGCCTGCGCGACATCGAACTGAAACAGGGCAACCTCTACGGTCTGCTGCATGGCGGCCGGGGCCTGCTGCTGGACCGTACCGAACGCCTGACCGCCGACGGCTGGTCGGACCGGGTCGATCACCTGGCGGATCCCACCGCCGAGTTGGACGTCCCGGGTGTCCTGCTCCGCCCCGATGGCCACGTCGCCTGGGTCGGTGAGGACCAACGGGATCTGGACGAGCACCTCTCCCGCTGGTTCGGCGAGCCCGCCCACTGATCTCGGGCCGGCAGCCTCGACGTCGAGATTGAGGAGGGCCCAGACCTGCCAACGGCGACTGGCGTGTTGGCTGTCACGACGGATCGGTGTTCGTGTCGTACTCGTCGTGCAGCCGCCACCACTGGTAGGGCTGGGTCTGCGGCCAGCCTTCCGGCGAGTCCTCCCAGGTCTCCTGGCGGCCGTACGGCGTCAGGTCGAGGAAGGTCCAGTTACTGCCGAGCCGCTCCACGCCCCGGGCGGTGGTGGTGTAGGTGCGGAAGATCCGGTCGTCGACGCGGAGGAAGACGTTCAGCGCGAAACCGTCACCGGTTCCCATGTCGGCGTTGAAGCTGTTGTTCAGCGACGAGTACCAGGGCAGCTCCCAACCCATTCGCCGCCGCAACGCCAGCAGGTCGTCCAGTGGGCCATGGGACGTCAACGCCAGGGTGACGTCGCGGGCGTTGAGGTGGGCCGGGTGTCCGACGTTGTCGGTGAACAACGAGCAGCCGGAGCAGACGGAGTCGCCGCCGTGCCACATGAAGGTGTACACGATGAGCTGGCGGCGGCCCTGGAACAGGTCACGCAGAGTGGCTGGCCCGCTCGGGCCCTCGAACACGTAGTCCTGCTCCACCGGCGTCATCGGCAGTCGGCGACGCGCCGCGGCCACTGCGTCGAGCTGGCGGGTGAGTGCCTTTTCCTGGACGCGCAAGGTGTCCACCGCGTCTTGCCAGTCCTCGGTCGGCACGATCGGCGGGTGGTTCATGAGGGCCTCCTTCGTCGTGGGGGACAGGGGCAGTCCGTTCCTTGAGGGGGTGGACTGACGTGACGCTAACAGAGTCAGTTCCTTGAAGGAACTACCTTGCGTATCGTGGTCCCATGCAGCGAACGCAGTTCGGCGCCATGGCATGCTCGATCGCCCGCACCCTCGACGTCATCGGTGAGCCGTGGTCTCCGCTGATCCTGCGGGACGTCTACGCCGGCACGCACCGCTTCGAGCAACTCCAGCGAGGCCTCGGCATGTCCCGCAAGGTGCTCGCCGAGCGGCTGAACTGGCTTGTCGAACAGGGCGTCCTGACCCGGCGTGAGTATTGCGCCCGGCCGGTCCGGCACGAATACCTGCTCACCGACAAGGGCCGGGAGCTGTGTGACCTGCTGCTCGTCATGGTGCGGTGGGGTGACCGGTGGACGGCGGGCGAGGCCGGCCCGCCGGTGCTCTACCGCCACCACGCCTGCGGCAAGATCAGCCACGTGGAACTACGGTGCTCGGAATGCGAACAGCCGATGCGGGCCACGGACATCGATCTGTTGCCCGGGCCGGGCGCCCACCCAGGAGCTTGACCACCGGATCTACGCGGTCCTGCTGCCGAACCCGTGCCTGGTTCGATCGCTGGCTCCAGCCCTTACCCGGGGGGCATGAGAGCAGTCGCCCAACGCGGAGTCCCGATCGGACTGTCAGGATGAGGCTTCGTAGCGGGCGGCGATCGAGGCTGCGCGGCTGCGTAGGGAGGTGCGCAACCACTGCGGGGCCAGGGCTTCCGCGTTCGTGGCGAGCTGCCAGAGCGCCCATTCGGCGTGTCTCGGATCTTGGAAAGTCACCTCCAGCCGCACCCAGCCGTCCGCATCGGTCTCCTCGGTGCGGACGGCCAGTGCGGTGCCCACCAGGTCCTCCCGCCGCGCCGGGTTCACCCGTACCAGCACGCTGACCTGGTCGCCACCGGTCCGAAACTGGGTGCTGCGTTCCTGCCAGGCCCAGTCCAGATCGACCTGGTCTGGCCGCTGTGCGGGTTCGGTGAGTTCCTCGGCGGCCACGATTCGGGACAGCCGGTAGGTGCGGTCCGCGCCAGACCTCGTGGCCAGCAGATAGCCCTGGTCGCGTACCGTGACCAGGCCGATCGGGTCAACAGTGCGCCACTTCGGGGTCTGGTCCACAGCCGCGTAATGGATGCGCAGCTTGTGCCCGGCGAACACCGCACGTCGGACCTCGGCCACCACGGCGTCGGGCACTTCGTCGGGCACCAGCCGGCGCGACAGCAGGTCGGTCTGCGGGTCGATGAGCAATCGTTGGACCGCGCCGGCCGCGGTGGTCCGGTAGCTCTCGGGCAGCGCGTCAACCACCTTGCGCATGGCCGAAGCGAGCGCTGGGCCGAGGCCGAATGCCTGAGCGCCGCGCCGCGATCCGGCGACCAGCAGGGCGAGCGCCTCGTCGTGGCTCAGCCCGGTGAGCTCGGTCCGGAAGCCGGGCAACAATGCGAAACCGCCGTGCCGACCGCGTTCGGCGTGCACCGGGACGCCCGCGGCGGACAGCGCCTCGATGTCGCGCAGCACCGTGCGGGTGGACACCTCCAGCTCGCGGGCCAGCGTGGCCGCCGACAGCCGCCCGCGTTGGCGCAGCAGCAGCACCAGCGAGACCAACCGGTCTGCACGCACCCGAAAACTCTACCGAAATATGCGACACAAGGTGTCGTGATTCTTTGGCAGCCTCGTCACCACGGCGTCGACGACGGTGGCTTCGAACCGGTAGGCGTGCGTACTCCCCGAATGAATCGAATGGAGCTGATATGGCAGTGCAGCGAACGGCAGTCAACCCCGTGACGTGGTCGTTGGAGATGGGATTCAACCAGGGTGAGCTCGTCTCCGGGCACACCCGGACCCTGTACTGCTCTGGACAGACCGCGATGAGCGACGACGGCAAACCCCAGCACGACGGTGACATGGCCGCACAGTTGGCGCTGAGCCTCGACAACCTGGAGGCCGTGCTCGACAAGGCCGGTATGTCCCTCGCGAACCTCGTCCGGCTCAACGTCTACACCACCGACGTCGACCTGCTCTTCCCGCACTACGGCGTCCTGGCATCGCGGTTGGGCACCGCCGGGGTGGCGCCGGCCACCACGATGCTCGGGGTGACACGGCTGGCGATCCCCGGCCAGATGGTCGAACTTGAGGGAACCGCTGTCGCGTGAGATGACCTCCCGTCGCTGGTGCTCGTGCCGGTTCCACCGACACGAGCATCAGGCAGGGTGTTGCGAGCCGAGCCGCTGATCCGTCCTCCTGCGGCAACCGATTATCGGATTGCCAGCAACAGTAATCCAATAATTAGCCACACAAAATGGGGCAAACGCTCCGTACATCATAATGACAGTTCTTGTGCGTAATGGATCAGCTTGGTGTGACTGCGGCCGGTCACCGCTTGCCCTGCCCCAACAGACATGGTCTGCCAGAATGACTTCCTCGGTCCGTGGGGCGTGTGGAGCCTCCGGTCGTGGATGGAGGAACGGCGTGGGCGTCGTGCGGGGGCAGGTGCTTGACGATGTCGCCGGCATGGTTCCGACGTTCCCCGCGCCGCAGTGCGTACGGGTAGCCGTCGACGGGGTCGACGGGGTGGGTAAGTCGACGTTCGCCGGCGAGTTGGCCGCGTCGCTGAGCGGCCGGGGACGTGACGTCGTGCACGTGTCGGCGGACGACTTTCATCACCGACGGGCGGTGCGGCATCGCCGGGGCCGGGATTCGCCGGAAGGCTTCTGGCTCGACAGCTACGACCACGAAGCCCTCGTCCACAACGTGCTGGAGCCGTTCGGCCCCGAGGGCTCACGCCGCTACCGTCCTGCTGTCCACGATCTTCGGACCGACGAGGTCCTGGATCCTGCGTGGCGGATCGCGGCGCCCGGCACCGTACTCATCGTCGACGGGCTGTTCCTGCACCGTGACGAGTTGGTGGAGTTCTGGGACTTCTCCGTTTTTCTCGACGCGCCGTTCACGGTCACCGTGGCACGGATGGCCGGACGTGACGGCTCGCACCCGGATCCTGACCATCCCAGCGTCGGCCGCTACGTCGGCGGACAGCGGCTGTACTTCGCCGCCTGCGCGCCGCACGAACGCGCGGACGTCGTCATCGACAACCAGGATGTGACCCGGCCGGTCCTCACCAGGGTCGACCTCGGCCGACGGGGATCGAGATGAGCGAGAACGAGCTCGCGTCTCTTCGACCGATTGCGGTGTTCGTGAGTTGTGGACCCGCCCTGTGTGGGGGCTGGCTCGGCTGAAGGGACGTCTCAGTCAGGGATTGATCAGTTTCCAGTCGCCTTCGGAGACGACCTCAACTGTGCCACCGACCACCTTGACGGCGGTGTTGTCGTCGATGGCGTAAGTCGGGACCGGGATTCCGGACGCCCACTTCTGGATGGTGGACAGCTCGGTGTCCGCCATGTCCGGGTGGTTGAGGTGGGGGTACAGCGTGAAATCCACAAGCCCCAGCGCCCGGTCGGCACCCTGCGCCATGTCACTGCCGTCAGGGACGAATTCGAGGTCGAATTCGGCGTCGCAGTTGTACGGGGTGACCGCGATGCTTCCGGCGCTGACCCCCACGTAGACCGTGTCACTCAGCGACGGCAGGAGGTCGGCCAGGCCCGACTGGCGCAGCCAGTAGGTCAGGTACAGCACGTCGCCGCCCCAGACCAGGAGGGCATCGGCCTCCCGGACCGCCGGGACCCAGTTCTCTTGTCGAATGGTCGGCAGCGCGGTGAGCTCCAGAATCCCCAGAGATTTCCAACCGAGCTGGGACAGCGGGATCGAAGCCCGGCCGTGGATCGCCGTCCACGCCCGCTCGGCTCCGCCGGGGAAGGGGTAGACACCGGTGGGGACGAACAGGGCCGTGGCCTCGGCGATCGGCTTGCCCAGCAGGTCGACGAGCGCGTTGGAGATGCTCGGGTTGCAGATGCCCGACGACGTGAGAAGAAACTTCATCGAATCCGCTCTCCTGAAGGCCACCACCTGACGGCGATCATGCTGCCCGTGCGGACCAGCATCCCAGGTCGTCAACCCGAGCGACAATCGCTGGATCATCCGCTGGCGGCCGTCCGCACCGGATAGCGCAGGTGAAGCACCCGGTTGCCCTGGATCACCACGTCCGGATCCACCAACAGGTGCTGCGCGTCGACCGACCCGAAGTAGCGCTTGCCGGACCCGAACACGACGGGTACGACGTCCATGCGCACCTCGTCGACCAGGCCCGCGGCGAGCACCTGGCCACCGACGTCGCCAGCGGCGACCTCGACGATGCGGTCACCCGCCAGCTCCCGCGCCGTGGCCACGGCTGCCTCGACGCCGTCCACGAAGTGAAACGGCGCCTCGGGATCCCAGCCCTCGGGCTGCGGCCGGTGCGTCACGACGACCACGTGGTCGATCCCGCTCGGTGGCTTCCCGTCCCAACCGTCGGTCATGTCGAAGACGTGGCGGCCGGCGATCGTGACTCCGATCTGGTCCCAGTACGGCCGGGTGTAGTCGTAGGACGTCTGCGACACCGTCAACGCGCCGCTCTCGTCCAACGGGACGTCACCGCTGGACAACCAGTCGAACAGCGGCCCGGGCTGGTCTTTGGCGTCGGCGATGAAGCCGTCCACCGACACCGAGCCGTACATGACCACCTTGCCCACGGGGCTCTCCTCTGCTCTGGGAGCCCTCACGTTAGCGTGGCGTGAGCTGGCGTTCTTGTAGGAAATCAATCGGTCGGCAGCGGCCAGTTGTCCAGCACGTGGCCGGGATGTTCGCGCAGGAACCGCCGCCGGACTTCGACGTAGCGGGTCGGCGTGAGCCCGGTGAACGCCCGGAACTCGTGGCCGAAGTGGGCCTGGTCGAAGTAGCCGGCACCACCGGCGAGGTCGCCCCAGTCGATCGGGCCGGCAGGGTCGATCGAGAGCACGGTGGCGGCGAAGCGGTAGGTGCGGGCCAACCGCTTCGGTGTGACGCCGATGAGTTCCTTGAACCGCTGCGCCAGGTGGGTGCTGCTGACACCGACTGCCGCCCGCACGTCGCCGATCGCCACCGCCCCGCTGGTCGCCGCGATGACGCTGCTCGTGTGGCGGACCAGCCCCAGACCGGTGGTCTCGCACAGCCGTCGCAGCAACTCGTCCTCAAGCAGCGTCAACATCTCGCCCGGCCCGGCCGCCGCGGCCAGTCGGTCCCGCAACTCAGCGATGGCGGGTCGGCCCCAGACCTGCTCCACCGTCACCGGTCGGTCACACAGCTCGGCCGCCGGCATCGGCAGGAACGGTGCCAACCCCCACGGCTTGAAGTGCACGCCGACGGACCGGGTCCAGGGTGGGTAGCCGAACTCCCACGCGCGGGTGGGCATGGTGACCACACAGCCGTCGGCGTAGTCGCCCGTCTCGACGTCGGCGCCGCCCCGAATGCGGAACGGCGCCCCGAGGTTGACGATGAGCAACGCCGACGGCGGCGGCAGCGTCAGCCGGGCGTACGGCGGCGCACCCTGCAGGTAGTAGAGGTCGTCGATCAGCCCGTCCAGCGGTGGTCGCGGCACTCTGGACACGTACTCCACGCCCACAGCATCGCCGACGCTCCGCCGGCATGGCGCGGCGGGATGGACCAGCTCGGACACGGCGCGGTACGCGGTCCGCCCCCTATCGCCCGTGGGCAGCCCGTGCGGCGGCGACCTCCGCGGACTGGCGCGCGCGCCACCTCTTCTGGGCCTCGCTGTTACACACTCGGCACACCTTGCGGTATCGACCGCTCGTGGGATCGATCTCCCGCTCGTGCCCGTTGCGGCAGAGCGGCTGCTGGGCGCGGTCTCGGCAGGTCTCGGCGTGGGTCACCTGGCGCAGATGGGTGGGTTCGATGCAGTCCGGCGTGCCACAGAGGTGGCGCACGTCCAGCTCGGGGTCGTAACCGCCCACGAAGACGACGTAGGCCGTGATGTGCGCCCACGCCCTCCCGGCCACCTTCTGGTGCACGCCCCGCTGGCTGCCGTAGCCGCGCACGATCAGACAGCCGTCGTCTCGCCGCACCGAACGACCGATGAGGTACGCGCGCAGGGTCTCCTCCGTGAAATGTCGGGACAGACCCGTCAGCTGCGACAGCAAGGCTAGGTCAGCGCCCCGACACGTTCCGTCCGGCAGCGGCGCCGAACGGGCCCGCGACGTCGGCCGACCCGTGGGCGGGCAGTGCGAGGAGGTCACGGGCGCCCTGCCGGAGCAGGGCCGCGGCGACGGAGGTGCCGAGGGTGATCGGGTCCGCCGCCCACTCGTGCACGTCGAGCACCGTCTTGCCGTCCAGGCTGATCACCCGTGCCCGCAGGCCGAGGCGGCCGTCCGGTTCGGTGCGGGCGAGCGCGGCGATGGGGGAGTGGCAGTTGCCCTGCAGGATGTGCAGCATGGTCCGTTCGGCCACGGTCTCCTGCTGTGCCCGTGGGTCGCCGAGGCTGGCGGCCAGGTCACGGGTCCGGGTGTCGTCGTCGCGGCACTGCAGGACGAGGGTGCCGGAGCCGACGGCGGGGACCATCGTGTCGACGTCGATCGGGTGGGTGATCCGAGCGGCCTGGCCGATCCGTCGCAGCCCGGAGACGGCGAGCAGCAGCGCGTCGTAGGTGTCGCCGGCGTCGAGTTTGGCCAGTCGGCTGTTCGCGTTGCCGCGGATGGGCACCGGCGTCAGGTGCGGCCAGTGCAGGGCCAACTGGGCGACCCGTCGTACCGCGGAGGTGCCGATCCGGGTGCCGGCGGGCAGGTGCTCGATCGGCAGGCCGGACGGGTGCACCAGGCAGTCCCGGACGTCGTCGCGGGCCAGGTAGGCGGCCATCACCGTCCCGGCTGGTGCCGGCCGGTCTCCGGGGACGTCCTTGACGCAGTGCACGACCAGGTCGACGTGCCCGGCGAGCAGCGCGGCGTCCACCTCCTTGGTGAACGCGCCCTTGCCGCCCAGCGCGGCCAGGTCGCCGTGCCAGCGGTCCCCGCTTGTGGACATCGACAGCACCTCGACGGAGATGTCGGGGTGCTGGTCGGCGAGCATCGCGCGGACCCGTTCGACCTGGGCGAGCGCCATCGGGGAGTTGCGGGTACCGATGCGCAGCAGGCGGGAGTCCGGCATACCGGCGAGGGTAGTCCTGCCCGGGCGGCGGCGAGCAGGCCGGTCGGCAGGTCGACACCTACCCTGGTCACCGTGACCACACAACGGCTCCGGGTCGCCGCGTACGCGGTGTGTCTGCGCGACGATCGTCTGCTGCTCGCCCGTTGGGTGTCGCCCGACGGGGCTCGGCGGCACTGGACGCTGCCGGGCGGAGGGGTCGAGCACACCGAGGATCCGTTCGACGCCGTCGTGCGCGAGGTCGCCGAGGAGACGGGGTACGAGGCGCGGGTCGAGCAGCTGCTCGGCGTGAACTCGCGGACCAGGCAGGTGCAGTCCTACGACGACCCGGGCGTTGTCGACCTGCACATGGTGGCGGTCTTCTACCGGGCCGCGATCGTCGGCGGTGAGCTTCGGCCCGAGACGGGTGGTTCGACCGACCTGGCGCAGTGGGTTCCGCTGGCGCAGGTCGTGACGGTGGAGCGTTCCGTCGTCGTCGACGTCGGTCTGGAGCTGCACCGCAGCGCGCCGCCCACCGGGCACCTGGAGCCGATCCACACGACCGGCCTGCTGCGGCACTGATCGGTTGGCCCCCTATGGTCGATGAGGTTGACTATCCAGATTGGGGCCACCCTGAACCGATTTTCTCAATCCCGGTGTCAGTACCTGGGCCCGAAGCCGGGCGTGTAGCGACCGGTTTCGAGGTTCACCGACTCACCGTGACCGAGGTCGACATGTCCGGGCGGCGCGGCCAGCTCCGCCGCTGTGTCGGCGGATGCACGGGCCGGTTCGGGGACCGTGCGGACGAACGGCGCGGGCGCCGGGCCGCCGGCTAGGTCCGACTGGGCCCGGCGGGCCTGGCCGCGGTCGTACCATGCCTCGCCGCCGGGCCGGCTGTGCGGAAACCCGGGCTTGCCGCGGCCGACTCCGGGGTTGCGGCCGGTGAGTTCTTCGGTCAGCGAGTTGTACGCGATGTCGGCCGGCTTGACGACGTACTCGTAGCCGCGGTCGATGGCCTTTCCCGGTATCACGGGCCCGACCTCGCGCGGTACGTGGTACTTCCGGATCACGTGCCGTTCCAGCCAGGCGTCGCCGAGAGTGCCGTACAGGTAGCGTTGCGCGTCTCGGAGAATGAGGCTCTCGGAGGATCCGATCTTCGCGTCCGACTGCCGCAGGGCGGTGACCGTCCACAGCGCTTTCTCGGCCAGGGCCTCCCACCGGGCCGGCGGGTAGTCCCGGCCGGGCACCGCGCCCGCCTTCTCCAGCGCCCAGTTGACCGTGTAGGACACACGGACGTTGTGCTCATGGTCGGCGGGGTTCGCGGGGATGAGCCGCTCGGCCTCGGTGGCTGGCTTGCGCTCGACGGCCACCCAGCCACGGATCTCCCGGCCGGCCCTGGTCAGGTCGGTCGGAATGGGCGCGGCCGGAATGGGCGCGGTCGGGATCGGTGTGGTCGGGATCGGTGTGGTCGGGATCGGTGTGGTCGGGATCGGTGTGGTCGGGGCGGCGTCGGCGGGTCGGCCTGGGCGCGGAGTCATCGTCGCCTCGTGCTTGAGCTGCCAGGAGTCCTGCGACACCCGCGCCGGCGGCGGGTCAACCCTGGGCGGCACCTCCGGCGGTCGCGGGCGATCGGTCGGCGACATGGGCCTTCCTAACGGCGGTGGGGGTCAAACGGTGGCTGGTGAGGCGGCTGGGGGATGTGCACCGGGGGCGGCGGGACGTGCACCGGTGCCGTTCGAGTTGGCTGCTGCCGCGGCTGGTCGGCCTTGCGAACCTCCGGTTTCGGGACGGGTCCGGCCTGGGTCGTGTCGGGCGGTCGCGGCGGTTCGGGCCCTCTGGGATGCACCGGTGCGATCAGCTTGCCGTCGGTCGTCGTCAGTTGACGGTTTGTCACCACGGAGACGCGGACGAGGATTCCCTCCTTCGCACCGACTGATTTGAGGGTCTTCTCGATGCTCTGCGCCTCGCTGCCCTTGCCGGTCCCGACGTTCTTCAGCCGCACGTCCAGGAGCACCGCGCCATGGCTGCCGGTTGCCTTGCGCTCGGCCGCGAGCTGCTTCACCTCCTGCGTGAAGACGCTCTGTAAACGCTGTAGGTCGACGCGTCCGTCGACACGGAACTGGTTGACATCCCTGGTCTCGTGCACGACGTGCGTGGCGTCGCGCCAGGTCCTGAGGTCGGCGTTGGGTGGGACGCCCTGCCGGTCGGCGCCGACCAGCCCGGGTTGCCGCGGACTGGCCGCGTCCAGCCTGGTTGGGCCGGCTCGGCCCGCG
>NZ_JBICUF010000017.1:45145-120801 GCF_043198035.1 Micromonospora sp. NPDC048898
CGCGTCGGCTCGGCCCGCGTCGGCTCGGCCCGCGTCGGCTCGGCCCGCGTCGGCTCGGCCCGCGTCGGCTCGGCCCGCGTCGGCTCGGCCCGCGTCGGCTCGGCCCGCGTCGGGGCGGCCCGCGTCGGGGCGGCCCTGGTGGGTGTCCGGTGCCTTCTCCGGGCGTCGGATCATGGTGGCCTCGTTGCTGTCGCGCCAGCGGGCCTGTCCGGCCGGGTCGGGCCGCTGCTGCGCGGGCGGCGGCTGCGGGACGTCCGGCGGTCGCGGAGTGTCGGTCGGCATCGATCATTCCTCCTCTGGCTGGCGGTCCCGGGGCACGAGATGCAGCAGCGTCCAGTCGGCGTCGGTGAACCGGCCCAGCGCCGCGGCGGCGCGGTCGTCCCAGGTCTCACCGTCGGCGACGATGCCCCCGATGACCGCCTCGATCGCCGACGGGCGCAGCGTCCCGAACGTCACCGCGTCACGGGTCCTCTGCTCCCGGTCGTCCTGCGCGACCCAGGCCGCCACGGCCTGCAACTGGTGGTAGCAGTGGTCGCCGGGAATCGAGCGCCCGAAGCGGTGCTCCCAGACCGCCGAGTCCGGGTGGCGGTCCTCCCCGGCCTTCGACCAGTCCAGCTCCTGCTTGACGGGCGCCCAGCGGTAGGGCATCCCGATGAAGCCCCAGTCGTCGTCGGGGCAGTGGTTGGGGCCGTCGTGGGCCACCGAGTCGCGCAGCACCGAGACGCAGTGGTGGGCCAGGTCATCGGCGGCGGTGTCCGGCTGGAGCTGCCCGGACCGTACGGCGACCGCGTCGTCGACGGCGTGGGCGAGCGCGCAGTCGAGCAGTCGAGGGTCGAGGTCGGCGAGGAGGCGGCGCTCACCCGGGGTCAGCGTCGGGTTGAGCTGGTTCGCCAGATGCGCGAACACGGTCAACTCGGTGAGCAGTGTGAGCACCGGCCACTGCGCGAGCAGTCGCCGGGCGGCGGCCATCTCGCCGAGCGTGCACGCCCGGTTCACACAGTGCCGCCCGCAGGTGACACCGCGGCGGCCGATCAGACCGTCCACCGGCGCGACCGCGCCGCGCGCCGATTCGGCGGCACGGCCGTCGGGGATCGCCACCAGCACCGGGCGGTCCATGCCGTCGGTGAACACCGCGCTCTCACCGCTGTTGAGCGACACCACCGACCGCGTCTGGTCCCGGTCGAGATTCATCGTCGCGCCGACGCTGCGGCGGTCGTCCTCGGCCGGCAGGCGGTGCACGACCTTCACCGCGGTGTTCTTGATGACGTCCGGAATGAGTTTGCTCGGGATCTGCTCGACCACGACCAGCGCCTCGCCGTACGCGCGGACCTCGGCGAGCAGCGCCGCGAACATCTCCACGCCCTTGGCCGCCACGCCCGCCTTGTCGCCCTCGGGCCGGCGCAGCAGGCGGTGCGCCTCCTCGATGACCGTGAGGTGCTGCAACTCGTTGGCCGTGTTGTCGCCGCGCAGCAGCCGAAGGTGCTCGGTGAGCTGGATGAGCAGCGCGCCCATGAGGAATGCCTTGTCCGCGTCGTCGCCGACGTCCTCGATCTCGAACACGACCCGGCTGCGCAACAGCCGCTCGAAGTCCAGCGGATGACCGCCCTGGAAGAAGCGGCCGGTGGTGCCCAGGCGCAGGCTCGACAGCCGGGTGGTGATGAAGCCGTGCACGTCGGCCGCCATCTCCCTGCCGTAGCCGAGGCCCGCGACGACCTCCGTCGCGACCCGCTGCAGGTCGGCGAGTGTGGGATAACGTGGCCGCGCGCCGTCACGGGTGGGCGTGCCGACCACGAGGTCCCAGCCGAGATCCGCGTAGGAGCGAGTCAGCGCGGCGGAGAGGATCTGGGGGAAGGGCTCGTGCGGTTCGAACGCCGTGAGGAACAGGGCGCGCATGAGGTCCAGGTGGGTCTGCAACGGGAAGCGGCGTGGTGTGCCCGCGGCGGTGTGGACGGCCGCCGGCACGAGCGGGTTGAACCCGGCCGGCGGCACCGCGGGGTCACCGGGGCGGATCACCACGACATCGTGGTCGCCGCCCAGGGAGCGCAGCCGGCTCGCCATGCGCCGGTACTCGGCCTTGGCCGGCTCGATCACGAGCCACGGCAGTCCCAGCCGGGTCACCTCGGTGAGCAGGTGTCGGACGGTCCAGGATTTGCCGCTGCCGGTCGCGCCGCAGACGAAGGTGTGCCGGTTCAGCGACTCGGTGCTGACCTCAAGGCCGCCGACCCGCGCGTACGCCGTGTCGAGCACGTGGCCCAGCAGCAGTGAACCCGCGGCGGGGCCGGTCGGCGGCCGCTCCGGCGTCACGTCGAACCGGTGCGGCTCGGTCACCCGGATTCCGCTGACCTCGCGCCGTGGCGGTCGGGTCAACGCGACCAACAGGTCGGTGCTCGCCACGAACGCGGCGCGCCCGTCGCCCGGGTGCTCGGCCGGGCCGGCCGGGGACATCGTGTACGGCTGGTCGGCCAGGTCCGCGGCCGCACACAGCACGCCCGCCGTACGCTGCGCCGTCGCCCGGGTCCCCGCTCCGACCAGCACCCGGATCCGCCAGACGTGGCCGTTCTGGGAGCGGGACAGCTCGCGGTGCCGGGCCTGCTTGCGTTCCAGCTCGACCCGCTTCGCCTCGCCGACCTCGCCGCGCGACAGCGGCAGGATCTCGCTCACCAGCCGGTCCAGGTGGGGCTGAACCTCCGCTGGGCGCAGCGGCTCGGCAATCACCACCCAGGCGAACGGCTCGCGCAGGTGCGCCACGTGCTGCTGGAACGACCCGCGGCGGCGTTGGCCGGGCACCGACTTCGACGACGCGGGTGCCCACAGCGCGTCCGGCCGCCCGGCGGACAGCTCCCAGTGCGGGAAGTCCAGCAGCACGGACTCGGTGCCGGCGGGCAGCGGGAACGCGCGTGCGCCGGGCGGGAACAGCAGTTCCGGGGGCCGTCCGCCCGGCTCGGCGGGCTCCACGACAAGCGGCAGGCGAGGCCGGCCGCCGAGCAGGAAGCGCACCTGGCCGGTCTCGTCACGGGCCCACGCCGCCAGCAGTGCCGGAGCCGGACCGCCGGCCGCGAGCAGTGTCGAGTGGGCGCCGCCGAGTGCGGCCAGCACCGCGCCGTCCGCGTCGTCCGGTGCCACCGGCCGCTGACCGTCCTGCGGTGGTTGCTCGCGGCGCTCGGCGGCGGGGACCTCGGTGACCTGGCGGAACTCGATACCCGACCACGGCGTCGGGCCGGTCACGGGGTGACCCGGGGCGGCGCCACCGTGCCCGAGACGCGGTCCGACAAGCAGATCGGCGGGTAGCAGTTGGCCATGACGACCTGCCGGCCGCCGGTGGAGCTGTCGACGAGGATGAACTCGGTGGTGTCCATGCCGAGGATCGCCTGTGGCTCGGTGATGAACTCGTACACCCGGGCGGTGGTGGTCGAGGAGCCGAGGTTCTCCGCCGTCGACCAGGAGCGGTTGCCGGCCCAGGTGTGCCCGCGGGAGTCGGAGAGCCCGCTTGAGGACTTCAGGAAGGACTTGGACGAGTTGGTGCCGGCGTTCGTGGTGGCGGAGAAACTGTCGCCGCCGCCGTCGCTGAACGTCCGGCCCTCGGAGTGGCTGAGCTGGTTGACGACGAACTTGTAGCCCTTGCCGATGAACTCGGCGGCGATGTTCGCGTCCTTGTGGTTGTACATCTTCATGATGCACACCGCGCCGCCGGTGCCCACGATCTTCTCCAGGTCGTCCTGGGGCTGATCGAGGAAGAGCACCAGCCGTACGCCCGCCACCCGGGCCTGCTCGGACAGCGCCCGCACGGCGGAGCCGCCGAGCCGGTCGGCGCCGATCACCACGAGCTGGCGGCCGTGCAGGGTGTTGTCCGCGATGGCGTGGCGTACCAGCTGGAGCAGCAGCCGATCGATGAGCTCCTTGCGGTCGTCCTTGCCGCCGGGCGTGGCAAGCACCGACACGTCGTGCCGGGCCCACAGTGGACGGGCACCGCTCGGCGCGACGTCGTGCAGCAGGTCGAGGTGCGCGGCCCACAGCCGCAACTGCCGTCCGGTCCAGTCGTTCTGGTCGATGTCACCGATGCTGGCCACCAGTCGCTCAAGCTCCGTCGGTGTCAGCAGCTCGGTTTCCGCGCCACGGCGCAGCACGCGCAGCCCGGCGGCCAACCGGGCGAGCGTCACCGGCCGGTCCAGGCTCGCGAGCACCGTGCGCAGCACCTCGACGGCCAGCACCCGCTCATGCAGTTGCTCGCCGCCGCCGGAGCGGCCGGCCGCGTCCGGGCGGTCGGTGAGGACGTACGCCAGGCTGTCGGCGATCTCGTCGGTGCTGAGGCCGGTGAACAGGTCGAAGTCGGTCGCACCGTCCAGGACGGCCCAGCGGGTGTCCAACCCGCGGGCGGCCGCCAGCCGGACCAACTCGCCGCCCACCTCCTGCCCGGTCAGGTCGAGCACCGCCAACCGATGCCCGGCGGACAGCAGCGACGTGCCGAGCAGGACGAGCAGGCAGGCCCAGCCGTACCGGGCCGGGTCGCCGCCGATCACATCGACCCTCGCCGGTTCCGACACGGGGCGCACCGGGTACCACTGCGGTCCGCTCCTGTGCCGTTCCCGCGCCTGCCGGGACGCCTTGGCCGCGTCGTCGTGGCGCCGCTTGGCGTCCGTCCACTCCCGCAGCGCCTGGTCGTGCCGTTGCCTCTCGGCCTTACGCAGAGCCACGTAGGGCTGCTTGAACCGGTCGAGGTCCGCGTTCGTGCGCCGGACCTCGGAGAGCGCGCCCAGCACCCACAGCGCGAGCAGGAGACCGGCCGCGGGCAGCGCATAGCCGTACACCTTCATCGCGTCGCCGCCGCCGTAGCCCGACACGGTGCTCTCGATCGTCACCTGGTAGACACCGAACGCGAGGAACATCAGGACCGCGAGGGTCGAGCGCACCACGACCTTGCGCATCGCCCCGGCCCGCCGCCCGTAGAGCGCACTCGCGTCGGGGTGCGGCGGGTCGACCCACACCGGCTTGGGTCCGAGGGTCGCCAGCGGCGCCGACGGTACGGCCTCGACCAGGTCCGCGGCCTGCCAGCCCCAACGCTGCGGCGGCTGGAACAGCCGTGGCGCGAACAGCGCGGGCCAGTCGTCGCGGGCCGCCGTCCGCGTCCTCGTGTTCGTCTGGGCCGGTGCGCCGGTCCACGCCTGTGCTCGCGCCTCCGTGCGGGTGGCCCGCGGCGTGGTGCCGCCCGCACGGTAATCCTTCGCCGCGGCCCGGCCGGCCGCCTTCGCCTGCGCCTCGCTCGCGCCGCTCGCCCGGGCGGCGATCGCGGCGCGGGCCGCGACGTCGATCTCGTTGCTGTCCCCGCTGACTACCACATCGGCGAAGTAGCGATGCCAGTCGTCCACCATGACTGTCAGCATCGAGCCGGGCACCGCCGGGAGTCACGAGTAGCGGCGTACTCGAATCGCCGCGCGTCCGGGTGGAGTGCTACTCGTGCGGATGACGGCCGGCGGGACGAACATGGGCGGTATGGACTTTGCGGATCGACGGGCGGAGGCCCTGCGGCAGCTGCCTGCGGCATACGAGCTCGGGCTGCGGCTGCACGACGCGGGCGAGCCCGACGACGTGATCGCGCAGCGGCTCGGCGTGGAGCCGGAGGCGCTCGGCCCGCTGCTGGCGGTGGCCGAGGCGAAGCTTGCGGGGATTCTCGGCCGGACACCCACCGGGCCGTAACGCTCAGGCGCCCCGCAGCCGGTCTGCGAACTCGGCGCGGTTGCTGGTGCCGAGCTTGGCGCTTGCCCGGTAGAGGTGCCCCTCGATGGTGCGCACCGAGACGACGAGCCGGTCGGCGATCGCCCGATTGGACAGGCCCTCGGCCGCGAGCGTGACGATCTCGCGCTCCCGGTCGGTGAGCGGCAGCGGGCGGGCGAGGGTCAGGCCCGGCGTGCGGGCACCCTCGGACTCCTCGGCCAGCCGGTGGGCTCGGGCGGCGGCGGTATCGGCGGTGACGTCCTGGTGCCGGCGTCGGTACGCGGCGGCGGCGTGGCTCGTCGCGTCGGCGGCGGCTGGCCGGTCACCCATCTCCTCCAGACGCACGGATGCCGTGCGCAGGGCGTCGCCGTCGTCCGCGGCCAGCGCGGCGGCGTGCTGGGCCGCGGCCGGCGCCCGTGGGCCGTCGACCACGGTCGCCAGCTCGGCCAGCCGGGCGGCCACCGTCCGGTCGCCGAACCGCACCGCCGAATGCAGCGCCAGCACCTCGTAGCCGGGATGCCCCCGGGTCGCGGCAAGCGCCGCGCTGTCCCGGGCCAGCCGGACCGCTTCGGTGAGCGAACCCTCCGCGGCCGACACCCACGCGTGGGCCAGCAGAACCTCGGGGTCGCAGAACGCGAAGCTCGGATGCCGCTGCTCCTCCAGCCACCCGAGCGCCTGCCGGGCCGCCGGCGCGTCCCCCGACATGGCGAGGGCGTGGGTCAGGCTGAGCAGGGTGCGGAAGCCGTACCCCTCGGTGTCGACGTTCGCGAACCCGGCCCACGCCTCGCGCAGGTCCCGGATCGCCGTCCGTAGGCGGCCCTGGTAGCGCGCGGCGTGGCCGAGCAGCGCGACGCCGCGCAGTCGGGAGTGGCCCGGCATGTCCGCCGCCCGCCGGTAGTGCAGCTGGGCGAGGCCGTCCATCTCACCCAGGTAACCGGCGAGGTGCAGCGCCGACAGGTGGATGTCGCACAGCCCGAATGCGCCGACCGCGGTGCCGACGGAGTGCGGGGCGGCAGCGTATGCCCGAGCCGAGATCGGGCCGATCTCGTTGGCCCGGCCGAGCACCCCGAGGCCGACGGTGACGCCGTACGAGGCGAGCAGGATGCCGACGTCGGGCAGGTCGGGTACGGCAAGCGCCGCCACCGAGGCCGTCACGCCGGGCTCGGCCGGTCGGCCGAGGAAGACGTCGATCACAGCCTGGGCGACGGCGACCACGTGCAGACTGGTCCGGTTCGTCTCGGTCGCGACCCCGGCCAGCACCGCCTCGGCCCGCCCTGGGCTACGCCCGGGCCAGAACAGGTTCGCCACCCGAGGCACTGCGATCGTGAGCTGTTCCTCGACGCTGCCGGCCCGCTCGGCCAGCGCCGCGAACTCGACCTCGGCATCGGCGCCGCGGTTGAGCCACGACAGGGCCAGCGCCAGGGTCTGCCGCGCCTCGGTCCCACCGCCCGAGTCGGTCGCGGCCCGGGCAAGCCGCTCGGCGGCGGCGATGTCCAGCAGCCGGATCGCGTCGCGGGCGGCCAGGGTGAGCAGACGGGGGTCCGGCGGCAGGTCCGACTCCACCGTCAGCATGGCTCGGCGCAGCGTGTCATCGGCCCGGCGCCCGCCGGTGCCGGCCAGTGCCGTGGCGATCTCGCCCCGCATCCGCCGGGCTCGCAGTTGGCCGATCCCGGCGCGACGGACCTCCCCGTACAGCGGGTGCGCGAGCCGGGCCTGCCAGCGCCGCCCGTCCGGGCGCAGCTCGACGAGCCCGCGGATCTCCGCCTTCTCGACCTGACCCGAGTCGGTCAGCGCGGCCAGCACCGGCACCCCGAGCGGCTCGCTCAGCGCCAGCACGTCGACGACGTCGACGAGCCCCTCCGGCAGGGCGCCCATCCGAGCCTGGATCAGGTCGGTCAGGCCCGCCGACATCGCCGGCCGCCCCGACCAGCGCCACACGCCGTTCGTCGCCGCCAGGTGCCCGGCCGTCAACTCGTCGTCGACGAGTTGACGCAGGAACAATGTGTTGCCACGGGCCAGCGCCCACAGCCGCCGGACAGCGTCGCTGTCCACCGGCCCGCCGATCACGGACTCCAGCAGCCCGGTGGTCTCGGCCGCGGAGAGTGGCTGCACCTCCAGCCGCTCCAGGTGCCCGTCCTTCCAGAGTCTCGTGACGGCATCCGGCGCCGGCTCGCCGCTGCGCAGGGTCAACACGACCGGCGCGGCCGCACTCATCACCAGCTCGTGCACGACAAGCGCGGACAACTCGTCGAGCAGGTGTGCGTCGTCGACCACGACCACCACGCCCGCCTGTGCGCCGGTGAGCAGCGCGGTGATTGTCGCGCTGACCAGACGGGTCGGGCCTGGCTCGATGTCGCCGAGCACGCCGGCGAACGCACCGAGGGGCAGGCTCTGGGCCGAGGCGGTGCCGGTGACCCAGCGGGGGCTCACGCCGCGGGTGGCGAGGATGTCGAGCGCCTCCCGCGCGAGCCGCGTCTTGCCGACCCCGGCTGCCCCGGCGAGCACCACGCCCCGCGGCCCGGAGGAGCGTCGGCTGACGGCCTCGATGTACCGCAGTTCCTCGGCCCGCCCGGTGAGCGGCCACCGCCGGCTCACGACATCGGCACTGTAGACAGCTCCATTCCGGAACAGAAACCAACATCGGCCAAGAACGCAAGCGATTAGCCGACGGTGGACGCGGCGGTGCCGGCGGGGTGGGCGCCCCGAGTCGACGATCGTCTCGGGGCGCTATCACCCGCCGTTCGGTCCGGAGCCGGGGTCAGCGTGCGAGCCATTCCCGGTAGGCGGTGGGTGCGATGACGGCGTCGTCGGCGGCGATGAGGGCCGCACCGGGTGCGGCGGCGAACATGCCGGCGCTGTCGTCGGTGGTGACGGTGCGCTGGTCACCGCGTGCGGCAAGCGTGATCCGTCCCAGCTCGTCGAGGGTGAAGACGTCGGGTCCGGCGACGTTGCGGACACCGCGCAGGGGTGCGCCCATGCTGACCTCGGCGACGGCCTGCGCCACGTCGGCGGCGGCCATCGGCTGTACGGGGGTGCGGGGCAGCCGGACGGTGGTGTCGTCGGCCGTCCAGGACAGGATCGCCTCGACGAACTCGAAGAACTGGGTGGCGCGGACGATCGAGTACGGGACGGGACCGGCCTTGAGGATGTCCTCCTGGAGGACCTTGGCGCGGTAGTAGGCCAGGTCGGGCACCTGGTCGACGCCGACGATGGAGAGCACCACCGCGTGACCGACACCCGCGCGGGCGGCTGCGTCCAGGAGGTTGTCCATGGTCGTCTGGAAGAAGGCGGGGGAGGCGTCGTCGAAGGTCGGCGAGTTGGTCAGGTTGACGACGACCTCGGCACCGGTGAGTGCGTCGGCCAGGCCCTGCCCGGTGAGCAGGTCCACCCCGGTGGAGAGCGAGAGGGGCACCGCGTCGTGCCCCGCCGCCTGCAAGATCTTGACGACCTGTGACCCGATGAGGCCGGTCCCGCCCAGTACGGCGATCTTCATAACCATGCACCTTCCCGTGACTGTGAGGTCCGACCGCTGAGGTTTCAGCCAATACTCGGACCTCTCTTGTCCGAGAACTATACTCGGACACAATCAGTCCGAGTAGCGGGGTGACTAGGGTGACAACATGAAGATGTCCGGCGGGGTCGAGTGGGCCCTGCACTGCTGCGTGGTGCTGACGGCCAGCCACACGCCCGTTTCGGCGGCCAAGCTGGCGGAACTGCACGACGTCTCCGGCAGTTACCTCGCCAAGCAGCTCCAGGCCCTGGCCCGCGCCGGCCTGATCCACTCCGTGCAGGGCAAGTCGGGCGGCTACGTGCTGACCCGCGCACCGCAGAGCATCACCCTGCTCGACGTGGTCCAGGCCATCGACGGCCCCGGCCCGACCTTCGTCTGTACCGAGATCCGCCAGCGCGGCCCGTTCGCGACGCCGGCCGACGCCTGCACCACGCCGTGCCCGGTCGCCCGCGCCATGTGGGCAGCCGAGGAGGCGTGGCGCCAGGCACTCGCCGCCGTCACGATCGCCGACCTCGCCGGCGACGTCGACGCCACCTCCGGCCCCGAGGCCCTGGCCGGCATCCAGGCCTGGTTGACAAGCGGCACGGGCTGACCACGCTCAGCCCGTGTGGCGTACCTCGCTGTCCCAGATCTGCGCCCACGGACGCCGCAGCCCTCGGCACACGTGGATCGGGCCGTCGTTCTCGTCGTTTTCCACCCCGACCCGCTGGTCCACCCGCCCGGCGAGCGTGCACTCGTCGAACCAGGCGGTCAGCGGGTCGGCACGCTCCCAGCCGACCGCGATGACCACGTCCGCGCTGGCTGGCGGCTGACCGAAGTCGGCCATGCTGTTGTGCCCCGAGTAGGCCCGGGGCAGCTCACGGGTCGGACCGTAGCGGGCCAGGGCGCCGGCCTCGCCGTAGTTGTCGGTCAGGATGACCGCCCGGGAGCGCTCCTCGGGCGCCAGCCCACGATGGACGGCGGCCACCGAGTCGGCGAACGCCGGCCAGCCGATCGTCTCACCGGCGTCGTAGTTGACGTCGACCACGAACCCGGGCAACCGCTCGGCCGGCAGCACCGGCAGCAGCAGCACGATGTTGGGCAGCAGCAACGGCACCACGCCGAGCGCGAGCAGCCCCCGACGCAGCCGGACCGACCCGCGCGACGCCCACGCGACCGTCACCACCGCACCGGCGGCGGTGAGCACCAGCAGCAGCGGCGCGTCGTAGTAACCCTTGCCACCGGCGATCAACACGATGCCGAACACGACCAACCAGGCCCAACCCACCGCCCGGTAGGCCCGCCACGCCGGGCGGCGCAGCAGCGCGACGAAGCCGGCGATCCAGATCGGTACGGCGTACGGGCTGATGATGACGAACTGGAGGGTGAACGCGTCGAGACGGCCACTGTAGGAGCTGTCACCGTCGGAGATGGAGGCCGCCACGCCGAGCTGCGGGAAGCCGTGCGCCGCCTGCCAGATCAGATTGGGTGCGGCCAGCAGCACGGCGATCCCGGCGGCGGTGAGCACCCACCTGTCGCGCAGCAACCGACGGGGCCCGGCGATGAGCACGCCGGCGATCAGGCCCACGGCCAGCAGCGCGGGCAGCACCTTGCTGAGCATGCCCACGCCGAGCGCCAGCCCGATGCCCAGCGCCCAGCGGCTGTCGCCGGAGCGCAACAACCGCACCGCGCACCACGCCGCGGCCAGCCAGACCAGCAGGTCGACGGTGGTGGTGCTGAGCAGGTGCCCGCTGGCCAGCACGATGCCGGACAGCGCGGCCAGCACCGCCGCGCAGGTCTGGGCGCCCCGACCGGCGCCCAACTCGCGGGCGATGGCGGCGACCAGCAGGACCGCCCCGCCGGCCAGCAACGCCGACGGGGTACGCAGGATCACCAGGTTGCCCGGCGCGATCGTGTCCAGGAGTCGGGCCAGCACCGGGACCAGCGGGCCCTGGTCGACGTAGCCCCAGTCGAGGTGTCGGCCGGCGAGCAGGAAATACAACTCGTCGCGGTGATAGCCGTAACGGCCGGCGAGCAGCAGCAGGACCACACTCGTCGCCAGGGCCACCAGCCACGGCCCGCGCGTGGGCGCACCGGGCTCCGGTGGCAGCGTCGACGGTGCGGTCTGGGCTGGACGCTGCGGCCGATCGGTGTCGATCGCGGGCTCGCTCATGCGCACATGATGACGGGCAAGCCGGCCGCGCGGGTGCCCGTGGCAGGCTCCGGCGGCCTCCCCGTGCAGGTGGGCGAGCCGGGTGCGAAGATCGGCTTCTGGACTCGGACCGAAAGGACGATATGCGCTATCGCACTCTGGGCGGCACCGGCGCCCTGCTCACCCAGCACCTCAACCTCACCCCGATCGTGACCCTGCAACCGCAGTACAACCTGCTGGCCCGCGACATCGAGTTCGAGCCGGTGCCGGTCTGCGAGAACGAGGGCATCGGCATCCTGCCGTGGTCGCCGTTGGGTGGTGGCTGGCTGACCGGCAAGTACCAGCGCGACAGCACGCCCCGTACGGCGGGGCGGGTCTGCGCCAGCGTGCCCGCGACCTGCCGATGACGCCGTGACCGCCTTCCCCGAACCCACCGCCCCGGCCGGCAGCCGCACCGAGGTCTTTCTGCGCTACCTGGACTACTTCCGCGAGTCCGTGGTGGCCAGGGTGTCGGCGTTGGCCGAGTCGGAGCTGCGGCGCAGTCGGCTGCCGTCCGGGTGGACCCCGCTGGAGTTGCTCACGCATCTGCGGCACGTCGAGCGGCGCTGGATCGAGTGGGGGTTCCAGGGTCGGGACGTCGCGCAGCCGTGGGGTGACCGTCGCGACGACCGCTGGTACGTCGGCCCCGACGAGACCCGCGCGGATCTGGTGGCGGCGTTGCGGGCGCAGGGCGCGCACACCACGGCGGTGGTGACGGCGCACGACCTGGCGGAGGTCGGTGCGCCGGGACCGCGGTGGAGAGGCGCGGCCCCGGCGTCGCTGGAGCGGGTGCTGTTCCACCTGGTGCAGGAGTACGCCCGCCACCTCGGGCACCTCGACGTGGTCGCCGAACTCGCCGGGGGACCGACCGGAGAGTGAGGCCGCCTCGACGGTGACGACGAGGCGCGGGGCGCAGTCTTGAGGTGAACGCGGCGGGGTGCGAAATTGCCGTTGTGGCAGCGAACAGGAAATTCGCTGTCCCGCCACTGATGTCGTTCAGGGTCTGGCACAACGTGGCGCTGACGCCCACGTCCACGCCCGGCTACCCGGTCACCTGGAGCGTTGCGGCCAGTTTCGCCGCAGCGTCTCCGCACGGGTTCATCGGCGAGACCCCGACTTGCCTCTCTGTCATTGTTCCGTCACCTTCAGTGACGGCCTTTTCGCGTTGGCGAATGGAAGGCTGCCGATGGCCGCCCAGCCCCGGTGCGAGCCGTCCAGGGCCGAGCCACCCGCCAGGGGGCAGATCTTCCGCCGTTCGTCTTCCGAAGAGGGGTGTCACATCATGCGAGCTGGATTCTCTGATCGAACCAACGACGAGTTCCTGCAGGAGGTGCTGACCAAGGTCAACCAACTGCGGGCACGGCACGGATCGTCGCCGCTCACCCTCGATCCGGAACTCGTGGAGTATGCGAAGTCGAGGGCGTCCTTCATGGCCGAGAGCACCAAGCTCACCCACGAGGGCCTGCGACCGGACACCGGTGAGAACGCGTCGTGGGCGGGCGCCTCAACCGGCCCCACGGCGGGCTCGGGAACTGCCGCGGTAGACAACTGGTACGCCGAGCACAGCAACTACGACTTCGCCACGGGCGAACCCATCGACCCCACGAAGCCCATCGGGCACTTCACCGCACTGGTCTGGAAGAACACCACGAAGCTGGGCGTAGGGCGGGTCGCCGGCCAGGGCACGAAGTGGTGGGAGACCTTCATCGTGGCCAACTTCTCGCTGCCCGGAAACATGGAAGGCCAGTACGTGATGAACGTGGGGCCCGCGAGCTGACACACCGATCCCTCGGGTGGGGCGTACCGGCGAGCGGCCGGTGCGCCCCGGTCTGCGCCAGTCGAGCAGCAGACCGCCGGGGTGTTCTCAGCTGAGGAGCCCGACGGCCACGTCCCACAGCCGCTGCGCGTTGGCCGGATCGAGCGCGTACCGGGCGACGCCCGCGTAGTTCGGAGGCCTCTCGTCGACCACCGGGGCCTCGGTGACGTCCTCGAAGTAGCGCCCGCCGACGCCGTCGACAAGTGGCGAGCCGGCCAGCAGGGCGGTGGTAGCGGCGCCCTGCTCCGGGGTCTTGTGCTGTTCCTTGGGCGTTCGCAGCCCGCCGGTGTGCTTCTGCAGGCCGGTCGCGATGGCGCCGGGGTTCAGCGCGTTGGCGTAGATGCCCTCGCCGGACCAGCGTCGGGTCGCCTCGACGGCGAGCAGCACCTCCGCGGTCTTGGACTGCCCGTAGGCGAGGAACGGGTCGTACGGGCGGAATCGGAAGTGCAGGTCGTCGAAGATGACAGGGGAGAACAGGTGCCCGCTGGAGGCGACCGAGACGATACGTGCGCCACCGGCGGCGGCCAACGCGTCGTGCAGCCCGAGGGTCAGCGCGAAGTGGCCCAGGTAGTTGGTGGCGAACTGCATCTCCCAGCCCTCGGGGGTGTGCTGGAGGTGCGGCAGCGCCATGATCCCGGCGTTGTTGACCAGGATGTGCAAAGGCTGGTCCCACCCGTCGACGAACCTGCGCACCGATCCCTGGTCGGCCAGGTCGAGTTCCCGGGCGCTGATGGCGGTGTTTCCCGTTGTCGCCGTGATGTCCGCGATGGCCGTTTCGGCGACGCTGGTGCGGCGGACCGCCAACACGACCTCCGCACCCGCGCCGGCGAGGGCGCGGGCGGTCTCCACGCCGATTCCGCCCGCGCCGCCGGTGATGATCGCGCGCTGGCCGCTCAGGTCCACGCCAGCGAGCACCTCGGCGGCGGTGGAGCTGAACCCGAACGGAGTCTCGATGCGCTGTGCCATGTGTCCCATTCCTCTCGTCGTGCCTGGTGACCCACTCTTCCCGCATCCCCCGGGTTCAGGCTTGGTCCCGCTTTTCCTAGTAGTGGCAGGGCCAGGTTCGCGCCCGCCGCACGGACTGCCGACGAGTGGCACCTAGCGGGCCTCGGCCCAGCCGACGAAACGCGGGGTCAGGTCGGGCAGCGCGACGCCCGGGTTGAGCGCGGTGAGGTCGGCTTCGGCTGCCTCCTGCACCGTCGCCAGGTGGGCCAACAGGCCCGGCCGGTCCTCGCGGTACTCGCCGAGCAGGCGCAGCTTCGCGGCCGAGCACGGCCACAGGATGCCGCAGACCGGGCAGCGCCACGACGGGCGCAGTGGGAGGTGCTTGCGGCGTTCGGGCATCACTGCATCCGCACGGGACGGGTGCGCCGGATCGGCGCGGGCGGGCGGGTCTCGTTGCCCCGGCGGGGGGCCCGGAACTGCACCTGCACGCCGTGGCGCCGCACGTACAGCTCGCGGCGTGCGATCGCCTCGCCCTTCGGGCTCAGCTCGTAGGCGTCCAGCCAGAGCCAGCCGTCGTAGGTGTGCCGGTCGGATAGCTCCCGGATGACCCGTACGACGATCGGCCTGCTGAACTGCACGCTCGCGGCGGTGGTCAACCGGACCACGTCGCCGGCCCGCAGTGGGTCGGTCATCGCCGCCCCTCCGGCTGCCTCGGCTCCGCTTGCTCGTCTGGCATCGCTCTCCCCTTGCTGGCGTGGGAGAGGGCCGCCCGGCCATCGGGGCGGCCCCCGTGTCGGGCGCTTCCGTCGGGTTCGGGGCCCCGCCGATCGCACCGTCCACACACCACATTGCCCAGGGTTGTCGGACAATCACACAGCGTTGTGTAATCTCCTTCGGACGGCTGATTTGCCCCCAGGGAGGGACGGCATGAACCACGCATTTGTCGCTGCGCTCGCCGAGGCGGGGCACACCGCCGAGAGTCTCGCCGGTCGCATCGGCGTACACCCGAAGACCGTCGCGAGATGGGCGAACCCCGGCCACATTCCACAGAGCCGGCACCGCTCGACCGTGGCGGAGTTACTGGCACGGGACAGCGACGCGCTCTGGCCGGACGTCGTCCGTCGTCGCGAACCGGTGTGGTTCCGGCGGTGGGTCGACATCGAACGCGAGGCGGTGACGCTGCGGTCGTTTCAACTCGCCTGGGTGCCCGGTCTGTTGCAGACCGAGGCATACGCGCGGGCGACCCTGGCGGGTGGGGTGCTGGCACCGGACGCGGTAGTCGAGTTCGCCGAGGCGCGGATTGCTCGGCAGGCGATCCTCACCCGCGACAGTGGACCGCTGCTGATCGCCGTGTTGGACGAGGCGGTGCTGCGGCGGCGCGTCGGTGACGACCGCGCCCTGATGGCGGCGCAACTCGCCCGGCTGATCGAGCATGCCGAGTCGGACAGCGTCCAGCTGCACATCGTCCCGTTGGACGCGCCCAGCTATCCCGGGCTGGATGGACCTTTCGCCATCGCCGACATGCCGGACGGGTCGCGCGTCGCGCACGTCGACGGCCCGGCCCAGGCGCAGATCCTCGATCAGGCATCGGAGCTTGTTAAGCTCGAACGACGGTGGGAGTGTATTCGCGGAGAGGCACTGCCCCGAGGGCGTTCCCTGGACCTTCTCAGAGAAGCGGCAGCATCATGGACATGAGCGGTGCGCGGTGGCGTAAGAGCACGAAGAGCGGCGGCAACGGCGGTGACTGTGTCGAGGTCGCCGACAACCTCCCGGGTGTGGTCCTCGTGCGGGACACGAAGGATCGCGACGGCGGCACGCTGACCTTCAGCCCGCAGGCGTGGCGTGGCTTCGTCGCCATGACCCGCGACGCCGGCTGACCGAGGACACCGCACAAAGGCTCCCGACGTTTGTCGGGGGCCTTTCGCGTGGGCCCGACCGGCGTCAGCGCACACCGGCGGGTTCGGCCGGTTGCGGTTGCGGGGCCGTTGGCCACGTCAGTCGGCGTACGCCGGGGACGAGCGCGGTGCCCGCGCAGGAGGCGACGACCAGCAGGCCGGCGACGGCCAGTGGTACGGGCGCGCCGAACGCGTCGGCGGCCAGCGGCGCCAACGTGTATCCCAGCGGCATGGCGGCCAGCGACACCAGCCAGTCGTACGAGGTGACGCGGGCCAGCACCTCCGGCGCAAAGTGGTGCTGCACGACGGTCTCCCAGACCGGGTTGAGGTAGCCGAGGGCGGTCAGCGCCACCGCGTAGGTGGCGATCACGGCCGGGGCGGGTGCGGCGATGGCGAGCAGGAGCAGCGGCGCGGCGTAGCTGGCCAGCCCGAGGTTGGCCAGCAACACCGGTCGACGCAGGCGGATCCGCCCGGCCAGCAGGGAGCCGGTGAGCATGCCGATCGCGCCGGCCTGCAACAACAGCACCCAGGTCGTCTCGCCGCCGAGGCGGTCGATGGCGACGGCCGGCCCGAGGGTCATCAGCACGGCGGCGGCGCCGTTCCACACCCCGTGCCCGAGCAGGCTGGTCCAGAACCAGTCGCGGGCGCGGACCTCCGCGAAACCGTGGCGCAGGTCGGCGAGCACGGACCGGTGGGGCACCGGCACGTGGCGGATCCGCACCAGCGCGAGCAGGAGGGCGCTCAGCGCGAACGACGCGCCGTCGAGGATGAACGCCCAGCCAGGCCCGGCAGCCCAGATCAGCGCGCCGGCCAACGCCGGGCCGGCGAGACGGCTGGCGTTGGCGGTGATCCCCATCAGGGCGTTGGCCCGCTGCCGGCCCTCTGGTTCGACGGTGCCGGCGACCAGCGGGGACGCGGTCGGCATCGCGAACGCCGACGCGGTGCCGCCGAGGGCGGACGCGACGACGACCGTGGCCAGTGACGGATCGCCGCCAAGCAACTCCATGCCGACCGCGAGTTGGGTCGCGCAGCGGACCAGGTCGGCCAGCAGCGCGACCCGCCGGGCGTCGAACCGGTCGGCGACGACGCCACCGAGGGGTAGTAGCAGCAGCCGGGGCACCATCGCCGCGGCCAGGACGACGGCCAGCGCGCCGGTGGAGCCGGTGGCCCGCAGCACGGCCAGGGCCAGCGCGGTGGGCACCACCGCGTCGCCGACGGCGGAGACGGTCCGGCCCAGGAACAGCAACCGGAACGAACGGGTGCGCAGAGGGTGGGTCATATTCGCAATGTACTTCGACGCCGAACTTTTCGGCAATGAATATTTCGATACTGAGGTAAGCTGGGGCGGTGACCACGACTTCCGACACCGTCGACAGCCACATCGAGCGGTGGCTGCCGGTGGTGCCGCACCTCGACACGGACGTCGAGGGGGCGGTGACCAGGATGATCAAGCTGACCCGGCACCTGCGCTCGGTCAAGGAACGCGTCCTGGTCGAACTCGACCTGCCGGTCCACGAGTACGACACCCTGCACGCCCTGGCCGGCCGCCGCGGCCGAGCGGCACCCTCGGACCTCGCCGCGGATCTCGCGATGGCTCCCGCCTCGATCACCGCGCGGGTGGACGCCCTGCTGCGGCGGGGCTTCGTGCGCCGGATTCCGTCGACAGCCGACCGCCGGCGGGTGGACGTCGAGCTCACCGACGAGGGAGAGGCGGCGTGGCGCGGGGCCATGGAGATCCAGGGCGCGGAGGAGCACCGGCTGCTCGGCGCGCTCACGGCGACCGAGCGGCGACAGCTCGCCGACCTGCTGCGCCGTGTGCTGCTCGTCGCGGAGCAGCCGGCGGCCGACTGAGCGGGCCGTAGGTCAGCCGACACGGCCGACCGAGTCGCTCGCCGAGCAGCCGGCGGCCAACCCGGCGCGCCGGAAAACGCCTGGCGGTCCGCGTACCGCTGATGCGAGGGTGACCGGCGTGACTACGCATGCTCTGGCCGGGGCCCTGGCCGACGACGGACGGCGACGGATCTTCGCGGCGATCGTGCTGGGCGCGACAAGCGCGACGCAGGTCGCCGAGCGGACCGACCTGCCGGCGCGGGTCGTGCTCACCGGGGTCCGCCGGCTCGCCGACGCGGGCCTCGTCACCGACGTGGGCGGCGCACTCGCGGCCGACGAGGCGTCGTTGCGGGCGGCTGCCCGCGACAGCCGCCCGGCCGACGACACCGACCCGGCCGCCGATCCGGTGCTGCGGACCTTCCTGCGCGGGGACGTCCTGGTGGGCCTGCCGGCGCAGCCGAAACGGCGGCGCGTGCTGCTCACGCACATCGCGCAGCGGTCGTTCGAGCCGGGCACCCGCTATCCGGAGCGGGCCGTCGACGAGGCGCTCAAGACGTGGTGCGCGGCGGGCGGGTCGGACCACGCCACGCTGCGTCGGTATCTCGTCGACGAGCGGTTGCTCACCCGCGAGCACGGCATCTACCAGCGGGCCTGATCGTCCACGGCGCAAACCGTCTGGTCGCGGAGGATCTTGCTAGCCTCGGCGCATGACCTCCTGCACGCCCGCCGACGGCCCACCCGATCTGCTGTTCCTGCTCTCCTGGGCCAGTCACGCGTTGCAGACCGAGCATGCCGCGGGGCTGGCCGAGCTGGGTATCTCGCCGCGGGCGCACTACGTGCTGGCGCAGGCTCACACCGGCGAGTTGACCCAGCGGGAGATCGGCGAGCGGTGCGGCGTGGACAAGACCACGATGGTCGTCACGCTCGACCAGTTGGAGCGAGCCGGGCTGGCCGAGCGCCGTCCGGCACCGACGGATCGGCGGGCCCGGCTGGTCGCTGTGACGCCGGCGGGGGAGCAGGTCCTGCACCGGGCACGGCAGGTGGTCCAGCGCATTCAGGACGACCTGCTCGCGACCCTGCCCGAGCAGGACCGGGAGGCGTTCCTGCGGGCCCTGGTGGTCCTGGTGACCGGACCGCTGGCGGCCACCTCCCCGTACGCGCCGGGAGGCCGCTCGGGCTGTTAGTTCCGAGAAAGATAGTTCCGAACAAGACTATCTGCTACGGTCGTACTCGTTCGTTTCCCCTGAACGAGGAGCCGTCATGAGCGCTGCCGCCGTCACGACCCCCACCACCTCCACCCTGCGCCGCCGCGCCCTCGGCGTCGCCGCCGCCGTGGTGGCCGCCCTGGCCATCTGGGCGATCGGCGCGCTGGCCGGAGTCGACTACACCGTCGAGAACCCCGGTCAACCCGCCACCGACATCGGGGCGGGCGCGATCCTCGTGGTCGCCCTGGGCGCCGCCCTGCTCGGGTGGGCGGCGCTGGCACTGCTGGAACGGTTCGCCCCACGGGTCGCCCGGCCGGTCTGGATCTCCCTCGCTGTGGTGGTGACGGTGGTCTCCCTTTTCCCCCTGCTCGGCGTCGAGGCCACCGGCGGCGCCAAGCTGACCCTCGGCGCGACGCACCTGGCCGTGGCGATCCCCCTGATCGCCCTGCTGCCCCGCCCTCGCCGCTGACGGCACCCGGCCCGCTGGGTTGTCGCCGCCCACCCCAGCCCTCCGGGGCGACGGGGTGGGCGCAAACCGTGTGGTCGGGGCACCGCGAGGTTGCTAGCATCGCCGTCATGGCACGAGGTATCTGGTCGCAGAAGGTCCGCTTCGCCCGCTGACGGCGGCGCCCTTCCCTCTGCTGAATCCGCGCTCGCCGTCCCGGTTCCCGCCGGGCGGCCACTGGCTGCTGCCCGGCTCAATCGCGAGCTGCGGAGCACCGTTGACCCTCACACCAAACCCCAAACCCCGAACCCCTCTCCTCGCCCGTCGAGGCCGGCGGCAGCGCGCACGTGCGCGCCACCGGCATCACCGTCACCCGTGGGTCCCGTCGCGTCCTGCGGGATGTGTCGGTCACCGTCTCCGCCCGGTCACGGGTCGCGGTCGTCGGCGAGAACGGTCGCGGCAAGACGACGTTGCTGCACGTCCTCGCCGGGCTGATCACACCGGACGACGGCACCGTGCGGCGGGCCGGCGCGATCGGCCTGGCCCGCCAGGAACTGCCCGCGCGCGACGGCGAGACTGTCGGCACCCTGACGTCCGAGGCGCTGACCGCATCACTGTCGGCCCTCGCGGCGCTGGATGAGGCAGCCTTCGCCGTCGCCACGGGTGATCCGGGCGCCGGGGACCGCTACGCCGCCGCGCTCGACGAGGCCACCCGGCTCGACGCGTGGGACGCCGAACGCCGCGTCGACGTGGCGCTGGAGGCCCTCGACGCCTGCCCGGACCGCGACCGCCCCCTGGCGACGCTGTCGGTCGGCCAGCGCTACCGGGTGCGACTGGCCTGCCTGCTCGGCGTGCGACACGACGTGCTGCTGCTCGACGAGCCCACCAACCACCTCGACGCCGACGGCCTGGACTTCCTGACCCGCCGGCTGCGCGATCACCCCGGCGGCCTCGCCATCGTCAGCCACGACCGGGCGTTGCTGCGCGACGTCGCGGACCGGTTCCTCGACCTCGACCCGACCCGCGACGACACGCCGCGGCTCTACGCCGGGGGGTACGACGCCTGGCAGGACGCGCGGCGTCGCGAGCGGGAGCGCTGGCAGCAGGAGTACGAGGAGCAGCAGGCCGAGCACCGCCGACTACAGGACGCGGTGTCGGCGGCCCGCGACCGGCTCTCCACCGGGTGGCGGCCGGACAAGGGGACCGGCAAACACCAGCGCCAGTCCCGCGCACCGAGCGTCGTGCAGGCTCTCCACCGGCAGCAGGACGCACTCCGGGCGCACCGGATCGACGTACCGGAACCACCGCTGGCGCTGCGGTTCCCGAACCTTGGCGTACGCCCCGGCGCGCCACAGGTATGCGCGCAGGGCGTCGCCGTCGACGGGCGGCTCGCTGGTCCGATCGACCTCACCATCGACGGCGGCGACCGGCTGCTCGTCACCGGACCCAACGGCGCCGGGAAGTCCACACTGCTCGCGGTGCTGGCCGGAGCCCTCGAACCCACCGACGGTCACGCCTGGACGGCGCGGCAGGCCCGCATCGCCCGGCTCAGCCAGGAGACCGCCGAGCAGGCTCCCGAACTCGACGCCGACGAGGTGTACACCCGCCAGGTGGGCTCGCTCGTCGCTCGCGGGGTGCTCTCCGACGCGGACGCCGTACCGCTCGCGGCGCTTGGTCTGCTGGACTCCGCCGCGCTGCGTACACCGGTGGGGCGGATGTCGCAGGGGCAGCGGCGCCGCCTCGACCTGGCGCTGGTGCTGGCCGGGCGGCCCACGCTGATCCTGCTCGACGAGCCGACCAACCACCTGTCGTCGAGGATGGCCGACGAGTTGACCGCCGCGATCCGCGACACGGGCGCGGCCGTCGTCATCGCCACCCACGACCGGCAGCTACTGCGGGACCTGTCCGACTGGCCGCGCCTGCGGATCGGCGAGTCGTCGACACCGGGTGCGCGAGCCCAGGCGACCGGATAAAACCGTTGACCGGGCGGTCATGATCAGCGGGTGACCATGACCGCCCGGTCCGCCTGGGCAACCACCGCTGCCCGGCCCGACCACCCCGACGCCGTGCTGCTGTTGCACGAGTACATGACCGAGATGGTGGTTCGCTACCACCGTCGCCCGGCCCTGCCCGGCGAGGTCGAACGGGCTCTGACCGAGCTGCCCAGCGACGACCTGACCGCGCCCACCGGGCTGCTCCTGCTCGCCCACCGCGGCGACGAGGTGGCCGGCTGCGCCGGGCTGCGCTGGCAGCCCGGCGGGGCGGAGCTGACCCGGGTGTTCGTCCGACCCGCCCATCGGGGCGCGGGTGGCGGCGCCGCGCTGCTGGCCGCCGTCGAGGAGCGGGCCCGCGCGGCCGGGGCGGACCGGATCCGGCTCGACACCCGTGCCGACCTGGTCGAGGCCCGCGCCCTGTACGCCCGGCACGGCTACACCGAGATCCCCGCGTACTCGCACGACCCCTACGCCGAGCACTGGTTCGAGAAGCGGTTGCGGTGAGCGGTTGACGCCGGCCGGCGGATGCGTTAAATAAGAAGAGGAAGTTGAGTCACCCCGGCTCAACTCATCACCTTCGGCCAGGAGAACCGAGGAGGCATGACCATGTTGATGCGTACCGACCCCTTCCGCGAGATCGACCGACTCGCCGAGCAGTTCTTCGGTACGGCAGCCCGCCCCGCGATGATGCACCTGGACGCCTACCGCGACGGCGACCACTTCTACGCGGCGTTCGACCTTCCCGGCGTCGACCCGGACAGCATCGACTGCACCGTGGAGCGCAACGTGCTCACCGTCCGCGCCGAGCGTCGCCGGCCCACCGGCGACGGCGTCGAGCTGGTCGCCGCCGAACGCCCGATGGGCACCTTCACCCGGCGGCTGTTCCTGGGCGACACACTGGACACCGACAAGCTGGAAGCTGGCTACGAGCACGGGGTGCTGACGTTGCGCATCCCGGTCGCCGAGCGCGCCAAGCCGCGCCGCGTGACCATCAGCTCCAACGGCGACGGGCGCCGGCAGATCAACGCCTGATCACGGTGACGGGTGGGTTCGGCGCGCCTGCGCGCTGATCCCACCCGAGGCTGAGAGCCTTTTTCACATGGTGATCTCCGACGCCCCGGTGCCGGTCCGCCCGTCCGCGCCGCCCGCGCTGCCGAGCGGACCGATCGAGGTCACCGAGGCGTGGCTGCGTAACCGGCGGCTGTCCGAGCACACCCGCGACGCCTACCGCCGCGACGTCACCGGCTGGCTGCGCTGGTGTGCCAGCCGCGACCTGGACCCGCTGCGGGTCACGTTCCTGCACGTCAACGAGTACGCCCGGGCGCTGGAGGCCACCATCGGCGCCCGCAGCGGCAGGCCGCTGACCCCGGCCACCGTGGCCCGTCGGCTCTCCGCGCTGTCCAGCTGGTACGACTTCCTCGTCAAGCTCGGCGGCGTGGCGGCCAACCCGGTCTCCGGAGTCGACAGGCCCCGCGTCGACCGGGACCACTCCGCGACCATCGGGCTCACCCCGGAGGAGGTGGACGCGCTGCTCGGCGCCGCCGACGCCGACACCGGCCCGACCGCCGCGCGCAACCGGGCCGCGCTCGCGCTCCTGGCCGACCTGGGCCTGCGGGTCGGGGAGCTGATCTCGCTGGACCTGACCGACCTCGGCACCGAACGCGGGCACCGCAGCGTGCGCTTCGTCGGCAAGGGCGGCAAGCAACGCCGCCGCGCCCTCACCCCCGGCACCGGGTACGCGGTCGACGCCTACCTGGCCCAGCGGGCCGCCGCCACCGGCGTGCCGGTGCCACAGCTGACCGGCCCACTGCTGGTCACCGCCAGCGGCGCCCGACTGGACCGGCACTCGGTGTTCCGGATGGTCCGCCGACTCGCCCGCGCCGCCGGCATCCCGGCCTGGGCGAAGCTGTCCCCGCACTCGCTGCGGCACGCCTTCGCCACCACCGCCCGCTCCGAGGGCGTGCCGCTGGAAGACGTGCAGGACGCGATGGGTCACGCCGACCCGCGCACCACCCGCCGCTACGACCGCGACCGGCACAACCTCGACCGGGACCCGGCGTACGCGGTGTGGGCGGCCCGGTCCCGCCGCCGGGCCTGACCTTCACACGCCCGACGGTGGGGCTGCGCGGTCAGTCGAGAACCGCTGTGGCTTCGACCTCGACGAGCAGATCAGGCTCGCCCAGAGCAGTGACGCCCAGCAGCGTGATGGGCTTGACCGGGTCGACTCCCAGCTTCGCGGCAGCCCGGGCGACACCTTCGCCCAACAGCGGCATCTTGTCGGCAGACCAGTCGACGACGTAGATGGTCAGCTTCGCCACGTCGGCGAAGGACCCGCCGATCTCGGCCAGGGCGGTGCCGATGTTGAGATAGCACTGCTCCACCTGGGCGGCGAAGTCTCCCTCGCCGACCTTGCGCCCGTCGGCGTCGCGGGCCACCTGACCAGCGAGGAAGACCAGCTTGGACCCGGTCGCGATCGACAACTGACGGTAGACGTCCGGCTTGGGCAACCCATCGGGGTTGACGAGAGTGATGGCCATGCGGGCTCCTTCGGTGGTTGCGCCGAGACGTCTCAGCTCTGGGGGCGGGGGCAGATGCAGAACGGCTGGCCGATCGGGTCGAGGAGCACCACCCACCTGTCGCCGCCGGGCTGGAAATCCGGCTTGGACGCGCCCGCGGCGACGAACCTGTCCGTCGCCGCCGCGAGGTCGTCGACATAGAGATCGAGGTGGTAGCGCTTGCTGCCGGCGGGGTCGGGCCAGGCCGGCGGCTGGTAGCCCTCGACCAGACCGAAACCGATGGAGACGGCCCCGGAGCTGATCATCGCGTACTCGGCGTTGCTGTGGGTGATCTCCCAACCGAGTGCCTCGTGATAGAACGCGGCGTGGCCGGCGGGGTCGGAACTGTCGAGGTTGACCATGGCGAGGTCGGCGGAAGCTGTCACGTCGGCAGTATGGGGCGCGGGTCCGACAGGAACCCTCCCGCGACACCCGCCCCGGTCAAACGTCGTACCGGGCTCGGACGGTCAGGGGGCGGCGAGGGGCCAGAGCGTCACGCGGGCGGTGCCGTCGCGGCAGATGAGACCGCTGCCGACCCACCGGCAGTCGGTCAGCCCCGCCGGGAGCACCGCCGACACCCGATGTCCGTCGCGTCCCACCGTCGCGACCAGGGTGCGTTTCCCGTCCGCCGCCAACCCCAGCACCACCAGGGGTTCCGTGGGCACCCGGGAGCCCGGCACCGTGCGCCAGCGTGCCCCGTCCGGCCACGTCCAGCGCCGCGCCCCGGTGCCCGCCTCGATCGCCCAGCGGCCCCGCTCGTCCTGCCCGCAGACCAGGCCCTGGCAGGGCCGCAGGGTCAGCTCACCCGGCTCGACCGGCAGCCGCCACCGCGGCGTCAGGCCGGGCAGGTCGTACCCGGTCAGCGCCGGCCCGCCGCCGCTGGGGTGGCGCAGCACCAGGTGCTCGCCGACGACCTGGGGGTTGTCCGGGCCGTAGTCGGCCGGCGGAAGCTGTCCCCGCCCCCGTTCCGTGCCGTCGCGGGCGTCGAGCAGCCGGGCCAGCCCGTCGTCCTGCACCAGCAGCAACCGCCCGGGCAGCGCCCGCAGCACCGCCGTGGAGGGCACCGGGACCGACCAGCGGGTCGCGCCGGTCGCCGGATCGACACCGTGCACCGCGCCCTCGACCCGCCGTCCCGGCTCGGAGGCACTGCGCACCTCGCTCACCGCGACCGGCGCGTCTCCGGCCGCGTACACCCGCTCGCGTCGCCCCCACACAAGCTGGCCGGTCCGCATCGACCGCGCGGTGGTCACCCGCGCCCCGCGCGTCTGGTCGCGTTCGACGAGCAGCAGCAGCTCGCCGGCGACCTCGGCGAACCACCCGGCGGCGGACTGCACGGTGACCCGCCACCGGGGTGGGCCGTTCGGCGCGGCCGAGTCGTAGGCGCTCAGCGTCGGCGGGTTCGTGCCGGGGTCGACGACGAGCAGCAGCGGCCCCGCGCCGAGCACTGTCGCCCCGGCGGGCACCGTCGGCCCGACCCGGGGCGTCAGGTGCGCGGGCCCGGTCGCGCCGCCGAGCAGGGCGCACGCCACCAGTAGCAGCGCCACCCGCCACCGGCGCGACACCGGCGGCGGTGGCCCGCGCTCGTCCAGGGGTGCGCCCCGGTCGTCACCCAGCTCGATCAGCACCGACATGGCTCCTGCCCGCGCTCGCCCCGGCCGCTCAGCAGAGCAGCTCCAGGTGGTGGTGGGCGTCCTCGGCGATCTCCTCGTGCCGCAGCCAGCGCCGCGCCCACAGCCGGGCCGCCAACTCCGCCCGCTCGTCACCCCACGCGGCGTGCTCGACGAGCAGCGCGGTGCTCAGCGCGTACGCCAGGCGCAGCGCCAGGCCACGGGCACCGGCCTGCACCGCCGCGGCACTCGGATCGGCGGTGACCGCGGCGATGGTGTCGCCCAGCTGCGCGGCGGCGGCGGCCAGGGTGTCGGCAAGCGTCGGCGACAGCGGTCGGGCCAGGTCGACGGCGGCGGCGAGCCGGCGCAGCACCGGCGCCCCGGCGTCCTCCCGGGTCAACGCGCGCAGCACGTCCAGGGCCAGCACGTTCGTGGTGCCCTCCCAGATCGGCAGCACCTGCGCGTCGCGCAGCAGCCGGGGCACGCCGGTGTCCTCCACGTAACCGGCCCCGCCGAAACTCTCCACGTACTCGCTGGCGGAGCTGACGGCGAGCCGGCCGGTGGCCAGCTTCGCCAGCGGCGCCACGATGCGCAGCTCCGCCGCGGCCTGCGGGTCGGCGCCCACCTCGACCCGCCCGAGCAGCGCGAACGCGTGCCCGGCGAGGGCGAACGCGCCCGCCGCGTCGACCGCGAGGGTGCCCAGGGTGGCCCGGTGCAGCGGCGAGGACGCCAGCGGCCCGCCGGCGACGTGCCGCACCTCGGCGTAGGCGCGGGCGTAGTCCAGCCCGCGGCGCATCCCACCTGCCGCCGCGGCGGCGTTGTGCACCCGGGTCACCACGACCAGGGTCATCGCCCGCACCAGGCCGGGCACCGCCGGATCACCCAGCGGAAGCGCGTACGCGTCGTGCAGACCGATCTCGGCGGTGGGCAGCGCGCGGGTGCCGAGCTTGTCCTTGAGGCGGTGCACGGTGACACCCGACGCGGGCGCGCCCGGCGCCTCGCCGATGCTCAACGGCGAGTCGGCCGCGTAGCGGGGGACCAGGAACGGTGCGAGCACCCGGCTGCCCCGCCCGGCGCCCTCCGGTCGGGCCAGCGCCACCGCCATCGCCGCGTCGGCGGCGGAACAGAACCACTTCTCCCCGGTCAGCCGCCAGGAGCCGTCCGCCGCGGGTCGGCCAATGGTGCTGGAACGGCCCAGGTCGGAGCCGCCCTGCGCCTCGGTCATCCACTGCCCGCTGGTGATCGCGGTGGCCGGGTCCGTGGAGATCAGCCGGGGCAGCCATGCGTCGCGGACCCCGGCGTCCACGTCGGGGGTGCTGAGCAGCGCCGCCGCCCCGTCGGCCATCGCCACCGGGCAGGAGAACGTCGCCGACTCCGGCCCGTACAGGTGCAGCAGGGCGTGCTGCACGACCCGCGCGGCGGCGCCCCAGGTGCCGCGGGCGTCCGGAAGGTAGGGCAGCGCGACCACGGCGTGTCGGGCGGCGGCGGCGCGCTGCGCCTGCCAGCCGGCGGAGGTGTCGATCCGGTCGATCCGAGCGCCCCACGGGTCGTAGCGGACCAGCGTCGGCGGGTGCGCCTCCGCGTCGGCGTGCGCCGCGCGCAGCGGCCCGGTGACGTCGGCGGCCAGGTCGGCGAGGCGGCCCTTCGCGGTGGCGTGCCCGGCTGGGCCCAGGTGGCGCTCCAGCCAGGACCGCAGCAGGCCGTCACCGGCGTACGGATCGACGGGAGGTGGTGGCGGCTGCACGAAGCGGCTCATCGATCGGCTCCTGGCACTGCTCGGGGGTGTGCGCCGACCGTAGACGATCCGTGGCCGGTCCGAACAGGGCAGTCACCTGTCGCTGATTTCCGACTTGTCACACTTCAGTGCGATCGTGTTCTCTACGGTCGGTAGTCGTGGGTGCCGGCCAGTCGTGGAGCCGACCGGCCCGGCGCAACCGCCCGATGCGCACCGGGCTCGCGTTCGCCGGGTTCGGCGTGGCGCTGTGCTGCGTCGGGGTGGCCGGGCTGGCCGCCTGGAACCTGCAGACCGTCCGGCAGGCCGCCGGCCCGATCCGGGAAACCGCCGACGACTTCCTCAGCGAGGTGGCACTGGGCGACAGCGACCGGGCGTACGAGCGGCTCTGCGCCGACGCCCGCAGCCGGTGGAGCGCGATCGGCTTCACCAGTTGGGTGCGGACACCGCCGATGGTCACCGACTACGAGATCACCGACGTGTCGGTGGCCACCCGCAGCGGACGCCCGCACGGGACGGTGACGGTGAAGGTGACCCGCGACGGCGGGCGCAGCGAGGAACGCCGCCTACCGGTGGTCCGCGAGGACGGGGACTGGCGGGTGTGCGGTGACCCCTTCTGAGTCACCCGCCACCACCCCGCTACGTCCGCAGTTGTTGCGCCCGCGCGAAGGAGTGCAACCGACCACCTCGACGGAGCTCTTCTTCGACCTGGTCTTCATCTTCACCATCACCCAGCTGTCGCACTACCTGATCGCCCACCCAGATTGGCGGGGTGCCGCGCGTACCGCGCTGTTGTTGGCCCTGGTCTGGTTCGTCTGGGTCTACACCACCTGGCTGACCAACTGGTTGCAACCGGATCAGGGGCCGGTGCGCACGGTGCTGATCGGCGTGGCGTTGGGCAGCCTGTCGTTGTCGGCGGCGATCCCGCAGGCGTTCGCCGGCACCGGCCTGCTCTTCGCGGTGATCTACGTTGCCGTGCAGCTGGGACGCACCGTGTTCGCGTTGTGGGCGGTACGGGGCAGCCCGTGGCTGGTTGCCGGGTTCCAACAGTCGCTGCCGTGGATCACCGGGACGTCGGTGCTCGTGGTGCTCGGCGGCCTGGCCGCCGGGGTTGCCCGGGAGACGCTGTGGGCGGCGGTGATCGTGATCGAGGTCGTCGGACTGCTGATCGGTTACCCGCTGCCGGGGCGGGGTCGCAGCCGCCCGGAACGGTGGATGGTGGAGGGTGGGCATCTGGCCGAACGGTGCGCCGCGTTCGTCCTGATCGCGTTGGGTGAGTCGATCCTGGTCACCGGCAGCACCCTCACGTCGCACGTGGACCTGGTGACGTCGGGGGCGTTCCTGCTGGCGTTCGCCGGTTCGGTGGCGCTGTGGTGGGTGTACTTCGCCCGGTCGGCCCCGGCCGCGACCGAGGTCATCGCGGGGGCGGGGGAGCGCACCGGCGCGTTGAGCCGGGTCGCGTTCAACTACCTGCACCCGGTGATCGTCGCCGGCGTGATCGTCGTGTCCGCCGGCGACGAGTCGCTGCTACGCGAGCCCGGCGCGCCCGCCACCACCGTCGCCGCACTGTTCGTCCTGGGCGGGCCGGCGTTGTTCCTGGCCGGGCACGGCGCGTACCAGGCGCTGCTGTGGCGACACCTGCCGACCAGCCGGATCACGGCGGTGCTGGTGCTGCTCGCGCTGATGCCGGTCGCTGTGGGGCTGGGCCTGCCCGTCGCGGTGTGCGCCGCGCTGGCGCTGGCGGTGACCGTCGCCGTGATCGTGGCCGACCGGTCCCGGGTGCAGCGGGGTGTGCGGTGACCGGCTCGGGGCCGAACAGCCGTCCGCTGCACCCGCAGTTGCTGCGCCCGCGTCGCGGGGTGGAGCGGACCACCTCCACCGAGCTGTTCTTCGACCTGGTCTACGTCTTCACCATCACCCAGTTGTCGCACTACCTGAGCGACGACCTCGGCTGGCCGGGCGCCGGCCGGACCGCCGTCCTGCTGGGCCTGGTGTGGTTGGTCTGGATCTACACCGTGTGGGCGGGCAACTGGTTACACCCGGATCGGACCCCGGTGCGGGTCACCCTGCTGCTGGCGTCGCTGGGCTGCCTGCTGCTCGCCGCGGCGCTGCCTGGCGCCTTCGGCGACAACGGCATGCTCTTCGCCGCGGCCTACGCGGCGGTGCAGGTGGGGCGGACGGTCTTCGCCATGTGGGCGATCCGCGGGCAACCCGGGCTGGGTGACAGTTTCCGCCAGTGCGTCGTCTGGGTTACCGCCACCAGCACGCTCGCGGTCGTCGGCGCGCTGGTGGACACCCCGGCCCGGGAGGTGATCTGGATCGCGGTGATCGGCGTCGACGCCATCGGGCTGGCGACCGGGTTTCCGGTGCCCGGGTTGGGGCGCAGCACCCCCGAGCACTGGGAGGTGGAGGGCGGGCACCTGGCCGAACGCTGCCAGGCGTTCATCCTCATCGCGCTGGGAGAGTCGATCCTGATCACCGGACGGACGCTGACGCAGCAGCTGGACCGGGTGACGATCGCCGCCTTCCTGCTCGCCTTCGCGGGCTCGGCGGCCCTGTGGTGGGTGTACTTCGACCGGGCCCAGGCCGCCATGCTGGCACTGGCCGGGGCGGGCCGGCGGGCCGGCCGGCTCTCGCGGTTGGTGTTCAACTACCTGCACCCGGTGATGGTGGCCGGCATCGTCGTCACGGCGGTCGGCGACGAGCTCCTGCTGCACGCTCCCGGTGAACCGGTCGGCTGGGCGACCGCTCTGGTCGTGCTGGGCGGTCCCGCGCTGTTCCTGGCCGGGCACGCCGCGTACCAGTTCGCGCTCGGCGACGGCGGGAGCGTCGCCCGGGCCGCCGCGACTGTGCTGTTGCTCGCGCTGAGCGTGCCGGCGGTCGCGCTGCGGGTGACACTCGCGGTGGCTGCCTCGGCCGCGCTGCTGATCACCGGCGCGGTGATCGTGGCCGACTGGGTGTCGTCGCGGCGGGCCGCTCAGTCGCGGGGGCCGAGGTCGCCGCTGCGGTAGTGCCGGCGGCACAGCACCTGGTAGCGCACCTCGGCCGTGTCCACGGTGTCGCCGATGACGACCTGAGCGCCCTCGCGGACCACCCGCCCGTCGACCACGCGGGCGTTGAGCAGCCCCTCCCGGCCGCACCAGCAGAGCACCTCGACCTGGATGCGGGCCACCTCGTCGGCCAACTCGAACAGCCGCTGCGCGGCGGGGAACAGCTGCGAGCGGAAGTCGGTGGCCAGGCCGAACGCGAACACGTCCACGTCGTAGCTGTCGACCAACTCGGCCATCTGCTCGACGTGCTCGACGGTGTAGAAGCACGCCTCGTCGCAGATCAGGTAGTCGACGCGTACCCCGTCGGCCCACCGGCCGCGCACCAGGGCCCGCAGGTCCAGGTCGTCGGTGACCTCGATGGCCTCGTGGGCCAGGCCGATGCGGGTGGTGACCTGCGGCCCCAACGACCTGTCGATGCGGGTGGTGACCAGCCCACGACGGCCCTGCCGGGCGTGGTTGTAGTTCATCTGCAACGCCATCGTCGACTTGCCGCAGTCCATCGGCCCCCAGAAGAACTTCAACGCCGCGGCGTGCACCGGCCGCCCGTCGAGCCCACGCGCGGCCGCGCACCCGGCCGGTGCGTGCGGCTGGCCGGGGAACGGGTGAGCCAGGCAGGTCGGAGCGGTGGCGGCGTCGTCTGTCACGGTCGGGCAGCCTAGCCGATCGGCCGAGGCTGATCTGTCGGGCGCAGGACGCGTGCTCAGAGCACCCGCGGTGGTGTGTTGCCCGCGGCGACGATGGCACGGCGGATCGGCACGGCGGCCAGGAGCAGGAAGCCGACCACGAAGAAGATCAGCAGTGAGACCAGGCCCACCCGGTAGGAGGCGGTGAGCTGGAACACCAGGCCGAAGGCGAGCGGGCCGAGCCAGCTGGTGCCCTTGTCGCTGATCTCGTAGAAGCCGTAGTACTCGCCTTCCTTGCCGACCGGGATGAGCTGGCTGAACAGCGACCGGCTCAACGCCTGGCTGCCGCCGAGGACCAGGCCGATGCTCGCGCCGAGGATCATGAACGGCACCGGCGCCTCGGCGGGCAGCCGGAACGCGCCGATGATCACAGCGGTCCAGAGCACCAGGCTGAGCAGCACGGTCTTCCACGCGCCGATGCGCCTGGCCAACGCGCCGAGGCTCAGCGCGCCACCGAAGGCGAGGAACTGCACCAGCAGGATCGTGATGATCAGGGTGCTCTGCTCCAGGCGCAGCTCCTCGGTGCCGTACTGGCTGGACAGGGTGATGACGGTCTGGATGCCGTCGTTGTAGACCAGGAAGGCGAGCAGGAAGAACAACGTCAACGGGTACGCCTTGATCTCCCGCATGGTCCGGCCGAGCTGACGGAACCCGTCGGTGACCACGTTGCCGCCGCCACCGGCCAGGGCCGCCGCGCTGGGGTGCTCGCGCATCCAGCGCAGCGGCACCAGCGTGAACACCGCCCACCACACCCCGGCGGACACGATCGACCAGCGGGCCAGGTCCAGGGTGCGTTGCGGGTTGTCCCCCTCGTCGAGCAGGGTGATCGCGACGAGGTTGAGCGCCAGCAGCAGACCACCACCGAGATAGCCGATCGCCCAGCCGCGGCTGGAGATGCCGTCGCGTTCGTCGGGGCCGCCGAGCTGCGGCAGGAACGAGTGGTAGACCACGACCGCCGCGCCGAAGGAGATGTTGGCGACCAGGAACAACGCCCCACCGAGCAGGTAGCGGTCGCCGGTGACGAAGGCCATCGCGATGGTCGCGCCGGCACCGGTGAACGCGGCCCCGCCGAGCAGCCGCTTCTTGTGCGCCGACCGGTCGGCGATCGCCCCGATGACCGGCAGCACGAACACGGTGAGAAACACCGACAGCGAGATCAGGTACGGGTAGTAGGACCCGGCCGCGACCCGGATGCCCAGCGGGTGCACGTACCCGTCGCAGGTGTCCGCGCCCAACTCGCAGCCGGCGGCCAGCTCGGCGACGGTGGTCAGGAACGGACCGAGGAACACGGTGATCACCGTGGTCTGGAACGCGGAGTTCGCCCAGTCGTAGATGTACCAGCCCCTGCGCTCGCGGCGGGTGCTCGACGCGGGCGGGGTGTCGTCCACCGTGGGCGTCACGGTCTCGGCCATCCGGGGGTCCTTCGACGGATCAGGCGGCCCAGTGGCCGCGGCTGCGGTAGACGTCGCGCAGCACGCCGACGTGATCGGTCATGATGCCATCCACGCCACGATCCAGTAAGTCGTGCATCTGGGCGGGTTCGTCGATCGTCCAGACGTGCACCTGAAGGCCGAGCCGGTGGCAGTAGTCGAGGAATCGGCGGTCCACCACCGGCACCCGCCCGTAGTGCGGTGGCACCTGCGCGGCGACCACCGACGGGGGCAGCCGCAGCGGCCGCCCGTGCAGGGACGCGAGCCGCAGCCGGGCGACCCCGCGCATGCCGAGGCTGGTCGCCACCCGCCCCTGCGTGAGCGCGCGTAGCCGGGTCAGGCGGGCGTCGCTGAACGACGCGAGCAACACGCGGTCTCCGGCGCCGGCCCGGGTCACCGTCGCGACCGCCGGTTCGACGCCGCCGTCGGCCTTCACGTCGATGTTGAAGCGGACCTGCGGCCAGGCGCCCAGCACCTCGTCGAGCCGGGGTACGACGGCGGCGCCGCCGACGCGTACCGAGGCGAGGTCGGCCCAGTTCAGCTCGGCGATGCGCCCCGCCTCGCCGGTGACCCGTCGCAACGTCGGGTCGTGGAAGACCACCGCCACGCCGTCCGCGGTGGCGTGCACGTCGGTCTCCACGTACCGGTAGCCGAGCCCGATGGCGCGGGCGAACGCCTCGGCGGTGTTCTCGTCGCCCTCGGCGGCGCCGCCACGGTGGGCGAACGCCAGCGGCGCGGGCGCGTCCAGGTAGCCGAATCGGGTCAACACGCGACGCAGTATGCCCCCGGTCGGTGGCCGGCGGGTGGCCGGCCGGCGTCTGTCGCCCGCCCGCGCCGCCCCGCGGGGCGTCAGCCGCAGATCAGGTCGTCCAGCAGGGTCATCTGCCGCTGGATGACCGCCACCGCCGGACCCGGGTCAGCCAGCTCGGTGGCCAGGTACAGGACCGTCGAGCGGCGCCCGTCCGGGCTGACCGCGGCGAGGGTGCTCATCCCGGGCATGGAGCCGACGTGCGCCCAGGAGCCGCCGCACCGGTTGGGTATCCACATGATCCCCAGCCCGTAACGGATGCCCGGTCGGATGCCCTGGAACCCGTCGGCCAGCACGGTCCGGTGCAGTTCGGCCAGCTGTGCCGGCCGCAGGAGCTGACCGCGGCCGACCGCCTGCCAGAAGCGGGCCAGGTCGCTGGGGGTGCTGACCAGGCCGCCGGCCGAGGCCGTCACCGTTGGGTTGAACACGGTCGTGTCGACCAGTTCCCCGCCGGGCGCGAACTGCCGGTACCCGTTGGCGTGCGGGCGAGGCAGGGTCGGCTGGTCACCCGGGTAGAACGTGTGGGTCAGGCGCAGCGGCAGCAGGATCCGGGAACGCACCTCGGTGTGCCACAGGTGTCCGGTGACGCGTTCGACGAGCATCCCGGCCAGCAGGTAGTTGGTGTTCGAGTAGCTCCAACCGGTGCCGGCGGCGAACAGCGGCGCGTGCCGCATCGCGGTCGCCACCTGCTGCGCCTCGGTGTAGTGGTCGAAGCGGTGCGCCAGGAACTCGTCGGCCGATCGCAGGGCGGCGAGGTCGCCGGTGGGATCGTAGAGGCCGCTGGTGTGTTGCAGGAGCTGGCGAACGCTGACGTACCGGCCGTCGTTGCCGCTGCCGGTGACGACGCCGGGCAGCCAGCGTTCGATCGGGTCGTCCAGTCGGATCCGGCCCTCGCCGACGAGTTGGAGCACCACCACCGATACGAACGTCTTCGTGGTACTGCCGATCCGGAAGTACCCGTTGACGGGCATCGGCGCCCCGGTGTCCAGGTCGGCCACACCGCTGCGCGCGGCGGTCACCCGGCCCGCGTCGCGGACCAGGCCCTGCGTCCCGGACACGCCCAGGCCGTGCAGGTCGTCGAGGCCGCCTTGGAGCACCGTGGCCGTGGACCGGTGATCCGGGGTGGGCGGCGTGGCTGACCCGGCCGCCGGGCCGAGCGGGGTGGCCAGCACCGCCGCCACTGTCGCGGCCACCACGACCGCGCGCCACCGCGCCACCTTCCGGCCTGCGAAAACCACGCTCATCTGAGGGCTCCCTTCGGGACGATGTCTGCCCCCAAACGCTACGAAGAACCTCGATGTCCGCACCAACCGGAAAACCCCGGGTACGACGCGGGGGTTTGCCCCCAGCACCTCGGGCCGGCGCGGACCTACGAACTGAGGTAGCGCAGGACCGCGAGGACACGGCGGTTGTCGGCCTCGGCCGGGGGCAGCCCCAGCTTGTCGAAGATGCTCGCGACGTGTTTCTCCACGGTGCCGCCGGTCACCGCGAGCGCGTCGGCGACGCCGGCGTTCGAGCGACCCTCCGCCATCAGCGCGAGGACGTGGCGCTCGCGCGGGGTCAGCGCCGCCACCCCGTCGGCACGACGGCAGACGCGCAGCAGTTGACCGATGACCTCCGGGTCGAGCGCCGTGCCGCCGGTGGCGACCCGGCGCAGCGCGTCGGCGAACTCCGCGACGTCGGCCACCCGTTCCTTCAGCAGGTATCCGACGCCCGCCGCGTTGCCTTCCAGGAGCCGGGCCGTGTACCTGGTCTCGATGTACTGCGACAGCACCAGTACCCCCGTGCGGGGGTGCTGGCGGCGGATCTCGAGTGCGGCGCGCAGCCCTTCGTCGGTGTGCGTCGGCGGCATCCGGATGTCGGCCACCACGACGTCGGGCCGATGCGCGCTCACCGCGGTCAGCAGCGTGTCACCGTCGCCCACGGCGGCGCACACCTGGTGGCCGTGGTCCTCGATCAGGCGGGTGAGCCCCGCCCGGAACAGGGCGGCGTCCTCGGCGATCACCACGCGTACGCTCATGCGCGCATCGGAAGCTCGACGGTGACCGTTGTCGGGCCACCGGGCGGGCTCACGATGGTCAGCGTGCCGTCGACCACGGCGACCCGTTGCGCCAGCCCGGACAGCCCGGTGCCCCGGGTCGGGTCGGCGCCGCCGGCGCCGTCGTCGGCGACGCTGAGCCGCAGCAGTCCCCGCCCGCCCGCCACTTGGACGGCAATGGTATTCGCGAAGCCGTGTTTGGCGGCGTTGGCCAGCAGTTCGGCGGCGCAGAAATACGCGATGGTCTCGATCGCGGGGGTGGGCCGGACCGGAATGCCGATCTCCAGCTTGACCGGGATCGCACTGTCGGCGGCCAGCGAGGCGAGGGCGTCGGCCAGCCCGTTGTCGAGCACCGGCGGGTGGATCCCGCGGGTCAGACTGCGTAGTTCGCCGAGTGCGTCCTTGGCGCCGCGCAGCGCGGCGTCGACCAGGTCGCGGACGGCGGCGGCGTCCGCGACCTGGTCGCCGTCGCCGAGCTTGCGGCGGGCCATGCCGAGGTTCATGGCCAGCGTGGCCAGCCGGATCTGCGCGCCGTCGTGCAGGTCGCGTTCCAGCCGGCGGAGCAGGGCGGCGGAGTCGTCCACGGCCGATGCCCGGGTCAGCTCCAGCTCGTGGACCCGCTGCGCCAGCCGCCCCGGCCCGAGCAGACTCCGGATCAGCCAGGCGTCGGCGGACGTGACGGCTCTGGTCACCCACGGTGCGGCCAGCAGCATCGCGGCTCCCGCCGCCGCGGCGGCGAACGTGCCGCCGAGGGTCGCGACGCGGAACGTGCCGTCGGCGAACAACCCGAACGGCGTGAACACCGGCACCGGGTCCAGTCGAACCCCCGGCGGGTGGTTGCGGAACGCCCCCCACAACAACGGGTAGCTCAGGTTGACCAGGCCGCCGATCCAGAAGAACACGGCGTACAGCTCGATCAGGCTGGCCGGCAGCCTGGCCAGCAGATACCCGACGACCCGCCAACCGGCCCTGTCGCGCGGCCCGGGCCAGGCCTGACTCGCGCGCACCGGCGGCGGCGCCGCGACCCGGACCCCGAGCAGCCGGGCCGCGAGCGAGCGGTGCAGTGCGCCGAGCCTGCGCGCCGCCGTCGTCGACACCAGCAGCACGAGCAGCAGTCCCACGCTGACAACGGCGACGACCAGGTCGGTCGGGGCGGGGTTACCCCGCGCGCCGTTGCTGACCAACCAGCTCAGGTCCACCGCGACAACGAAGAGCGCCACCGGGTTGACCACGAGGAATGGCAGCTCGGCGAGGCAGAACGCCAGCTCACGGCCCGCACGTCTGTGCAACGGGGCCACGACCGCCGCGTGGACGCCCCGCCACGGGTGCCTGCCCCGCCTCCGGTCGCCCGGCGGCGGGTTCGCGCTCGGCGTGCGAACCGGAAGGCCCATGCCCGTCATCCTCCACCCCGCCTCCCGCGCACGCGTCCCGCCTGCCCGCCGACGGCGGATGCGCACTGGCACCGCTCACCGATCGTCGGCCCCGTGTCGCCTGGTGAGGGTCCGGGCCCGGGTCACCCGCGTCGTCGGTGGGCTACGGAAGATCACGCTAGGCGCGTGGTTGTCCGGGCAGAAGCCGGCTGTCAGCCGTCTTGCACTGGGGGATTTCCCCCAGACCGGCCTATGCGAGCAGAGGGTGGTCAGCCCGGTGTCGGGGACGACGAGGTGTGTGGGGCGCCGCGCGCACCGCTGAACCGGCGCGACGTCGGGTCTCCGGCGGTTTTCTGCAAGGCGGGGTGTCCGGGGCGTGGGTATGCCCCGGTTTTCAGAAAGCGGAGTTGATCACGGCGTCGTCCTCAGCGGGGGTCGCGGCGGTGGACGCGGCTGGTGTCGGCGGGGCGGCCGGGGTCGACGTGCCGGGGCCGGTCCGGCTCGTCGGGGCGCAGCGGGGCGAGGGCGTCGGTGAGCGCGTCGATGATCCGGTCGGTGGCCCGGCGGGCGGCGCCGGGGCTGGTGGTGTTCGTCTCGCCCAGGTCGACGGGCGCGCCGAAGTGCACCCGGATCACCGGGCGGCGCCACAGCGCGCGGGCGATGCCGCGCAGCATTCCGCGCGGCGCCCGGTAGGGCAGCACCTCGTGGGCGCCCCACTGGGCGATCGGTACGACCGGAGCGCCGCAGGCCAGGGCGAGTCGGGCGGCGCCGGTCTTGCCGCGTTCGGGCCACATGCCGGGGTCCAGGCCGATGCGCCCCTCGGGGTAGATGAGGATCACCGACCCCCGGGTGACGGCGCTGGCGGCGTCGTCGAGTGCTCGGTGTACGGCGCTGGTGCCCCGGTCGACGCGGATGTGCCCGGCGTGGCGCATGGCGGCACCGAAAACCGGCACGCGGAACAGCCCGGCGGTCGCCATGATCCGGGGGGCGATGCCGCGGGTCTGGCAGGCGGCGGCCATGACGAGGGGGTCGAACGGGCTGATGTGGTTGGCGGCCAGCACCAGCGGGCCGCGGCGCAGGTGCGCGGGGACGTCGCCGGTGACCTCGAGGCGGGCGAGCAGGCCGACCAGGCCGCGCATCAGCAGGAGGGCGGCGCGCCAGATCAGCGGCGGCTGCCAGGGGGCGTGTGCGGTGTCCATCAGCGCGCCATCGTCGCACGCGGCGGTGTGGTCGCGAGTGCGGGTCGGGGGACCGGGGTGATCAGGGTCATTGGTCCCGGGCCGGTTCGGGTCGCACGGCCCTGCCGATTCCTCTACGACGAGCGGTAGTATTTACTACGTCTCGTAGTACGAATGGGTGGGGGTTTCGAGTGGACGCGTTGGACGTTGCCCGCTGGCAGTTCGGTGTCACCACCGTCTACCACTTTCTCTTCGTGCCACTGACCATCGGCCTGTCCGTGCTGGTGGCCATCCTGCAGACGATGTGGCACCGCACCGGCAACGAGCGCTACCTGAAACTCACCAAGTTCTACGGCAAGCTGTTCCTGATCAACTTCGCGATGGGCGTGGTCACCGGCATCGTGCAGGAGTTCCAGTTCGGCATGAACTGGAGCGACTACTCCCGCTTCGTCGGCGACATCTTCGGCGCACCCCTGGCCATCGAGGCACTCGTCGCGTTCTTCCTCGAATCGACGTTCATCGGCCTGTGGATCTTCGGATGGGACCGGCTGCCCAAGCGCGCCCACCTGGCCAGCATCTGGGCCGCCGCGATCGGCACCAACCTGTCCGCGTACTTCATCCTCGCCGCGAACTCGTTCATGCAGAACCCGGTCGGCTACCGCATCAACCCCGACAGCGGACGCGCCGAGCTGACCGACTTCCCGGCCGTGCTGACCAACAAGGTCGCCCTGATCACCTTCCCGCACACCCTGGCCGGCTCGTTCCTGGTCGCCGGGTCGCTGATCGTCTCCGTCGGCCTGTGGCACGTGATCCGCAACCGCGACTCCGCCGACACCGGCGCGTACCGCTTCGCCACCAGGTTCGGCTCCTGGGTGGTCCTGGTCGCCTCCGCCGCCGTGCTGTTCACCGGCGACATCCAGGGCAAGATCATGACGGACGTGCAGCCGATGAAGATGGCCGCCGCCGAGGGCCTCTACACCACCGAGAGCCCCGCCTCGTTCTCCGTGCTCACCATCGGCAGCCTCGACGGCAGCCGCGAGGTGTTCGCCCTCAAGATCCCGTACCTGCTGTCGTACCTGGGCACCGGCGACCCGAACGGCACCGTGCACGGCATCAACGACCTGCAGGCCCAGTACGCCACCCAGTACGGCGCGGGCAGCTACACCCCGATCATCCCGGTCACCTACTGGAGCTTCCGCTTCATGATCGCCTTCGGCATGGCGGCCGGCGCGATCGCCCTGCTGGTGCTCTGGAGCCAGCGCAAGGGCCGTACCCCCAGCAGCAGGTGGCTGCTGCGCGCCGGGCTGGCCATGCCGGTGCTGCCGCTGCTGGCCAACTCCTTCGGCTGGATCTTCACCGAGATGGGCCGCCAGCCGTGGATCGTCTTCGGCGAGATGCTCACCCGCAACGGGGTGTCGCGCAGCGTCTCGCTGGCCGAGGTGCTCACCTCGTTCACCGCCTTCACGCTGATCTACGCCACCCTCGCCGTGATCGAGGTCAAGCTGCTGCTGCGCTACGCCCGCGCCGGCGTGCCGGACGTCACCGAACAACCCCCCACCGACGACACCGACGACGCCGAGCGCCCGCTCGCCTTCGCCTACTGATCCCGGAGCCCATCGTGGAACTGACCACCATCTGGTTTCTCCTCGTCGCCGTGCTGTTCACCGGGTACTTCATCCTGGAGGGCTTCGACTTCGGCGTCGGCATGCTGCTGCCCGTGCTCGGCCGCGACGACCGGGAACGCCGCGTTCTGATCAACACCATCGGCCCGGTCTGGGACGGCAACGAGGTCTGGCTGATCACCGCCGGTGGTGCCATGTTCGCCGCGTTCCCGGAGTGGTACGCCACCCTGTTCTCCGGCTTCTACCTGCCGCTGCTGCTGATCCTGCTGGCCCTGATCGCCCGGGGCGTCGCCTTCGAGTACCGGCACAAGCGCCCCGAGGTGTCCTGGAAGCGCCGCTGGGACACGGCGATCGTGCTCGGGTCGGTGGTGCCGGCGATCCTGTGGGGTGTCGCCTTCGCCAACATCCTGCGCGGTGTGCCACTGGACGCCGACCACGAGTACGTCGGCGGCCTGCTGAACCTGCTCAACCCGTACGCCCTGCTGGGCGGCGCGACCACGCTCGCGCTGTTCGCGACCCACGGCGCGGTGTTCCTCGCGCTGAAGACCACCGGTGACATCCGCGAGCGCGCGGGCGCCCTCGCCGTGCGCCTGGGCGTCGGCGCCGCTGTGCTCGCGGTCGCCTTCCTCACCTGGACGCTGAGCATCCGCTCCAGCACCGCCGCCGTCGTGCTCGCCGTCGCCGCGGCCCTCGCCCTGCTCGGTGGGCTCGCCGCCGCCCGGGTACGCCGGGAGGGCTGGGCGTTCACCGGCACCGCCGTGGCGATCGGTCTGGCCGTGGCGACCCTGTTCGCGGCGCTGTTCCCGAACGTGCTGCCCTCCACCCTGGATGCGGCCGGCACGCTCACGGCCACCAACGCCGCCTCCACCCCGTACACCCTGAAGATCATGACCTGGGTCGCGGTGATCTTCACCCCGGTCGTGCTCGGCTACCAGGCCTGGACCTACTGGGTGTTCCGCAAGCGCATCGGCGTGGCCAACATCCCGCAGCACTGAGCGGATCAGGCCGGCGCACGATCGTGCCCGTGCCGACCCCGTCGATCACGGAGTTGTGGTGCCCGGCCTGGGCCAGTTCGGGCCCTTTGTCACCCACCACAACTCCTTGATCGACGGCGGAGGGCGGCGAAGGGCTGCGGGGCGGGGTGGGGCGGGGTGGGGGTGGGGCGGGGAAATCGGCGGTCGGCTCCGATCCGCCCCCGCTAGGGTGTGCCGATGCCCGAGCCTGTGCACGTTCGTGAACTCAGCACCGACGACCTTGACGCCGCCTGGGAGTTGGGTCGGTTCGCCTTCGGCTCCGCCGCGGAGCGACACGCCAGCACCACCGTCGCGGTGCCCGGCATGACCCGCTACGGCGCGTTCGACGACAGCGGTCGGCTCGTCGGCAAGGCCGTCGACCTGCATCACGACCAGTGGTGGTCGGGCCGGGCGGTGTCGGCCGCCGACGTGGCCGGGGTGGCTGTCGCCCCCGAGGCCCGCGGTCGGGGCGTGGGCCGTGCCATGCTCACCGCTCTGCTGCGCGGGGCCCGCGAGCGGGGGGCGGCGGTCAGTGCCCTCTACCCGACCATCGCCGCCCCGTACCGGGCGTGCGGGTGGGAGGCCGGCGGTGTGCTGCGTACCGTCGATCTGGCCACCGCCGCGCTGCCCCGGCACCGGCCCTGCCCGGACCTGGCGGTGCGGGCCGGCACACCGGCCGACCTGCCCGCCGTCGCCGACCTCTACCAGCGGGTCGCCCGGCACCGCAACGGCATGCTGACCCGCCGGGGTGAGCTGTTCGACTTCTTCGCCGCCGACCAGGGCCTGCCCGGCGACGGTCTCACCCTTGTCGAGGACGACGGCGACCTGGTCGGCTACGCCACCTGGCAGCGGGGCCGCGGCTACGGCGCCGACTCGGTGCTCACCGTCGACGAGGCCCTGGCCGTCACCGCCGAGGCCGCCCGGGAACTCGTCGGGGTCCTCGGCAGTTGGGCCAGCGTCGCACCGACGCTGCGGCTGTGCCCCCTCGACGGCGACGCGGTCAGCCCGCACCTGCCGCTGGAGTCGGCCCGCGACCACGAACGCGACCTGTGGATGCACCGACCGGTCGACGTCGCCCGCGCCGTGAGCGCCCGGGGGTGGCCCGCCCACGCCCGGGGCGTCGTCGACTTCACCCTCACCGACGCGCTCGCCGACTGGAACTCCGGCACCTGGCGGTTGACCGTCGCCGACGGTGCCGCCGAGCTGACCCCGATCAACATCGCGGCCGACCTGCGGCTGGACGTGCGCGGTTTCGCGTTGCTCTACGCCGGAGCCGCGCACGCCCGGTCGGTGGCACAGGCCGGGTTGCTGCACCACGGCCCGGGTGCCGACCCGGCCGCGCTCGACCTGCTGGGCGCCGGGGGTCCGGCGCAGTTGCTCGACTACTTCTGACCGGTGGCCGATGACTGACCGGGAACCCGACGGCGGCAGCGGACAGATACAGGTGTGACAGCCGAGATGCGGGCCCGGATCCGGGCCGGAGACACCGATGCGTTGGGCGAGCTCTTCGATGAGCACGCCGACGCGGTTCATCGACATGCGCTGTGGAGCGGGAGCGATCCGGCGCACGCCGAGGACGTGGTGTCGCTGACCTTCCTGGAGGCGTGGCGGATCCGCGAGTCCCTGCGCCCGGACGGGGACAGCCTGCGGCCGTGGCTGCTCGGGATCGCGACCAACGTCCTGCGCAACCGCCGCCGGGCGGCGCGCCGGCACCGGGAGGCGTTGCGGCGGCTGCCGGTACGCGACACCGTCCCGGACTTCGCCGACGCCGTGGTCGACCGGATGCACGACGCCGAGCAGGTGGCTGCCGCCCTGGCAGGGCTGCGGGCGCTGCGCCGCGCGGACCGGGAGGTGTTCCTGCTCTGCGTCTGGTCGCACCTGGACTACGCGGCGGCGGCCGAGGCGCTGGGCGTACCCGTCGGGACCGTGCGCTCCCGGCTGTCGCGGGCCCGCGTCCGACTGCGCGCGCTGGCGCAGCAGGAACTGGCCGGCACCCCGATGATCCCCGTCGAGCAGGGAGAGTACCGATGACAGAGCCGTCCGCTCCGCCCGTGCCGGCTCTGCCGGCGGTGCGCCGACAGGCGCTGCGGCATCATCTGCTGACCGAGGTCCGGCGGCCGTCGCAGCGGCCCCGACGGGTACGGGTGCTCGTGCCGGTGTCGGCGGCGTTGGCCGTCGCGATCACGACCGGGATGATCACCCAGCCGTGGGCACCGGACAGCGCGCCACTCGTCGTCCCGGTCGCGCAGGGCGAACGCCTCGGCGCGACGCTGCTGCTCAACCGGATGGCCGCGGCTGCCGCCGCGAAGCCGGCGCTACCGGCGGGCACAGGCCGCTACGTCTACATCAGGAGCCGGGGGGCCTTCGCCGAACTCGGCGACGGCCCGGCGCGGCTGCGACCGGTGCACGAGCGGGAGATCTGGATCCCCCGCGACGAGCAGGGTGACGGCCTGCTGCGGCAGCCGTTCTTCGACGCGCCGATCGTCGGCGTGATTCCTGAGCGCGAGACGCTTACCGACGTGACACCGAACGCCGCGCTGGTCGACCTGCCCGAGGACCCGGACGCCCTGCTGGCGAAGCTGTACGCCGAGCGCGAGCAGCGGGGCCGGGGCACCAGCCGCGACGGTGCGGCGTTCACCGCGATCGGCGACATCCTGCGCGAGTCCTTGGTGCCGCCGCGCACGAGCGCCGCGCTCTACCGGGCCGCGGCGAAGATCCCCGGGGTCGAGATGGTGCGCGGGGCCACCGACGCGGCCGGACGGCGGGGGATAGCCGTCGCGCACACCGAGCGCAGCCGCCGCGACGAGTGGATCTTCGATGAGCAGACGTTCGACTACCTCGGTGAGCGCAGCTATCTCGTGGCGGACACCGCCGACGGGCCGGCCGGGACGGTGCTGGGCACGACCGCCGTGCTGCAACGGGCCGTGGTGTCGCAGCTCGGGCAGCGCCCGGCACGGTAGGTGACCAGGCGGCCGGCACTCACACGCGCTGGGTGCCGGCCGCCTGACTGCCGGCGTCCGGTCAGGCTGGGATCGCCGCCAGCTCGGCGTTCGCGCGGTGGGTGACGAGGGTCAGCACCCGTGCTGCCGTGCTGGCCTCGTCGGTGGGGATGTCCGCGTACAGCCGGGCACTGAGGTCCGCGACGGCGGCGACGACGCCGCGCTGGGCGGCGTGACCGGTGTCGGTGAGCGCCACCAACGGCTCGTCGCCGCCAGCCGGGGAGGAGGGGCTGTCGACCGTTGCGAGGCCGGCGTCGACGAGGTGGGCGATCAGTTGGTGCACGGTCGGCTCGTCGACCTTGAGGGTGCTGGTGACCCGCTGCGTGAGGTGTGCGGCCCCGACCGGGCCCTGGGCGAGGGCGTTGAGGGCGACCAGTTGGGTGAACGTGACGCCCAGGGGTTCGGTGGCCCGTTCGAGTAGGGCCCGGGTGGCGTAGTGGGCTTGGCCGATGACCTGCCCGTTGAGGGTGGGGACGGTGGACATGACGCCTCCTTCAAAACGTTGGCCGGACCAACGTTGGTCGCGTCAACGTAACACTCGATCGTGGGTCGCGCCAACGATTGCTGGTAGGCTGCACCCCATGGACAACGCGGCCCCGCAGTCACCCGCCGGGCTGCGCACCACCCCGACCTGGCTGCTCAACCAGACCGCCAGCCACGCCACCCGCCTGCTCACCGAGGGCTTCGCCGCACACGACCTGCGCGGCTACCACTACCGGCTGCTCGCCACCCTCGCCGAGGACGGGCCGGCCAGCCAGGCCGACCTCGGCCGCCGCTGCGGCATCGACCGCAGCGACGTCGTCGCGGCCGTCAACGACCTGGCCGGCCGAGGGCTCGTCGTGCGTGCCCCCGACCCGACCGACCGCCGCCGCAACGTCATCAGCAGCACCGAAGCCGGCGCCGCCGAGGCCCGCCGACTGGGCGACACCCTCGACCGCGTCCAACACGACCTGCTCGCCCCACTGTCCACCACCGAACGCGAACAACTGACCCACCTGCTCACCCGACTGCTGGACCACCACACCCGGCCCTGACCCGCCTCAGCGGGCCTCGCGCAACTCCGCCAGCCGGGCCTCGATCTCGGCCAACTCGGCGCGCAGCTTCTCCGCCTGCTGCTCCGCCTCGGCCCGCTCGGTGCCGAGGATCTGCTCCACCGCCTCCTGCACCCCGGGCACGTCCACAAGCGCCACCATCTTCAACGCCTCCGCCGGCTTCACCACGTACGGCTTCGCGAGAGCCTTGCTGCCCTGCTGCGCCGCGACGGTCCACTCCCCGTCGGCGTACGCCAACGTCACCGTCAGCCCCGCCGGGCCCTTCGGCTTGACGGCCTTGACCGCCCGCCGCGCCGGCGGCTTCTCCGTCTGCTCCACCTTCGGCTCCTCCTGTCGCTGCGCGGGCACCCGCGGCGTGTCCAACACGAACTCCGGCGCGGGCGGCGTCGCGGGCGCCTCCTGCGGCTCCGGCTCCGGTTTCGCCTCCGCCACCCGACGACCGGCACCCTTGGGCGCCACCGCCAGGTCGGCGGGGGAGAACGGCAACTCGTCGCGACCGAAGCGCACCACCACGAACTCGTCGGACACCTCGGGGTCGGTCAGCTCGATCACCTGACCGACCTGACCGGCGATCTGCCCCGCCGCCGCGGTGAACACCACCCGCGGCTTGCGCCCGGCCGCCAACGCCTCCCGGATGCTCTGCACCTCGCTAGTGGACAAACCCTGGCCGGCATCCATCACAACCCTCTTCCGTACACCTGTTTGATTGCTGTCTTGATACCAGCCGGCTGCGACACCCGCCGCACGGGGCTCAGCCGCCCAGTGCCCGCAGTGCCCGGTCCGCGTGGTCGTTCATGCTGACCTCGCTGTGGATCACCTCGATGATCCGCCGGTCCGTACCGATCACGAACGTCATCCGCTTCATGCTCAACGGCCCCAACGGCACCCGCCGCCTGACCCCGAACAGCTGCGCCACCGCGCCGTCGACATCCGACAGCAGCGGATAGTCGAAACCGTGCAACTTCGAGAACTCGGCCTGCTTGGCCACCGGGTCCCGACTGATGCCCACCCGCGACGCACCCCGCGCCGTGAACTCCGCCGCCAGGTCCCGGAAGTGGCAGCTCTCCGCCGTGCACCCCCGAGTCATCGCCGCCGGATAGAAGAACAACACCACCGGCCCGGTCGCCAGGAACTCCGACAGCCGCCGCGGCGTGCCCGTCTCATCCGGCAGCTCGAAATCCCGCACCACGTCGCCGACACCCACACCCGCCACCGCACACCTCCGTTGTCCGATCGAACGCGCGGTGAGCGTAAGCGATCACACCCGCAGCGCCGCCACCTCGTCGGCCACCACCGCGGCCTGGGCCCGCCCGCGCCGCGCCCGCCGCAGGTGACCCTCCTCTCGACGACCCGGCCGCGCCGGTCACGGTAGCGTCGGCGCGACCGACGCGCAGCCGACAGAAACTCGGGAGGCACCATGGCACCCGTCACCGTCATCACCGGCGGCGGCCGTGGCATCGGCGCGGCCACCGCCCGCCGCCTCGCCCAGGCCGGTCACCGCATCGCCCTGTGCTACCGCCGCGACGACACCGCCGCCGCGAGGGTCCTGACCGACCTGCGCACCGCAGGAGCACAGGCCATCGCGGTACGCGCCGACACCACCGACCCCGACCAGGTCGCCGGCCTGTTCGACGCCGCCACCCAACTCGGCCCCCTCACCGGCCTGGTCAACAACGCCGGCGTCACCAGCCCCATCGGGCCCTTCACCGAGCTACGCGTCGACGACCTGCGCCGGGTCGTCGACGTCAACCTCGTCGGCTACGTCCTCTGCGCCCAACAGGCCGCCCGCCGACTCACCGACGGCGGGGCGATCGTCAACGTCTCGTCGGCCGCCGCCACCCTCGGCAGCCCGGGGGAGTACGTGCACTACGCCGCCGTGAAGGCCGCCACCGACACCCTCACCGTCGGCCTCGCCAAGGAACTCGCCCCCAGGGGCATCCGGGTCAACGCCGTCGCACCGGGGATCGTGCGCACCGACATCCACGCCGACTCCGGCGTACCCGACCGCGCCGACACCGCCGTCGGTCGTATCCCCCTGGGCCGCGCCGGTGAACCCGACGAGATCGCCGCCGCCATCGCCTGGTTGCTCGGCCCCGACGCCTCGTACACCACCGGCACGGTCCTGCGGGTCTCCGGCGGCCTGTGAGCCGGGGAGCGCGGCGCCCCGGCTCACCGCTCAGCGGGTGAACAGCTCAAGGCGTGAACACCTCAGTGCGTGAACAGCTTCGCCGCCGTGCTGACCGTCTGCACCACCCCGTAGCCGAGCAGCACCGCCACCACCAACCAGGAGATCCACAACCGGGCCTGCTGCCCGGATCGACTGTCGTCGCTCATCGCGTGCCACTCCTCTCCGCCATGGTGTCCTCATCCACACCGCGCTCCGCCGCCGGTTCGTGGTAGCGCTGCGGCACCGGCCGCACCAGCAGGTTCGCCACGAACCCCACGGCCAACACCCCCACCATCGTGAACAACGCCGGCCGGTACGCCGCCGCCGTCAACGAACCCGGCTCACCCTGCGCGTCGAGGAACCCGTTGACGATCAGCGGACCCGCGATCCCCGCCGCCGACCAGGCGGTCAACAACCGGCCATGGATCGCACCCACCTGGAACGTGCCGAACAGATCCCGCAGGTACGCCGGCACCGTGGCGAACCCACCGCCGTAGAACGACAGGATCACGCACGCCAACAGCACGAACAACGCCGTCGCGCTCTGCCCGACCAGGGCCAGCAGCGCGTACAGCACCATGCCGACCCCCAGGTACACCAGGTAGATCGGCTTGCGACCGATGACGTCCGACGTCGACGACCACACGAACCGACCGGCCATGTTGAACAGCGACAGCAACCCCACGAACCCACCGGCCGCCGCCACCGACACCGCCGACGTGCCGTTGTCCCGGAAGAAGTCCTGGATCATCGGGCTGGCCTGCTCCAGGATGCCGATGCCCGCGGTCACGTTGCAGAACAGCACCACCCACAGCAGCCAGAACGAGCGGGTCTTCACCGCGTTCGCCGCCGACACGTTCGCCGTGGTGACAAGCGGCTTCGCCGCCACACTCGCCGGGTCGAACCCGGCCGGGCGCCAACCCTCCGCCGGCACCCGCACGTTCGCCACCCCGAACATCATGATCACGAAGTAGCCCAGGCCGAGCGTCACGAACAACCACACCAGGGCGCTGCCCGACGCCGTCGAGCCCGCGTTGGCCGGGTCGTAGCCGGCGTCGTAGAACGACAGCAGTTGCCGCGACAGGGGAGAGGCGACCATCGCCCCGCCACCGAATCCCATGATCGCCAACCCGGTGGCCAGACCCGGCCGGTCCGGGAACCACTTGATCAGGGTGGAGACGGGGGAAATGTAGCCGATGCCCAGCCCGATGCCGCCGAGCAGCCCGTAGCCCAGGTACAGCAGCCACAGCTGCTTGGTGGCGATGCCAAGCGAGCCCACGAGGAAGCCCGCCGCCCAGAAACAGGCGGAGACGAACATGGCCTTACGCGGCCCGTTCGCCTCCACCCAGGTCCCGGCGACGGCGGCGGACAACCCCAACATCACGATCGCGATGCTGAAGATCACTCCGATCGCCGTCTGACTGGTGTCGAAGTGGGCGATCAGCGAGTTCTTGTAGACGCTTGTGGCGTACACCTGACCGATGCAGAGGTGGATGGCCAACGCCGCCGGGGGAATGAGCCAGCGGCTGTAACCGGGCGGCGCGACGGTGTGCCGACGATCGAGTGCGGAAAGCATGCGCTGCTTCCTCTCCGACGAGGACGAGAGACGTCCCGCACAACGTGCCCACAGCACCCGCAAGCGGCAAACCTCACCAGCGCCGGACGGTCGCTGCGCTGAGCTGAGCGGTCAGTCAGCGCCCGCCCGGTGCGCGCGTGATCGACTCGGCTTCCGGGAAGTCGGGGTGTCGCACAGAGCCTGACACCGCGACATGCCGGAAAACCGAGTCGATCACGCTGCCATGGGGGGCCGACCGTGCCGGCTTCCCGTGGGCCCGCTCAGGCCGCGACGGCCGCCTCGGCGACCCGCTCGGCGTCGGGGCGCAATTGCGGGGCGGCCAGCGAGATGACCAGGTTGACGATCGCGAAGACGGCGGCGATCAACAGCCCGCGGTGGAACCCGTCGACAAGAGCCTGCTGCTGACCGGCACCGCGACTGAGCGCATCGGTGACGTGGGTGACCGACAGTGTGGTGACGATGGCCAACCCCAAGGCGCCGCCGACCTGGTACACGGCGGTGACCACACCGGACGCGGCACCGGCCTCATGGTGTTTGACGTCGGAGATCGCGGAGATCTGGGCGGGTACGCCAAGCGTCGTGATGCCCAGGCCGAACAGCAGCAGGCCGGGCAGCAGCTCGCCGGCGTACGAGCCGGTGGCGCTCGCCCCACTGAGCAGCAGCAGGCCGATCACGCTGAGCAGCGCGCCGATGATCTGCAGGGTGCGGGTGCCGAGTCGGTGCACCAGTTGGGTGGCGAGGGCAGCGCCGGCGATGGCTGTCGCACCCATCGGCAGGAACTGCAGGCCGGCGGTCAGCGGCGAGGCGCCGCGCACCTGCTGCAGGTAGATCGCGGTGAGGAAGAACATCGACAGGAACGCGGCGCCGTTGAGCGCCAGCGCCCCACTGGAGACACTCAGCGCCCGGGAGCGGAACAGCCGCAGCGGCACCAGCGGCGCGGCCGAGCGCGCCTCGACACCGACGAAGACCGCCAGCAACGCAACCCCGCCGACGAGGGTGGCGAGCACCTGCGCCGAGCCCCAGCCGGCGGACTCGGCCCGGACCACGCCGAACACGACGGCGAGCAGGCCGGTGGTGCCGAGGACCGCGCCGAGCGCGTCGAAGGTCCGGGGGCCGGGCTGGGAGTGCCGCACGGCCGCCACGAAGGTCGGCACGATCGCCACGAGCGCGATGACGATGGGTACGTTGACGAAGAACACCCACCGCCAGCTCAACGCGTCGACGAGCAGGCCGCCGGCCACCACGCCCAGGGTTCCGCCGAGCCCGGCGAGAGCACCCCAGATGCCCATGGCGATGTTGCGCTCCCGTCCGTGCGCGAACGTGACGGTGAGGATGGCCAACGCCGCGGGGGAGAGCAACGCGCCGCCCAGGCCCTGCACGGCGCGCGCGGCGATCAGCAGGCCGGGCGAGGTCGCGAGCCCGGCGAGCAGGGACATCGCCCCGAACAGCACCAGACCGACGATGAAGATCCGGCGGGCGCCGAGCAGGTCGGCGGCGCGGCCACCAAGCAGCAGGAAACCACCGAAGAGCAGGGTGTACGCGCTGATCACCCATTGCAGGTCGTCAGCGGTGAAGCTCAGGTCGGTCTGGATGTTGGGCAGCGCCACGTTCACGATCGTCACGTCGAGGATGACGATGAACTGCGCCACCGACAGCACCGCCAGAGTTGCCCAGGGACTACGTCGCATGCCCACCCCATCGGGAGAGAAGACCTCACGCACGACGCGGTATACGCCGTACATCTACAACGTATACCTTGATGTGTACGTAGTACACTGGCGACGTGGCCAGTATGAACAAGGACACCCCCCAGCGCCTCGACCCCACCGCGATCGTGGCGAGCGCGCTACGCATCGCCGACGCCGAGGGCCTCTCCGCGATCACCATCCGCCGGCTGGCCCAGGAACACGGCGTCACCCCGATGGCGCTCTACCGGCACTTCCGGGACAAGAGCGACCTGCTCGACGCGCTCGCCGCACGCCTGCTCGCCGACATCCGCCTGCCCGAGCCGAGCACCGCACCCTGGGACCAGCAGGTCCGCGCCATCCTGGCCGCCTGCCTCGCCGCGCTGCGCCCACACCCCACCGTCGCCGGGCTCGTCCCCACCCGCATCCTGCTGTCCGAGCCGGGCCTGGTCCTGGTGGAGCGCATCCTCGCCCTGCTCGACGGGGCGGGCTACCCCCCGGAGCAGGCCACCGAGATCGGCAGCCAGGCCCTCTGCTCCCTGGTGACCCTCGTCGCCACCGAACCCGGCGCCATGGGGAGCACCGACCCGGACACCCGCGACAACGCCATCCGCGCCAAGCGGGCGGCGCTGCAGGCGTTGGCGCCGCAGCGTTTCCCGCACGTCCTCGCCGCCGCCGACGCGCTCACCCTCTGCGGAGACCGAGAGGGTTACTACGACCTGGGCATCGAGTTCGCCGTCGCCGGCATCCGCGGCATCCGCCCGGCGGCCCGTACCACCGGCTGACCCCACCGCCCGCGAGCGGTGCGGCCCACCGCTACCGCAGGTCCGGGAAGTGCCAGCCGCCGGCCAGCGCCTCGGCGTCCGCCGGACCCCAACTGCCCCTGTCGTACGACTGCACCGCCGCCGCCAGATCCAGGATCGGCGCGACGATGCGCCACTCCTGCTCGATCGTCTCCTCCCGCGCGAAGCGCAGGTGCTGCCCATCCATCGCGTCGTCGAGCAGCCGCTCATACGCCTCCTGACGACGACCGAAAGCCGCGCCGAAGTCGACGGACAGATCCACCGGACGACTCGCCACCTCGGCACCCGGGCTCTTCGCCTGGATCGACATCGTGATGCCGTCACCACGCCCGAGCCGGAACCGCAGCAGATTCGCGGCGGTCACCGTGCCCCGCTCGGCCGGGATCAGCGAACGCTGCGGCTGCTTGAACTCGACCACGACCTCCGTCGCCGTCCCTGGCAACGACTTACCGGCCCGCAGGTAGAACGGCACACCGGCCCAGCGGGGGGAGTCGACGGTCAACCGGGTGGCCACGAACGTCTCCGTGTTCGAATCCGCTGCCACGCCCGGTTCGTCCCGGTAACCGGCGTACTGACCCCGCACGGTGGACTCCGGCGACAACGGCGCGATCTGCCGCAACACCGCCACCTCCGCCGCACGGAACGCGGCGGTGTCCTCGCTGTCGGGTGCCTCCATCGCGATCAACGCGACGACCTGCAGGATGTGGTTCTGCAACACGTCCCGGATGGCGCCCACCGTGTCGTAGAAGCCGGCGCGGCCCTGCGTGCCGAAACCCTCAGCCAGGGTGACCTGGACGTTGTCGATGTGCTGGTTGTTCCACAACGGCTCGAACAACCGGTTGGCGAACCGGAAGGCGTACAGACCCTCGACGGCCTCCTTGCCCAGGTAGTGGTCGATACGGAACACCCGCTCCGGATCGAAGGCCCCCCGCAGCGTCCGATCCAACTCGCGGGAGGACTCCAGGTCACGCCCGAACGGCTTCTCCACGATGACCCGACCCCGATCGGCCAGACCGGCCGCCGCGAGACCCTGCACGACGGCACCGAACACCGCCGGAGGGATCGCCAGATAGAAGACCGGCCGCTCGGCGCCCCGCAGACGCTCGGCCAACCGCTGGTACGTGGCCGGGTCCGCGTAGTCGCCCGAGATCATCGAAAGGTGCTGCGCCAGCCGGTCGAAGGTCTCGTCGTCGATCTCGTCGTTGGCCTCGGCGACCGACTTACGGGCCGTCGTGACGAGCTGCTGGTCATCCCAGGGGGAGCGGGCCACGCCGATCACCGGGACGTCGAGGCGGTCGCGCCGAGTCAACTCGTACAGCGCCGGGAACAGCTTCTTCGAGACGAGGTCGCCGGTGACGCCGAACAGCACTACCGCGTCTGAGCGCATGTGCATGGCACTTCCATTCGATCATGTGGTCCTGATCTTCCGAACCCAGAACGGCGCGACCCGTGCCGAGAATTCCCCGACGGGCGGCGCGCGTGAGGTCGGCGACAGCGGCGGCACTTACCGCCCTCCACCACTCCCTTCACAGCACCGCCAAGGCATGAGACGTTGGTGCACCACCACCAACTCCCACAAGGACTCCCATGAACCTGGCGTTCCACCAAACAACGGCAACCGGACCAGCGGTGGTGTGCCTGCCCATGTTCAGCCTGAGCCGCGCCGCCACGGCCGCCGCCTTCAGCCCCGCCCTCGCGGGCGCGGGCCTCCGCGAGATCTACCTGGACCTGCCCGGCCACGGAGACACCCCCGCGAACTGCGCACCCACCTCCCAGGCAGTGCTGGACACCGTCTGCGCGTGGCTCGACCACCACCTCGACGCACCGGCCCTGCTGGCCGGCGGCTCCTACGGCGCGTACCTGGCCACCGGCATCGCCCGCCAACGACCCGACCTCGTGCGCGGCCTGCTCCTCGTCTGCCCCGGAGTCACCATCGCCCGCGACAGCCGCGACCTGCCCGACGACCCACCGCCCACCGCGCCCCCGGGCTGGCTCGACGCCGCCCCCGCCACCCTGCACCAGCACCTCGACGCCGCCCTGGGCCAACGCACCCCCGCAGTCGTCGCGACGGTGCTCGCGGCACTGGACTCCGGCGGCCCCGGCGACGCGACGTTCCAGCAGAAACTGCAGTCCAGCCCCGACTACGCGCTGCCCGACGAGACCGCCGAGGTCACCTTCGACGGCCCGGTCACCGTGCTCACCGGCCGCCAGGACCGGATCGTCGGCTACGCCGACCAGTTCCGCGCCATGCGCCGCTATCCCCGCGGCACCTTCACCGTGCTCGACGCGGCCGGGCACTACCTCCCGTACGAACAGCCCACCCCGCTGCGATCACTCACCCAGGACTGGCTGCGCCGGATCTCAGGGGCATCATGATCGGCTCCACTCTCCGCCGGTGAGCTTCAGCGCCTTCTCCCACCAGGTCCAAGACCCGCGGCTACCGCGCCAGCGCCGGGTCTCGGCGCTGCGCTCCTGCGTCCAGCTCTATCGCCCAATCGGCTTCGCGGCGACACTGAGCTTCCTCGAAGAGTTGGCCGGGCCATTCCAGCGAGACGAACACGCGTTACCACGCGCACTCGATCATCTCGCGGCGAGCCGCGCCCTCTGGCACGAACACCTCCGCGAGTACGCCGACCAGCGCCGCGCGGCAAAACGGCTCGGGCACCGGACGCCCTGGGCTGATGCGGCAAACCCGAATCTGGGTCCGTCGATCTGGTACGGCGCTTCGCGACAGGCCGCGCTGCACGCGCTGAACTACTGGCGGCGGAGCCGACTACCCGAACTGCTCGCGTGGGACGACCCGGGCGCAGGGGAAATCGACCTCGCGGTGACCGCCTGCCTGGCAGGTGGCGGTTCACTCCGCGCCGACCAGCGTCGACTGCCCGACACCGCGGTGCAGCAGGTGCGGCGGCGCATCGGTGGGGGGCTCTACGGTCAGGACGTCCTGGCGTACTTCCGCGCCAGGGATCTCCTGCGCGTCGCTGCCCTCGTCACCAACGCGACCGACCCGGACTCTGCCGCGGCGACGGACGCAGACCGGCTGTCATCTCTCAGTTGACCCGGGCCACGCGGATGGCTCTTGAGCAGCCAGACGACCGCCGCGGACAACGCGTCCTGGCCAGCCTCACCCAGTCGTCACCGTACGGATCTTTTCCAGGATTCGGTCGGCGTCCTGGCCCAACTCCACGATGATGTCCAGCGCCTCCCGCCACACCCCACGCGCCGCCGACCGCTCGCCCACAGCGAGATGGGTGTCGCCGAGGTGGGTAAGCGTCATCGACTCGTAGTAGCGTTCGCCCGCCTCGCGCCAGAGCGACAGGGCCTGTCGGTAGCACTCGGTGGCCTCGGGGTACTGGCCCAGGTGGTGGTGCACGCACCCGAGGCTGTCCCAGGTGTGAGCCTGCCAGTAGCGGTCACCGGCCTCCTGTTGCAGCAGCAGCGCCCGCTGGCAATGGTGTAGCGCAAGCTCGTGGTCACCGAGCTGGCTGTGGTACCAGCCCGCGTTGTTCAGGGCATTCGCCTGCCCGGATCGGTGCCCGGCCGCCCGAAACAGCCGCAGCGCCTGTTCGGCGTAGCGCAGGGCGATCCGGGGCTGGCCCCGATGCTCGGCGACCGTACCCAGGTTGAGTAGGGTGCGGGCCTGCCCGACCTGATCACCAAGCCCCCGGTAAAGCCGCACCGCGTGCCACAGGTGGTCGCGGGCCTCGCCGTGCAGACCCCGACGCAGGAGGGCGATGGAGATGTTGCGGTGTGCGCGAGCCTCCCCGTCCCGGTCCGAAACCCGGCGGGCCGCCTCCAGCGCGAGCTGTTGGACGATCGCCTGGTCATGCCAGCGGCCACACCGGTCCAGAAACGTGGTCATGGCCCAGCCGAGCTGCCACGCGTGGACGTCGTACCCGTCGCCGCCGGCCCGTCGCAGAAGATCGAGCAGCACCGGATACTCCTGGGTGAACCAGGTCCAGGCGGCCTCGCGGTCACCGATGACCGCTACGGTCACGCCCGCGACCGTCGCTGGTAGCCGGATCGGATCCCGGTGTGGGTGCAGCCGCAGGTCGGCAAGGTGGGCGCTGGCCAGGTAGTGGTCGAACATTCGGTGCGTCACCGCCAGCCGCTCGGCGCGGTCCTCCTCGATGCCCGCCCGCTCCATGGCGTAGGCGCGGAGTAGGTCGTGCATGGCGTACCTGCCGGGCGTGTGTTCGGTGACCATGTGCGCGTGCGCGAGCTCGGCCAACAGCGGGCGTACCCGTGGGGCAGGAACACCGGTGAGGCTGGCCGCCGCAACCGCACCCAGATCCGGGCCGGGATGCATGCTGAGCAGTCGGAACAGGCGTGCGGCCGGACTGCTCAGGGCGCGGTATGACCAGGAGAAGACCGAGCGGACGTCAGCTTCGGCGTCCATGCCGGTGAATCCCTCCAGACCTCCGTGGGCCAGGTCCAGCTCCGCGGCGATGGCTCGCAGAGCGAAGTGGGGGTGATTAACCAGCCGGGACGCCACGATGGCGAGCGCCAGGGGCAGCCCCGCCGACCGGGCCGTGATCGTTGTGACGGCCGCCGGCTCGGCGGTGAGCCGGGTCGCACCGAGGCGGCGGATCAACATACTGTGCGCGTCGCCGGGCGGCAGCGGATCGAGCGTGATCGGATGTGCTCCTTCGGCCATCACCAGGCCGGTCAACCTGCTGCGGCTGGTGATCAGGGTGAGGCAGCCGGGTCCACCCGGCAATAGCGGGCGGACGTGCTTGCTGTCGCGGGCATTGTCCAGCAACAGCAGGGCCCGACGCCCGGCCAGCAGCGTGCGCAGCAACGCCGACTGGGCGGCGAAACCCTCGGGCAGGTGTTGTGCTGGCACCCCGAACGCGTCCAGGAAGCCACGAACCGCCTCACCGGGGTCAAGCGGCGGACCGGTCGGATGGAAGCCGCGCAGATCGACGTGAAGGTGGCCGTCCGGAAACCGGTCGGCCACGAGTCGGGCGAAGTGCACCGCCAGGGCCGTCTTTCCCACCCCCGCGATGCCGGAGAGGACTGCCACCATGCTCGTGCCGGCCCGAGTGGCCGCATCCAGCAGCCCGCACAACTCGTCAAGCTCAGCAGTGCGTCCGGTGAAGGCGTACGGCGACGCGGGTAGCTGCGCCGGAACCGGCTTGGCGGTGGTCGATGCCTCCGGCCGGCTGGGCTCCGGCCGGGAGTTGGCCGCCAGCGCCGTGACCGGTGCCAGTCGCGGGTCGGCGTTGAGTATCGCGCGGTGCAGCTCGGTCAGTTCCGCCCCCGGCTCGATCCCCAGTTCACCCACCAGCAGTCGGCGTACCTGGTGATACGTCTGGAGCGCCTCGGTCCGGCGGCCGGCCCGGTACAGGGCCAGCATGAGCTGCCCGTAGGCCCGTTCGCGCAGTGGTTCCTCCGCGACCAGGTCGGCGATCTCGTCCACGAGTTCGGCTCCGCCACCCAGCGTGAGTTCGAGTGACAGGCGTTCTTCCTGGAGGCTGCGGCGTTGGTCGTTGAGCTGAGCCGCCGCCGCCTCGACCAGCCGGCCGGTCACTCCGGTGAAGGCCGACCCGCGCCATAGCGCCAGCGCCTCCCGCAGGTGGACGACCGCGCCCGTCAGCTCTCCGGCGGCTGCGAGCCGGCGGCCCTGCCGTGCCCGATCGACGAAGACTCGCAGGTCGATCTCGTCGTCCGGGACGCGCAGGGAGTACCCGCCGGAGTCGGTGACGATCTCGCCCGCCGTCGCCAGCTGCCTACGCAGCATCGACACGCAGTTGCGGACCACCTTGACGGAGCTGGTGGGCGGATGCTCGTCCCAGATCGCCTCGACCAGCCGGGACACCGGCACCACCCGGTTCGCGTCGAGCAACAGGGCGGCCAGGATACGTTGCTCCCGTGACGCGCCCAGGGGAATCTGGCCACGGTCGAGTTGCACTCTGAGCGGCCCCAGCACCTCGAACCTCACGTACCTCCCGCCCTCGTCCCTGCCAGCCGAGCCGTCCCATCGGGCCCCGCACGGCCGACGGCTCGGCCGCCATCCGAACGAGCCGTAGCCCTTTGGATTGTCACACCGCCACGAGTACATGCATAGGCGCTTGTCGATGAATCGTGGAACCTGTCCCGTGCGGCCTCGGTGCCGGACCAGGCACCGCCGGGGACGAACCGGGGACCGATCGGGGACGGCCAGGCGCAGGGTGCTCCTGACAAGTCGCTTTGTTGTACGGGAGGTAATCATGAATCACCGCAAGATCTGGCTCGGCCTGCTCGTGCTGGCCCTGGCAACGGTGTCCCTCGGCTTCGGGGCCCGCGGCCAGGCCGACCCCGGCTGGCCAGCCCCGCCGCCGCGGTACCGGGCCACGGAACTCTCCGACGCGATCCTGTTCAACGACGGGCCGGCCGCCTACCGGCTGGTCTACCTGGAGCGCCCGCCGACACAGTGGACGCCGGCGCTGCGGCAGGCCCAGGGCGCGATCAGTTCGGAGCTGATCCGTCGGGGCACCTGGTCCGACGCGATGATCGTGCAGCGGATACAGAGCGGTAACCCGGTCGCGGTACGCGAAGGACTGGTCACCCTCGTCGCGCTGGCCCGCGAGGTGTTCAACCGGACATTCGGCAAGGAGACCGTGGACTCCGCCGTACACCTGGTCAACGATGCCCTGCTAGCGAACGCGTATGAGGTCGTCCGAGCCGACTCCTACATCGACATGGACAACGACAACCGGACCCCGCTGGAGGTCGGTACCATCCGGGCCATCTTCGCCGGCGGTTTCGCCGACTGGTCCTGGGACATGGCCGGCAACCCGGCGCCACGGGCCAAACTGGTGCAGGATCAACTCATCGCGGTCATCGCCCGTGACCTGCGAGCCAGGTAGTACACAGTGGACGACACGCGGTTGGGACGGTGGATCGCCGGGACCGCGGTGGTCGCCATGCTCCTCGTGGGCTACCTCACCCGGGCGGTGCTGCCGGTAGCCGCGATGCCGGCCCCACCCGGCCGGACGGTGGCCCGTGCACTGGTACCGGAAGGCTGGGCGTTCTTCACCCGCGACCCCCGCCAGCCCAGCCCGGTGGCCTACGCCACGGACCGAAACGGCCGGTGGCGGCTCGCCTCGGGCAGCAGCCGTGGCCCGGCCGGCCTGGACAAGCGGGACCGGGCCCGCAGCGCGGAGATCTCGCTGCTCACCCGCCGACTGGACGGGCCCGCGTGGACCAAGTGTGACGGCGAACCCTCCACCTGCCTGGCCACCGCCCCGGCCACCGCGGTAGCCAACACCGCGACCGTACGCACGCTGTGCGGCGACATCGGGATCGTCCTTCAGGAGGTACTGCCATGGGCCTGGAACGACCTGCCGACCGTGCTCCCATCCCGGGTGGCCCGGCTCACCGTGACCTGTTAGACCGGTGGCTGGCCCGGCTCGGCCGGCGCTGCCGACCCGCCCTGGCCGTCGCGCCCTGGTCGAGCGGATTCGGGCTGGCCCGTACGCTGCTGGCCACCGGCACTTGCGCCACCTTACTGGTCAACCCGCCGGCGATCCTGCTGTCGATGGACAGCGCCGACGGCTGCACCGGGCCGGCCGCCGCCGGCATCTGGTGCGTCCTGCCCGCCAGGCAGGGGCAGCTCGCCGGGTGGATTGGGATCGCCGTGCTGGTCGTGGTGGCCAGCGGCTGGCGCCCCCGGTGGACCGCATTGCCGCACTGGTACATCTCCTGGAGCGTGATCGCGAACCTGTCCGCGCTGGACGGCGGTGACCACATCACCGCCACCCTCAGCCTGCTGCTGCTCCCGGTAGCCCTCACCGACCCCCGACGATGGCACTGGCAACCACCACCGGCCGGCACCGCGATCGGCGCCGGCCGGGTGGTCGCGCACGCCGCCCTGGTCCTCGTCTGGCTCCAGGTCGCCATCGTGTACCTGCACGCCTGCATCGCGAAGCTTGGCGTCACCGAGTGGGCCGACGGTACGGCGATGTTCTACTGGCTACGCACACCCGGATACGAGCCACCTGTTTTCCTTCGTCCGCTGGCCGAGGCGGCTACCAGCTCCGCAGTGGGGGTGACGCTGTTCACCTGGTCGGTGCTGGCGCTGGAGTTCGCTCTGACCGTGGCCCGGCTGTTGCCTGCCGGGCTGCGCCGCGTACTACTGGTCGCCGGGCTGGCGTTCCATATCGGCATCGCGGTCGTCCTGGAACTGGTCACCTTCGGTCTCGCGATGAGTGGGGCGCTGCTGCTCTATCTGTTGCCCGTGGGACACCAGGTCAGGCTGCCGGCGACCGTGGTGGCGCGGGTGCGCGGTGCCCGTCGAGCTTGGCAGGTCACGCGGGCCGGCGGACCTTCAGCTGTGGACGTTCCCCAGAAACATTTAGGCGCGTAGATGTGCCGTACGTCACGGCTCTACCGAGATTGGGGCCACCGATGGGGCCGGCAACGAGGAGCAGGCGCCGGACATCCGCTTGGTCTGGAGGCCAGCGCAGGCCGCGAGCTACGCGGACGTCCGCGCATCGGCAGATCCGGATGCGGTACGGGTGTTCTGTTGTCACCTTCCTTGGTCGCTGAAGAGGGGGGCGATGCGGGCGGGGTTCACAGCCTGTCGTCGCAGGGCAGCGTTCTCGTTCGTCGGGGTCGCGATGACGGTGGTGGCGACCTCGAGTTGGTCCTGTAGGTGGTGGCGTCCGAGCCGGGCGGCCTGGTGGTTCGGCGCGATTGTGTTGAGGAGGACTTAGGACGTGACAGGTGACGCCCTGGCAACCTCTTCGATAATGCACATTATGTAAAGTAGGCCGGGTTGGCCGGTCCCCTCGCGGCCCTCGGTCGCGCGTCAAGCCCGGCGGGCAGGCCCCCGGGTGCGATGCCGCCAGCCCAGGCCGACCAGCCCCACAAGCCCGGCGCGGACCAGTCCGGGCCGGGCTAATCTTTCCGGGCCGGGCTGATCTGTCGGCCGGCGCCGACCAGTCCGCGCCCGAACTGCTCCGTCAGTCGGCGGCGAGCTGCTCCGTCCGTGGGGCAGCTCGACAGGCACCCAACAGCAGGCGGCGAGCCCGACCGCCTGAGCAAGGCGGCCCGCCTCTCCCCTCGCTCACCCTTCCCGGAAAGGCGAAAATGCTGCATAATATCCCTTATGCATGACAAACAGGACGAATCGCTCGGGACGCTGATCGAGGAGTTCCTGACCGCCCGGGCCACCCGCAAGCCCTCCCCGCACACCCTGGACGCGTACCGCCGGGATCTGCACACGGTGGCCACCCTGATCGCCGAAGATGCCGCCCCTCCCCTGCCCCTGGACGCGTTGTCGATCACCGACCTCTCCCCCCGGGTGATGCGCGCGGCCTTCGCCCGGTTCGCCGCTCCCCGGGCGGCCGCGTCCGTGCACCGGGCCTGGTCCACCTGGAACAGCTTCTGCTCGTTCCTCGTGGCCGAGGGGCTGATGGCGGGCAACCCGATGCCGGCGGTCGGGCGACCTCGGGCGCTACTCCCCCAGCCGAAGCCGCTGCGCGGCACGGACACTCCCGAGGTGCTGCTCGCGTCGGTGGCACGCGACGACGGCCGGCAGCGTGACCCGTGGCCGGAGCGGGACGTGGCGGTGTTGGCGGTGGCGTTGTGCGCGGGGCTGCGCCTGTCGGAGCTGCTGGCGCTGCGGGTCGGCTCCCTGGCGGGTCGGCCGGGTGAGCGGCGCATCGAGGTGGCCGGCAAGGGCGGGCGGCCCCGGGTGGTGCCGATCGAGTCCGATCTGGATCGGGTGGTGGCGGACTACCTGGACAGTCGGCGTCGGCGCTTCGGGGCGCGGTCGGTGCGCCCCGATTCGGCGTTGCTCGTGGATCGGCAGGGTGAGCCGCTCCGCCGTGGTGGGCTGCAGTATCTGGTGGAGTCGTGTTATCGGCGGGCGGGTATCGGGGACCGGGTGCCGCGCGGGGCGCGGCTGCACGCGTTGCGGCACACGTTCGCGACCCGGTTGGCGGAGGACGGGGCGAGCGCGGCGGAGATCATGCGGTTGTTGGGGCACGCGTCGTTGGCGTCGTCGCAGACGTACATCGAGGTGACGGCCGGGCAGCAGCGTGAGGCGGTGCGGGCCAACCGCACCAATCGGGTGTTGGCGTCGCTGGTGGGGGCCGACCGGGATTGAGTGTGCTGGGTCAGGATGGCTGGACGTCGTCGAAGAGGGCGAGGGCTTCGGCGGGGTCCGGGCTCACGAGGCGTTCCAGGCCGGCTGTCGTGATCTTCGCCCACGTGGCGGCTCGTGCCCACATCTGGTCCTCGAAGGCGCGTACGGCCTGGTCCAGGTCTTCGGGGTTGGCGGCGATGGCTTCGGCGAGTTCGGCGCCGTCGAGCATCGCGAGGTTCGCGCCTACCCCCAGTGGTGGCATCAGGTGGGCGGCGTCGCCGAGTAGCGTCACCCCGCGGACGTGTGCCCAGGTGTGGGATTCGGGCAGGACGTAGAAAGGGCGGTGGGCGAAGGCGGTGCCGTGGTCGAGCAGGTCGAGGACGGGCGCGGCCCAGCCGTCGAACAGTTCCAGCAGGCGCGTTCGAGTGGCCTCGACGTCGGTGGGGTCCAGGTCGGCGTGCCAGTCCAGCGGGGCGCGGAGTTTGACGTACACCTTGACGTGGCCGCCGCTGTTGCGTTGGGCGGCAAGAGATCGGTTGGCCCCGTAGACGGCCACCGAACCGTCGCCGATCAACTGGGCGAGGTCGGGGTGGCGGGTGTCGATGTCGTCGAGAGAGGTCTCGACCGAGGTGACGCCGGTGTACTGCGGTCTCACCGGCGAGACTGCTGGGCGGACCCGGGACCAGGCGCCGTCCGCGCCCACCACGAGATCGAACGTCTCCTGCCGCCCGTCGGCGAAGTGGACAAGCGTGCCGTCTGCGGTCCCCGGCACCACCTGTGTCACCTCGCGCCCCCACCGCACGTCGAGAGAGCCGAGCAGCAGGTCACGGAGTTGCCCGCGGTCGATCTCCGGGTTGGCCTGTTCGTCGGGGTGGGGTTGCCAGTCCCGTAGGACGGTGCCGTCGGTGTCCAGGATGCGCATGGCCTGCCCCTCGGGACGGGACAGCACCTGGAACTCGGTCAGCAACCCGGCCTTGTCCAGTGCCAGTTGGCCCAGCCCTTCGTGCAGGTCGAGCGAGCCGCCCGGGGGGCGGGAGTCGGGTGCGGGATCGCGTTCGAGGACGGTGACGGGGTGGCCGTGGCGGTGTAGGACGCGGGCGAAGGTGAGGCCTGCGGGGCCGCCCCCGACCACCGCGATACGCTGTCTCATAGCGATACACCGTATCCGGCTCGTACAATGCGTCGCAACAGCAGGGAGTGACCATGACGGTGTGGGACCGGCCGGAGCCGCCGACTCCCCCGGTGCCGCTCGACCGGGAGCGGATCATCGCGGCCGCCGTTGCGCTGGCCGACGAGGGTGGGCTGGAGGCGGTGTCGTTGCGCAAGGTCGCGGCCCGGCTGAACGCCGGTCCGATGCGGCTGTACGGGTACATCTCCACCAAGGACGAGCTGTTCGACCTCATGGTGGACGAGGTGCACGCCGAGATGCTCCCCGGGGAGCAGCCCGGTGAGTGGCGGGAGGCGTTACGTGTCCTCGCCCACCGCACCAGGCAGGCTGTCCTGCGCCACGAGTGGCTGGCCGACCTGCTCGGTGGTCGCCCGACCCTGGGGCCGAACGGTTTCGCCGTGACCGAGGCCAAGCTGGCCGCCCTCGACGGCCTCGCCGACATCGACACCGTGCTGCGGGCCGTGGAAACTGTCAGCGCCTACGTCACCGGTGCGATCAGGCGCGAGGTCGCGAACCTGCGGGCCGAGCGCGCCACGGGCCTGTCCAAGCGTGACTGGCAGCGCGCTTCCGGCCCGCACCTGACGAAGATGTTGGCCACGGGCCGTTTTCCGGCGCTGAGCAGGGCCGTGCACGACGGTGCGGAGGTGGACGCCGAGGTGTCCTTCGCGACCGGTCTGGACTGGGTCCTCGACGCCGTGGCCGCCAAGCTCACCCGACCGCCGGCGTCGCGCTCAACCGCTCCCTGACCGTGGGCAGGGAGCGTCCGTGCCGGTCAGCGGGCGTGCCGCAGCGCCCAGTCGAGGGCGACGTCGGCGATGCGCTGCCAGCCCTGCTGGGCGGGCAGCAGGTGCGCGTACCCCTCGAAGAGCTCGACCTCGGTGATGGTGTCGCCCCGGTAGAGCGCGGCGTTGGCGCGTTGCACGCTGGGCGGCATGATGTGGTCTTCCGAGCCGGAGATGAACAGCAGCGGCGCGCGTTTGTCGTTGTGGTAGTCGACGGCGATGTCCTGCGGGCCGGGCAGCAGGTTGGCCAGGACGCCGTCCCAGAGGATGCCGCCGGCGGCGGGGATGGCGTAGCGCTCGTACAGGGCGCGGGCCTCGTCCTCGTCGAAGGTGTTGGTGAACGCGTAGTTCCACTGGTCGAAGGTGAAGCCGACGGCCCGGTGCCGGTTGGCGGGATTTTTCAGGACCGGGAAGGTGGAGCGCAGCTGCGAGAAGGGGGTCACCGTGACGCCTTCGGTGGGCGCGGAGTTGAGCACGACCGCCGAGGTGCCGTACCCGCGGTCGAGCAGCACCTGGGTGAACGCCCCGCCGGCGGAGTGGCCCATGATGATCGGCGGTGTGGGCAGTGCGTCGAGCACGGCGCACAGGTGGGCGATGATCTGCGGCGCGGTGAGCGTCTCCAGGGGGCTGGGGTCGGCGTTGATCGCTTCGACCTCGGCTTCCAGTCCGGGGTAGGTGGGGGTGAGCACCCGGAAGCCGTTGGCACGGTAGTGGGTGGCCCAGTGTTCCCAGCTGCGGGGGGTGACCCAGAACCCGTGGATGAGCACGATCGTGTCCGGTGTGTCGCTCATGGTCAGCTCCGTGGCGGTGGTGGTTTCCAACCTACGCACTGCCGGGCGGGTGGTCGGCGGGTTCAGCCGAGGTCGACCAGCAGGGGGCGGTGGTCGGAGACGGTGGACGGTGGTGCGGTGACGGCCCGTACGGGTGGGAGCTGGTCGAGGGCGTGCGGGTCGGCGAGGATGTGGTCGAGTTGCACGCGGGGCTGCCCGGAGGGGTAGGTGGGGCGGCGGCCCAGGGGGTGCCAGCCGGAGATGAGTCGGGCGGGGCCGGCGGGCAGGTTGAGGTCGCCGAGCAGGATGCGGGGGCCGGGTAGTGCGCGCAGGGCGCGGACGGTCTGGCGTAGTTGGCGGGCGTTCCAGCCGGGCACGAAGGACAGGTGGGTCGCGGCGACGGTGAGTGGGCCGTGTGGGGTGTCCAGGACGGCGGCGAGGACGACGCGGGGTTCGTCGTGCAGCAGGATGAGGCCGCCGCGGGCGCCGGGTACGTAGACCGGGGATCGTACGGGGGCGGGCTTGAGTCGGGTGATGTGCCAGCTGCGCACGGGGTGGCGGCTGATCAGGCCGATGCCGTAGCAGGGTTCGCCGTGTCCGTCGTCGTCGTGGCGCAGTGGGCGGAACTGTTCGCCGGGGGTGCCGACGAGGGCGGCGGCGAAGCGGTGTTGTGGTGCGTCGAGGGCGTGCGCGGCGATGGTGGTGAGGTCCAGGTTGCCGCTGCGGTGTTGGTCGCGGTCGACCTCCTGCAGGGCGAGGACGTCGGCGTCGAGGGCGCGGACGGCGGCGGCGAGGCGGTCGGAGTTGACGAGCCCGTCGCTCAGGGATCGTCCGTGCAGCACGTTGAAGGTGGCCAGGCGCACTTCTGCACCCTACGTGTCCGTGACATGGTTGCCGGGTGCTGAAGGTGTTGCTGTGTTCCGTGCTGGTGTTCGTGGCCGTCGGCGCGTTGGGGGTGTGGTTGCGGCGTTCCCGGGGTCGCTGACCGGGTGAGGCTTGCCACTCCGGTGCCGGTCGACGGTGCTCCGGTGGGGAGAATTGCCGCCCGTGGACGCCGTATCGCTGAGTACCCTGTTGGCCGCTGCCGCGATGGCGGGGTGGGTTGACGCCGTGGTCGGTGGTGGTGGGTTGTTGCTGCTGCCGGCGTTGCTGGTGGCGGCGCCGGGGTTGCCGGTGGCCACCGCGCTGGGCACGAACAAACTGGCCGCGATCTTCGGTACGACCACGGCGGCGGCGACGTACGCGCGGCGGACCGAGGTGGACTGGCGGGTGGTGGCGCCGGCGGCGGGGCTGGCGGTGGTGAGTGCGGGCGTGGGCGCGGCGCTGGCCGGGGCGGTGCCGGCGTCGGCGTACCGGCCGGTGGTGCTTGTCGTGTTGGTGGCGGTGGCGGTGTTCGTGCTGCTGCGCCCCCGGTTGGGGGTGGTGGCGCTGCCGCGGCGGCGTACCCCGGTGCGGGTGGCGGCGGTGATCGCGGTCGCGGGGGTGGGCATCGCCCTGTACGACGGGTTGATCGGTCCGGGCACCGGCACGTTCCTGGTGTTGGCGTTCACCGCCCTCGTCGGCGCGGATTTCGTGCACGGTTCGGCGATGGCGAAGGTCGTCAACGCGGGGACGAATCTGGGTGCGTTGGTGGTGTTCGGGATGACCGGGCACGTGTGGTGGTTGCTGGGCGCGGGCATGGCGGTGTGCAACATCGCCGGGGCGGTGCTGGGTGCGCGGATGGCGTTGCGCCGGGGGTCGGGCTTCGTGCGGGTGGTGCTGCTGGTGGTGGTGTTGGCGTTGGTCGCGAAGCTGGGCCACGACCAGTGGGTGGCCCGCTGATGCCGGTACGGGCTGAGCACGACCGGGCGGTGCTGGCGGGGCTGCTGGGGCGTGACCCGGTGTTGCACGCCTACCAGTTGGGTGACCTGGACGACTTCTTCTGGCCGTACACGTCGTGGTTCCGCCGCGAGGACCAGGTCGCGTTGCTGTACCACGGCGCCGACCTGCCGACGTTGTTGGCGTTCGCCGCGCCGGCGGACACCGCGGCGTTGTCGGTGTTGTTGGCGCAGGTGGCGCCGGTGCTGCCGGCCCGGTTGTACGCGCACCTGTCCCCCGGTCTGACCGGCGCGCTGGCCGGGTCGTTCCGGATGGATGCCGGTGGCCGGCACCACCGGATGGCGTTGACCGATCCGGGGCGGTTGGGCACGGTGGCCCCGGCGGGCGTGGTGTTGGGGGCGGCGGACCTGCCGCAGGTGCGTGAGTTGTACGCGCGGGCGTACCCGGGTAACTGGTTCGACGAGCGGATGATGCAGACCGGGCAGTACCTGGGGATACGCGACGGGGGCGCGTTGGTCGCGGTGGCCGGGGTGCACGTGTTCTCGCCGACGTACCGGGTGGCGGCGTTGGGTAACGTCACGACGCATCCGCGGTGGCGGGGGCGGGGGCTGGCCGCGTCGGTGGTGGCGGCGTTGTGCGCGCGGCTGCGGGAGAGCGTGCGGCACGTGACGTTGAACGTGAAGGCGGACAACGCGGCCGCGGTGCGGCTGTACGAGCGGGTGGGTTTCACCCGGGTCGCCGACTACGACGAGTGGACGTTGACGTCGCTAGGCGCGGCGGCTGGGTGAGTCGAAGCGTCCGGCGCGGATCTCGCGCAGGGCGCGGCGGCGGGTGTCCCCGCGCAGGGTGTCGACGTACAGGGTGCCGTGCAGGTGGTCGGTCTCGTGTTGCAGGGCGCGGGCGAGGAATCCGCTGCCGGCGATGGTGAGCGGCTCACCGTGTTGGTCGACGCCGTGGGCGGTGGCGTGCAACGCCCGGACGGTCGGGAAGTACAGGCCGGGGATGGACAGGCAGCCTTCCTCGTCGTCCTGGAGCTCGTCGGAGAGCTCGAGGGTGGGGTTGATGAGGTGGCCGCGGTGCCCGTCGGCGTCGTAGACGAACACCTGGGCGCTGACGCCGATCTGTGGTGCGGCGACGCCGGCGCGGCCGGGGGCGCCGAGCAGGGTGTCCATCAGGTCGGTGACGAGCGCTCGCAGCTCGGCGTCGAAGGTGGTGACCGGCTCACATCCGGTGCGCAGGACGGGGTCGCCGATGATCCGGATGGGCCGCATGGTCATGGGGGTGAGTTTATCGCCGGTCGTGGGTGCGTCCGTGTCCGGCCAGGGTGGCGCGGATCGGGGCGGTCTTCGCGGCGGCTTCGGCGACCTCGGCGTGGGCGTCGCTGTCCCAGGTGATGCCGCCGCCGGCCCAGGTGTGCAGCAGGTCGGCGTCGGCGGCGGCGGTGCGGATGGTCAGGCCCAGGTCGACGTGCCCGGGGGTGACCCAGCCGAGTGCGCCCATGCTGGCGCCCCGGCCGACGGGTTCGAGGGCGGTGATCTGGGTGAGGGCGGCGTGTTTGGGTGCGCCGGTCACGGACCCGCCGGGGCAGGTGGCGCGTAGCAGGTCGGCGAGGCCGAGGCCGTCGGCGGCGGCGGCGCGCACCGTCGACTCGGCCTGCCACAGGTCGCACCAGCGGCGTACGGCGAACAGGTCGTCGACGGTGACGGTGCCGGTGCGGGCGATGCGGGCGAGGTCGTTGCGTTCCAAATCGACGATCATGATGTGTTCGGCGCGTTCCTTGGCGCTGGCGAGCAGTTCGGCGCGGCCGGCGGCGGTGGCCGGGCGGGTGCCCTTGATGGGTCGGGTGATCAGCTGTCCGTCGGTGACCTCGATGAGGGTTTCCGGGGAGGCGCAGCCGATCGCCCAGCCGTCGCCGGTGAGGACACCGCCGTAGCGGGCGCCGGGGAGCGCGCCGAGGCGACTCAGGGCGGGGAGGGGGTCGCCGGTGTAGCGGGCGGCGGCGTGCCCGACGAGGTTGGTCTGGTAGACGTCGCCGCGGGCGATGGCGGCGCGGACCGCGTCGACGGCGTCGGCGTGTTCGCGGGGGGTCCAGCTGTCGGTCCACGGGCCGAGCCACCAGGGGGTGGGTGCGGCCGGTGGGGTGGGCCGGGTGGGGCCGTGGTGGTAGACGACGACGGTGAGGTCGGGCAGGGTCGGCGCGGGTTCGCCTGCGGTGGTGGGTGCGCCGGCCAGGTGCGCGCCGGCTGCCGCGGACAGGTAGAGCGCGGCGCCGCACACCCCGCTGCCCTGGTGGTGGGGGCGGGCGGGTCGGGTCAGGTCGTGCAGGGGCAGGCCGTGCGCGGCGAGGAACTCCTCGGCCAGTGCCGCCGGGTCGCCGCCGTCGCGGCGGTGCCACTGCAGGCGGGCGCGTTCGGTGCGCGAGTCCCGACACGCGGTGGGTGCCGCCGGCACGTCGACCGACGCCGCCGGGCCGGGGTAAGCGGTCAACGCGGCCGCGCCGCTACCCGCGGTGTACACCTGTGGGAGCGTTTCCACGCCGTATGGTCCGACCTTCCTCATCCGTTCAGTGGATTTCCCGTGCGCCGGGCCGACACCTGGTCGATGCTGGACACTTTCGCTTGGTACTGTGCGTCACTGGTCATGTGAACCATGACACAGTGCCCCCACAGTCCGGAGAACCCGATGTGCCAGCACCAACCGACCTGCCCCTCCGCTGAAGCCACCGACCGGGAAGCCGCGCGAGTCCTCGCCTGCTTCCGTGAGCAGGGCTGGAGCCTGCTCTGCAACGGTGTGATCGTCTTCGAGGACACTGGCGAGTTGCTTCCCGACGGCAGCAGCATCGCACCGCACCGCGGTCCCGCCCGCCACGCCCTCGTGGCCTGATTGACCACCCAGCGTCACCACATAGCCGCCGTCGACCCAGGCTAGTCCCCCGGTAAGGGACGTCCCCGCCCAGGTCGCAGCGGCTGCCGGGGCAGGCCGTAACCGCCCGCCCCGGCGCGCCGTCGAACGGCGTTTGTCAGTCCTCGAACGCCTCCGGCGACGGGCACGAGCAGACCAGGTTCCGGTCGCCGTACGCGCCGTCGATGCGCCGCACCGGCGGCCAGTACTTCCCGGCCCGGTCCACCCCGGCCGGGTACGCGCCCACCGACCGCGGGTACGCGTGCGACCACTCGTCACCGCTGACCATCGCCGCGGTGTGTGGCGCGTTGGCAAGGGGGTTGTCCCCCGCCGGCCACGCCCCGGAACCCACCTGCTCGATCTCCGCCCGGATGGCGATCATCGCGTCGCAGAACCGGTCCAGTTCGGCGAGGTCCTCACTCTCGGTCGGCTCCACCATCAGCGTGCCCGCCACCGGGAACGACATCGTCGGCGCGTGGAACCCGTAGTCGATCAGCCGCTTCGCCACGTCGTCGACGCTCACCCCTGTCGACTTCGTCAACGGCCGCAGGTCGAGGATGCACTCGTGCGCCACCAGGCCCTTGTTGCCGGCGTAGAGCACCGGGAAGTGCCCCCGCAGACGGGCCGCCACGTAGTTCGCCGCGAGGACCGCCACACCGGTGGCCCGGGTCAGGCCCTGCGCGCCCATCATCCGCAGGTACGCCCACGGGATCGGCAGGATGCCCGCCGACCCGTACTTCGCCGCCGAGATCGCCGGCGTGGCGTCCGCGTGCGCGCCGAGCGGGTCACCGGGCAGGAACGGCGCCAGGTGCGCGCGGACCGCGACCGGGCCCACACCGGGGCCACCGCCGCCGTGCGGGATGCAGAACGTCTTGTGCAGGTTCAGGTGCGACACGTCGGCGCCGAACCTGCCGGGCTTGGCGAACCCGACCAGGGCGTTGAGGTTCGCCCCGTCGACGTACACCTGACCGCCGGCGTCGTGGACCTTCGCGCACAGCGACGCGATGCCCGTCTCGTAGACGCCGTGCGTCGACGGGTACGTCACCATGATCGCGGCGAGCGCGTCCCGGTGCTTGTCGATCTTCGCGTCCAGGTCGACGAGGTCGACGTTGCCGTCCTCGTCGCAGGCCACCACGACGACCCGCATGCCGGCCATCACCGCGGACGCCGCGTTCGTGCCGTGCGCCGACGACGGGATCAGGCACACGTCGCGGTGCGACTCACCCCGTGACGCGTGGTAGGAGCGGATCGCCAGCAACCCGGCCAGCTCACCCTGCGACCCGGCGTTGGGTTGCACGCTGACCGCGTCGTAGCCGGTCACCTCGGCCAGCCACGACTCCAACTGACCGATCATCTCCCGGTACCCGACGGTCTGCGCGTCCGGCGCGAACGGGTGGATGTTCGCGAACTCCGCCCAGCTGACCGGCTCCATCTCGGTGGTGGCGTTCAGTTTCATCGTGCACGACCCGAGTGGGATCATGCCCCGGTCCAGGGCGTAGTCGAAGTCCGACAGGCGCCGCAGGTAGCGCAGCATCGCCGTCTCGGAGTGGTGGCTGCGGAACACCGGGTGGGTCAGAAAGTCGCTGCCGCGCGTCAGGTCGACCGGCAGGGCCGCGTCCACGGGCCCGTCGAACGCGGGCACCCCGAACGCCTCCCACACCAGTGCCAGGTGCGCGTCGGTGGTCGTCTCGTCGCAGGACATTCCCACCTGGTCGGCGTCGACCAGCCGCAGGTTCACGCCCCGCTGGGCGGCGGCCTCGACGACCTGCGCCGCCGCGCCCGGCACGCGCGCGGTGACGGTGTCGAAGAACGCGACGCCCGCGACGTCGACGCCACCGGCGCGCAGCCCGGCCGCGAGCCGCGCCGCCATCTGATGGGTACGCGCCGCGATGTCGCGCAGCCCGTCCGGGCCGTGGTAGACGGCGTACATGCCGGCCATCACGGCGAGCAGCACCTGCGCGGTGCAGATGTTGCTTGTCGCCTTCTCCCGCCGGATGTGCTGCTCGCGGGTCTGCAACGCCAACCGGTAAGCCGGGTTGCCGTCCGCGTCACGCGACACCCCGACCAGACGCCCGGGCAGCATCCGCTCCAGGCCCGCGCGCACCGCCAGGTAACCGGCGTGCGGCCCACCGAAGCCCATCGGTACGCCGAAACGCTGGGTGGTGCCGGCGGCGATGTCCGCGCCGATCTCCCCCGGTGCGCGTAGCAGCGTCGACGCCAGCAGGTCCGCCGCCACGGTGACCAGCGCCCCGACGGCGTGCGCGGCCTGCACGAGGCCGGCGTGGTCGCGTACCGCCCCGGACGCCCCCGGGTACTGCAGGTGCAGGCCGAAGAACTCACCGGGCAGCTCGTCGCGGTCCACGTCGACGACCCGCACGTCGATGCCGAGCGGCTCGGCCCGACTGGTGATCACCGCGATGGTCTGCGGCAACGCGTCGGCGTCGACGACGTACACCCGGCTCTTGCTCTTGGAGGCCCGCCGCGCGAGGGTCATCGCCTCCGCGGCGGCGGTGCCCTCGTCGAGCATGGAGGCGTTCGCGGTGGCCAGCCCGGTCAGGTCGGTGACCATGGTCTGGAAGTTCAGCAGCGCCTCCAGGCGGCCCTGGCTGATCTCCGGCTGGTACGGGGTGTACGCCGTGTACCAGGCCGGGTCCTCCAGCACGTTGCGGCGGATCACCGCCGGGGTGTGCGTGCCGTGGTAGCCGAGACCGATCATGGACACGGCGACGGTGTTACGTGCCGCGAGGGCCCGCAGCTCGGCGATCGTCTCGGCCTCGGTGGCCGCCTCCGGCAGGTCCAGGGTGCCGTGCCAGCGGATCACCTCGGGGATCGCGGCGTCCATCAGCTCGTCGATCGAGTGATGCCCAACGACCTCCAACATCCGACGCTCGTCGTCGGGGCCGGGACCGATGTGACGGGTGGCGAACTGCTCTACGGTCATCAGGGGGCACTCCCGGGGCGAGGTCGACGTGTCGGCCTCCCCCTCTGTCGCACCCACAGGGGCGCTCCACAGTGCCTGCCCACGAGGTCCTTTTGCCTGAGAGGTTCCGGGGAGGATTTGCCCCTTCGGCGCCGCCCTGAGTGCCCTCGGGCGGTCTCTCCCACGTGGGTGTTACCGGCATGGTCAACGCTACCAGCGTCGGTGTTTCCGGCAGATGTCCGACCCCTGGCTGGGCTGTCACACCCCGACGGGCGCCGCACCACCCACCCGGGCGGCCAACTTCGGCAGCAGGGCACCCAGGGGCGCGTCGACGCAGATGGTGGCGTGGCCGTCACCACGGGTCGGCCCCTGGTTGACGATCGCCACCGGAATGCCCCGTTTCGCGGCGCGGATCACGAAACGGCGTCCCGACATCACCGTCAACGACGACCCGAGCACCAGCAACGACCGGGCCTCCTCCACGGCGGCGAAGCACCGCGCCACCCGCCGCGGCGGGACCGTCTCGCCGAAGAACACCACGTCCGGCTTCAACATCCCGGTGCCGCAGATGCCGCAGTCCACCGGCCGGAACGCGGCGACCTGCTCATCGGGGAGATCCACGTCACCGTCGGGGTTCACCGCGGCGACCTGGGCCACGAAGTCCGGGTTGGCCTCGCGCAACCGCCGGTCCAACTCCTCCCGGGAGGTCAGGTTGCCGCAGTCCAGGCAGGTCACCTCGTCCAGGCGACCATGCAACTCGATCACCGACGTGCTGCCGGCCGCACCGTGCAGACCGTCGACGTTCTGGGTGATCACCTCATCGACCAGGCCGGCGTGTTGCAGCGCGGCCACCGCCCGGTGCCCGGCGTTGGGCGCCGCCTCCCCGATCAACCGCCACCCCAGGTGGCTCCGCGCCCAGTAGCGCCGCCGTGCGAGGGGATCCCGGGTGAACGCCTGGAAGGTCATCGGGGTGTGCCGCCGTGCCACCCCGCTGGGCCCCCGGTAGTCCGGGATGCCCGACTCGGTGGACAGGCCGGCGCCGCTGAGCACCACCACCCCACCACCGGCCACCAGCGCGCGCAACGCCTCGAAGCTGTCCGTCACCCCTCCATGCTGCCTCAACCCACCCGCCCCCGCCGAACCCCCCAACAGCCGCGGGGGGTTCGGCGCCCCACCACCACCCCGTTGATCATGGAGTCATTGACAATGACCTCATGATCAACCACCTCGGGTGGGGTGGGAACCAACCCCCGGGCTACACCGCGACGACGTCGGCGACGACGCAGGCGATGTTGTCCGGCCCACCGCGCGTTTGCGCCAGGTCGATCAGCGCACCCACGGTGTCCTCGGGACCACCACCGGCACTCAGCGTCGCGTGCAGATCGGCACGATCCACGACCGCCCACAGCCCGTCGGAGCACAGCAGGTACCGGTCACCGGGAAACGCGGTCCGCAGCGCCAGATCAGCCTCGACCTGCCGGCCGCCACCCAGCGCGCGCACCAGCACCGCCCGCTGCGGATGCGCGGCGGCCTCGTCGGAGTCGAGACGACCCTGATCCACCTGGGTCCGCACCCAGGTGTGATCCTGCGTCAGCAGCGACAACTCCCCGCCGCGCAGCAGGTACGCCCGGGTGTCACCGATGTGCACCAGAGCCAGTCGGGAGCCGCTGCGCAGCAACGCGGTCAACGTGGTGACCGGCTGGTGCTCGTCGGTGGCCAACGCCCGCACGGTGTCCTCGACGTCGGTGACCGCACCGGCCAGCATCGTCAGCAGGTCCACCGCCGGGGTGTCGGCGAGCGCCAACGGCAGGAGGGCGTCGATGGCGGCGGCACTGGCGGCAGCCCCACCGGGCCCCCGCATACCGTCGGCGACGGCGAACAGCCGCTCACTGGCGTACGCGGCGTCCTCGTTGCTGTCGCGCGCCGCCCCGGTGGCACACCCGGCGGCACAGCGAACGGCAAGGTCGGGATTCGATCGAGACACGGCGACGTCCCCTTCCAGAAGATGCTCCACGAGGACGGTGGCGAGCCGGGCACGGGCCGCGGTGTCGGCGCTGACCTCCCGCCAGTACGCGGCGACCACCTCCGCCGCCGCCGCGGGCTCAACCGCACACACGACGCGGATCGTCGCCAGCGGCATACCGATACGCCGTAGCTGGGCGACCAACCGAGCCACCGGCAACTGCTCCGGGTCGTAGAGCCGATACCCGGACTCGGGATCGACAGCGGCCGGCAGCAGAAGCCCCACCTGCTCGTACAGGCGCAGCGCCTTCGGCGTCAGCCTCGCCGCCCGGGCGAACACCCCGATGGTCCACAACCCCACGTCGCCATCCTCCTCGTGCCGGTCACGGCGACCGGCACACCCCAGGCTGGGGGTTGCCCGAAGGTCAAGGTCAAGCCCTGCGGTCGGATCCGAGCAACCACGCCCATCGGACCCCTCTGACGTCCAGCCGACCGTCGGGGCTCCCGCCTACCTCGCGGTGGTGACACTGAGGGCGAAGGTCGTGACGGACAGGGCCAGGTACGCGCCGGGGAAGATCAGATTGTGGTGAACCCCGGCGCGCAGGTGCGCGGCGACCGCACCGATGAAAAACAGGGTGAGGCCGGCAGCGGCGGCAGAGCCGACGAGCGGAACACCGACAAGACCGAGAAGCAGACCGGCCGCTCCGGCGGCTTTGAGGCTGCCCAGCACCGGAAGCCAGGAGGACGGCACGCCGACCTCCGCGGAGTTCGCGAGCACGAAGGCGGCGCGGCGGAAATCCGCGATCGCGATGGCGGCGTTCGCGCTCATCGTCGCGACGGTCAGGATCAGATAGATGGCATCCATGAGGTGTCAGCGTTCCCATCCGGGCGTTCGGTGGTCGCCGAGGATCGTCGAGAGCGGTAGGTTCACGGTGTCGGACTCCTCAGGGTCGCTACGGTCGTCGCGGGTTGGTCACCCCCATGACGTCGCCCGTTGCGGAAAGGTGACCCCTGTGGATTCGGACGAGGTTCTGGCCGCACGGTTCGAGCACGATCGGCAACATCTGCGGGCGGTGGCCCACCGCCTGGTCGGCTCCGTGCACGACGCCGATGATGTGGTGCAGCAGACCTGGATCAAGGCCAGTCAGGCGGATCTGAGCGACGTGGCGAATCTGCGCGGCTGGCTCACCACGGTGACGGCCCGGCAGTGTCTGGACCTGCTGCGGGCGAGGCGTCGTCGCGGCGAGGTCGCCCTCGACGACGGCATCGAGACGGCCGCGACGACGCCGCGCCCCACCGCCGCGACCCGCACCGGCGAGGAGGAGGTGCTCCTCGCCGAGTCGGTGGGACTGGCGCTGCTGGTGGTGCTGGACCGGCTCTCCCCGGCGCAGCGGGTCGCCTTCGTGTTGCACGACCTGTTCTCCGTCCCCTTCGAGGAGATCGGCCAGGTGATGGACCGCTCACCGGCAGCGGCGAAGAAGCTGGCCAGCCGGGCCCGCGACCGGGTCTACCTCGCCGCCGGCGAGCAGCCGGTCCACCAGCGGCAGACGGCCGAGCACCTGCTCCTCGTGGACGCCTTCCTCGCCGCGTCCCGTGGCGGTGACCTACCGGTGCTGCTCGACCTGCTGGCCCCCGACGTGGTCCGCCGGGTCGACCGAATTCTGGTCCCCGACGACGTCGCGACCGAGATCCGCGGCGCGCGCCTGGTGGCCGAGGAGACCAAGCTGTTCACCGCCCGCGCCCGCGCCGGCGCCGTGGCCTGGGTCGACGGGGCGCCCGGCATCGTGATAGCCCCACGCGGTCGGCTGCAGGCCGCCCTGCGTCTGGGCATCGTCGCCGGACTCATCCATACGATCGACGTCATCGGCGAACCGAGCCGGCTCGATCGCCTCACGATCGCCGCCACCACCTGAGCACCCACCGACCGAGGAGACCAATGGACCCGCAACCACTCGATCACCGCTTCACCGCGCCCATCGAGAAAGACGGCGCGTTCGCCACCTACGTGACAGTCCCCGACTCCGCGCAGCTCCTCGGCACCCGCCGCGCTGTCAAGGTCACCGGCACCATCGACGGCCACCCGTTCAGCGCCACCCTCATGCCCTCCGGCACCGGCCCGCACTGGCTACCCATCCGGGCCGCCCTGTGCAAGACCATCGGCAAGAGCGACGCCGGCACCGAGGTGACCTTCCACCTGCACCAACGCCTCAGCTGACCACCCCCGGGGGGGGGGGGGGGGGGGGGGGGGGGGGGCGCCCCCCCCCCCCCCCCCGCCCCCCCGCGGCGGCGGCGGCGCCGCGCCCCCCCCCCCCCCACAAAACCCCCACCACCCCCCGGCCGCGGCAAAAAACAACCACACACAAACCAAAAAA
>NZ_JBICUF010000017.1:120811-142535 GCF_043198035.1 Micromonospora sp. NPDC048898
GGGCCGCGGTTTCAACGCCCTTCGCAACGGGCGCCGCCCGCCGCCCACCCCCCTCCCCCCCCCACCCCCCCCCCCCCCCCCCACCCCCGGGTGATCAGCGCTGCTGGTGCCGCGGCAACGCCGACTGACCCACCACACCACCGACGAACGGCGCCCCCGGCGTCTCCGCCGAGATCCGATCCATCGTCCGAGCCAACTGCTCACTGCCATCATCGAGATGCCGCGCCGCCGCCTGCATGTGCGACACCATCATCTCCCCGAAGATCCGCAACGCCTCCCGGGTGGCCACCGTGTCGTCGAAGCTCGACCCCGCCGCGCTGCGGTACTCCGCCACCGCCCGCTCCGCCTCCTGCTTCGCCTCCGCCTCCGCCGCGTGCAGGTAACTCTCATACTGCACCCGGGCGTACTCGGCGACCCGCCGCGCATAGTCATGCGCCTGCGCGATGATCTGCTCCGCCTCCCGCTGCGCCGCGGACAGCAGATTCACCTCCCGCGCAGCCGGGGTCTTCCCCGCCGTCCCCGTGCTCGGGATCACCCCGTGCCGGTGCAGCTCCACCCGGTCGGTCAACCGCTCGTTCTCCGCCCGCAACGTCGCGAGCTGCGTCGCCAACACATCCAACTCGTCGGCGATCTGCATCCGGAACCGGTCCACGTCGGCGTTGTCATAGCCACGACGCGCGAACGACGCCGCCCCGAACTGCCACCGCCGCACCCGATCGGCGGTCATCCGCACCTGCACCGCGCCGGACACCTGCATCCCGTCGTACCGACTGATCGGAGTCGCACTCACCTGTGGCCGCCTCCGTTCACCACTGCGGGGCCCGCCAGCTCACTCCTCGCGCTCACCTGTGCCCACCTCCCGAAATGTCACCGACGGTCGACTGCTGCACCGCCGTACGCCACGCCGGGCCATACCACTGCTCACCCAGGCCCTCGTGATGCACCTGACCCGAGTGGAAACCCGCCTGCAGCAACGCCCGCACCGCGTACGACACCATCTCGTCCGACCCGCACACGAACACGTGCCGGGAACGCCAGTCACCGTCGGCCAACGCCCGGTCCACCGCGTGCAGGAACTCCCCGGGCCGATGCACATCGGCACCCACCACATACGTCACCGTCAACCACGGGTACGACGACGCCAACTTGTCGATGGCCTCGCTGTCGTAGAGCTCACTGCGGGAACGGGCCCCCACGTACAGATCCACCCGCCGTCGCGAACCCTCCGCCGCGACCTGCTCCACCAACGCCTTCACCGGCGCCCAGCCGGTCCCCGCGACCAACAACAACAGATCACTGGAACCCGCCGCCCACAGCCCCAGCCGCTCCCCGACCGGCGCCGCCAGGTGGATCCGATCCCCGACCGCCGACCCATACACCAGCCGCGACGACACCGCCCCACCCGGTGCGGCCCGCACATGCAACTCCAACGTGCCGTCCGCCCGCGGCGCGTTCGCCGGCGAGTAGTACCGCCACGACCGCACCGACGGATGCGACACCCCGATCGACTGACCCGGCGTGAACGGCAACAGATACTGCGGACGCACCGTCAGCACCGCCACGTCGAACGCCCGCCGCTCGTGCGCCACGATCTCCGCCACCCACCACGGCGGGTTCACCGCCTCGGCGGCCTGCGCGGCCTCCGTCATCACCTGGGCCACCAACCCGTACGCGGCCGCCCAGTCCGACGCCAACTCGTCGGTCCACTGCTCGGCGAGGAAATGCTGCAACGTCGCCAACAGCGCCTCACCGACCGCCGGATAGTGCTCCGCACGGACCGCGAACTTGCGGTGGTCCGCCCCGAGATCCTGCAGGAAACCCACAAGCCGGTCCACCTGGTCCACGTTGGACACGATGTGCCCCAACGCGGTCACCAGACGGTCCCGCTGCCCCGCCATGTTCGTCGGGAACATCTGCCTCGTCTCAGGATGAGCGAGGAACAACGTCGAATAGAAATAGAGCGGCACCTGGTCACCGTGCCCGGCGACCACCGACCAGCTCTGCTTGAGTTGGGCCGCGTCCACGCTCAGGCGTCCGACCGGTCTCCGGAGGCCACCACCTGGTCCTGCACCTGCCCCAGCACCACCCGCACGTCGGCCAGGACGTCACCCGGCACACCCAACTCCGTCAGCGTCGCCAGCAGGTACTCGCCCACCTTCGCGTAGTGCTCCACCGGGATGTCCAACGGCTGGTGCGCCTCGGCCAACCCACGACCGGTGTACTCGTTCGGGCCACCCAGCACCGTGGTCAACATCAACGTCAGGTGCCGCCGCTGACCCACCATCTCCACCTCGGCGAAATAGCCCGCCAAAGCCGGGTCGGCCAACACCTTGTCATAGAACAGCTCCACAGCCGCCTTGACCGAGCTGGCACCGCCAATTCGGTCGTAGTGCGACTCGGGGGCAGCCTCTTCGGTAACCGTCACGGTCGTTCCTCCGGGGGTGAAGGGTCGATAACCGTGTCGGACCATAGCGTGTCAATCGCCTGCGGTCATTGCCGCCCTATCGCGTTCCCGACAATGGGACGAAACGCAGCGTCACCACTACCGACCGGTATCTCCACACTCGGCAACCGCAACGACACCCACCGTGTCCACAGTGGAGCGAAGTCACCCACCTCAGCCACCCACCGTCACCGACGGTCGCCAGAAAACCAACCGAAAAAAGGGCGCTCAGCCAGCCCGCCGTCGCGCCCGCCGCGCCGCCAACTCGTCACCCACCGGATCCGACCCCGACGCCACCGCGGGCTCCACCGGAGCGCTCGTCGCCGGCTCCGCCGGCAGATGCGACAACGACCCCTGGATCTCCTTGAACGCCCCACCGATGGCAATCCCGAAGACACCCTGGCCACCCTGCAACAGGTCGACCACCTCCTCCGGAGACCGGCACTCATACACCGTCGTCCCATCAGAGATCAGCGTGATCCCGGCCAGATCCTCCACACCACGCGACCGCAACGCCTCGATCGCCTTGCGGATGTTCTGCAGGGACACCCCCGCATCCAACAACCGCTTCACGACCTTCAACACCACCAGGTCCCGGAACGAGTACAACCGCTGCGTCCCCGAACCAGAGGCGTCCCGCACGCTCGGCACCACCAGCGCCGTCCGCGCCCAGTAATCCAACTGCCGGTAACTGATGCCCACCGCGTGGCAGGCCGTCACACCCCGGTAGCCGACCGAACCGTCACCGTCGACCGCCACACCTGGCGACGACGCAGCCGGCTCGTCGAACTCTCTGCCTGGCTCGGGATCCCGCGGCTCGTGCATCCGGACAACCTCCCCCGTCAGTGCGGCGACGCATCGTTTCCTTCCGACGCGCACCCCTCGACACGGCAACCCTATAGCCACCTTCAGGGGTTACCACGGAGGAACCGACACGACACGCCGCGCAGCCACCGAGAAAGATCACCAACCACGGCGGGGCATCACCCACAGTGACACCCGGGAGCAGAGCCCACGGCCCACTCAGCCCGCGAAATCCTCCGGACGCACCTGCTCCAGGAACTCGCGGAACTTCTCCACCTCGTCCTCCTGCTCATCAGGAATGACGATCCCCGCCTCACTGAGGACCTGCTCAGCACAACGAATCGGCGCACCGACACGCAACGCCAACGCGATCGAATCGCTCGGACGCGCCGACACCCGCACCCCATCGCCGAGCAACAGATCCGCGTAGAAGACGTTCTCCTTGAGCTCAGTGATCTCCACCGCCTGCAACGGCGCCTTCAACGCCGCCAACACGTCACGCAAAAGATCATGCGTCAACGGCCGGGCCGGCTTGACCCCCTGCTGCTCATAAGCGATAGCCGTGGCCTCGACCGCGCCGATCCAGATCGGCAGATAGCGGTCCCCCTCGACCTCCCTGAGCAGGACGATCGGCTGGTTGCTAGGCAACTCCACCCGAACTCCGACCACGCTCAGCTCGCGCACCGCCGCCTCCGTGTCGTCGTCACCTACGCACCGCGCCCTTTCCCTGCACGGTACACGGACCGCGACACGGCCGTCCCGTCCGCTACAGCACCACGCCCGCGCCAGAAAGGGGTTACCCCGGCAAGCCTACGGCACGCTTCCCGGAAGAGATCTTTCCGCTCAGCCACCACTCACCGGGCACCCTCACCGACCCAACGTCGAACGCAGACCCACCCGCACCAACGCCGCGTGCAACTGCTCCGACAACGCCACCAACTCACGCGCCGTCTCCGCCGCCCGAGCCCGCGCCGCCGGATCACTCTGCCGCGCCAACGGCGCCACCAACTGCGCGAACAAACCAACCTCACGGTCCGCCGCCGTCCGATAACCCCGCAGGTGCCGCGGCTCCAACCCGTACGACGCCAAACCCGCCACCGCAGACGCGATGATCAACGCATCCGTGTCATACCACCCCGGCGGATCCGACACCACCACACCGAGCCGCTCCAACTCCACCAACGTCGACTCGTCGATCCCACTACGCGCCACCAGATCCGACCGGCCGAGCCGCACCTGCGACGACTCGGCCGGCTCCACCGACTCACGACCCGGCACCGCACCATCAGGACCAACCGCCACCAACGCCGGCCGCGACCGCCCCGGCTGCTCACCAGACGAATCCCACTGGGCCAACTGCTCACGGATCACCCGCAACGGCAGGTACTTGTCCCGCTGCGCGGTCAACACGAACCGCAACCGCGCCACATCGTCCCAGCTGTACTTCCGGTAACCCGCCGCCGTCCGCTGCGGCTCGACCAAACCCTCAGCCTCAAGAAACCGCAGCTTCGAAATCGTGGTGTCCGGAAAATCCACCCGCAACTGCCCAAGCACCTCACCGATGCTCATCAGCGGCTGAGACCGAGCCGCCCCGGGTGACGTGGAGGCCGCAGGCTCGTTCACCCCCGGCCGGCCTCCTCCTCCGGGCGCGGACCGGCGATGAACACCACCCGGAACTTACCGATCTGAACCTCATCACCATTGCTCAACGTGGCCGCCTCAACCCGCTCACGATTCACGTACGTGCCATTCAGGCTACCCACGTCCCGCACCGTGAACGTCCCACCATCACGGTGGAACTCCGCGTGCCGACGCGACACCGTCACGTCATCAAGGAAGATGTCACTGTCCGGATGCCGGCCACTGGTCGTCACATCGTGGTCCAACAGGAACCGGGCACCCGCATTCGGACCTCGACGAACCACCAGCAGCGCCATACCCGGCGGCAACGAACCGGACATCCGGCTCGGCACCACATCGGTATCCGGCCCTTCCAGCACTTCGTCGAGCGAACCGAGATTGAGCGTCGAAGTGACGTCGAGCGGGGGGAACTCGTCGTCTGGCCGCGTCATGGGACCACCTCACGGATCTGTTCGGTCGGCGTCGGGTAATGGCGGGTCTGGCCGCCGGGCGCTTGTCCACCCGGCGGCTGGCTCCCCGTGCCCGGGAAGGCAATTCCGCAACGCTCAACTATTTGGGTTCTCGGTCGACTGGGCGAGCCTAGCCAGCGCCGAAATGCAGGGCAACCGGACGCGCGCAGACAGCTAACGCACCGGATCACGCACACTCAGCCTTCGGTGATCTTCTGATAAGCAGCCGCCGTCAGCAACCCGTCCGTCGCCGTCGGATCGTTCGGCGTGATCTCCACCAACCAACCCGCACCGTACGGATCAGTGTTGATCAACTCCGGTGTGTCACCCAACGCCTCGTTGCGCGCCGCAACCGTACCGGCCACCGGCGCGTAGATCTCCGACACGCTCTTGGTCGACTCGATCTCACCCAACGAATCACCGGCCGCGACCACCGCACCCGCCTCGGGCAACTGCACGTACACGATGTCACCCAGCGCGTCCTGCGCGAAGTGCGTGATACCGACCCGGATCGAACCCGTGCCGTCACCCGCCACCCACTCATGCTCGGCGGTGTATCGCAGATCCTCAGGAATCACCAGACGCGTCCTCATCCATCGGTGCCCCGGACCACCCGGGTCCGGCGCGGCCGCGCCGGTCAGGAGACCGGACGGGCGTGTTCCAACTTGATCGGCGCGTGCAGCGCCGAAACCTCGGCAACCTCACGCTCCCCAAACGTCACGTTACCGCCGACACCCCGGACCGACGCCACCACCCCACCAGGAATGTTCAACGCCGTACGCATCGTCGCCGGATCACCGATCACCGTGATCGTGAACGGCCCCGTCAACCGACGCCCCTCCACCACCAACGACCCGTTGTCCCCATCGAGGAAGTACGTCGACGCGATGATCCGCACCGTCACCCGATCACCACCGGCGATCTGCATCGCCTCCGCGCCCGCACCCCGCAACTCCTGCACCGCGTCCAACACCCGGGTCGCCGTGATCGGCTTGACACCCGCCTCGAACTGCACCGTCAACCCCGGCCCGACCGCCGGCAACGTACCCGCCAGGATGCCCAACTCGTTCGCCCGCCGCGTCGCCTCGTCCAACGCCGCCTGACGACCCTGCTCACCCGAACGCAACTGCCGCTGACTGTCCTCCAGCGCACGAATGTCCTGCTGCAGACGACTCTCCCGGGCATCCAGATCCGACAGGATCCGCACCAGGTCCTCCTGACGCGTCGCCCCCAACGTCGGATCCGTCGACGTCGTCTTCAACTGCACGACCAACGTGAAACCCAGCAACACCAACAACGCCACGATCATCACACCGGCCGTACTCCACCGGAACCGACCCGCCGCCACCGGCACCCCGGCCGGCTCGGCCAACCCGTCCGAACCCGCCACCGGCTCCCCCGACCGCGACACCGCGCTCAGGTCCACCGTCGCACCGTCGCCGTCGACCGGCTCCCCCGCGGGCTCCTCGTCCGGCCGCTCCGGCGGCTCCACGGGCTCCACCGGCGGCTCCTGCGGGGCCAACGGGCTCAGCTCATCCGGATCCGGCGCATCCGGACGCGGATCCGGCTCACCCGCCGGCCCACCCGGGCGCGTCGGCCCACCCGGCTGCGGCCACCCGGTCCCCGTGTCGCTCTGCTCGTCACTCATCGTCGTCAAACCTACGCCCGGAACAGGTGCCGACGGATCGCCGCCACATTGCCGAAGATGCGCACACCCAACACGACCACCACACCGGTGGACAACTGCCCGCCCACCCCGAGCTGGTCACCCAGATACACGATCAGACCAGCGACCAACACGTTCGAGATGAACGACACCACGAACTGCTTGTCGTCGAAGATGCGGTCCAACCTGGCCCGCACCCCACCGAACACCGCGTCCAACGCGGCCACCACCGCGATCGGCAGGTACGGCTGCAACGCCGCCGGCACCGTGGGATCAAGCCACACACCCAGCACCACACCGGCAAGCAACGCCAGCACCGCGATCATCGGCCACCTCCGGAGGGGCTAGCGGTCGTCGTCGAACCAGACGACCCGGGACTGCCGGACCGGACACCCGACGCGGAAGGGCTCGGACTGACCGACGGCTTCGCGTAGCGTAGCTGCGGCTCCGGAGCCGCCGGCAGGGTGAGGTCATCCGCCTCCCGCACACCGAACGACAACCCGGTCTTCTGCGCGACCTCCCGCATCAGATCCGCGTTCCGACTGTTCTCGAACTTGCGCCGCATCGACCCCGGCCCGATCGCCGACACCTCGTACGGCCCCATCACCGGCCGGAAATCCACCAGGATCGCGTCACCCGCCGTACGGATCGTCGACGTCGAGGTCAACCGCTGCCCGTTGATGGAAACCGCCTCCGCACCGGCACTCCACAACGCGTTCGCCACCCCCTGCAGATCGCTGTAGAGCACCCGCGACGGCCCCGCACCAGCACCCGTCACCGCGTCCGCCTTACCCGGCCCGTCCGCCAACCGCACCACCACACCGTCGCCACGCACCCGACCCAGCCCGGTGCTCGCCTCCAGGTCCCGCAGCCGCGCGGCGGTCGACCCACTCAACGCCGCGTCCCGCTGCCGACCGACCTCCTCGCGCAGCTGATCCGCTCGCGTGGACAACCGGTCGGTCTGGCCCTCCCGCTCCTTGATCTGCGCCACCAGACCGGAGCGAGCCTGACTGCGACCCGGCTCGTCCGCCACCGTCTGCCGGTACGCCACCGCGAACAGGAAACCGAGCAGCACCACCACGACCACACTGACCGACCGCGCCGGCCAGGCACGCCACCCCCGCACCGGCTCGGTGGACGCCGAACGCCGGCGGGCAGCCGCCGCATCCGCATACCCCGGATCCAGTGGATTGCGAAACAACTCGGTGAGGAAGTCCGGCGCGTACACCCGATCCGGGCGGGGTTTGCCCGGCTGCGGCGCGCTCATGCCGCCGCTCCCGGACCGCGCACCGCGCGCACCAGCCGCGCGGCCTGCACCACGTACATCCCGCCGGCCACCCAGTAGAGCACCAGCCCCCACCACGCCAACGCCCAGCCGATCGCGGCCGTCGCCGTCGCCGCCGCGGCCCACTCGCTGGCCAACAACAGCACCGGGAACGCCGCCAGCAGCAGGAACGTGGCGGTCTTACCCACGTAGTGCACCGGCGGCGGCCCATACCCGTAGCGGCGCAGCACCGCCAGCGAGCCGAGCAGCAGCAGCTCACGGGCCAGCAGCGCCGCGGTGAACTGCCACGGCACCACCTCCCGGGCGGTGAACGCGACGAGGGTGGCGAGGATGTAGAGCCGGTCGGCGAACGGGTCGAGCAACTCCCCGAGTCGGCTGACCTGGTGCAGGCGACGCGCGATCCAGCCGTCGACCCAGTCGGTGGTGCCGCCGATGGCCAGGACGACGATCGCCGCCACGTCGGCCCGCTCGACCAGGAACAGATACAGGAACAGTGGGACGCCCAGCAGCCGCACGAAGCTGATCAGGTTGGGCAGGGTGAGCACCTGGTTGCCGGGGGCCTCGTCACCGGTGTCCCGCGGTTGCTCTGCCCGAGCCGGACGCGACACCGATCCTCCTCCACGGCACGGACCCCCGGCCGACGTCGTACGCGCTGTCGGGCCGGCCAGCGCCGGCTCCCCTGCGGCCCCGGGTGGGGTCTCTTCCCTGATCCGGCCCGCGATCTCGAAGATCACGGGCCGGGCAAGTGCGTTGTCACTATATCGGGCTCGTCTCGGCTTTCCCGGCGCCGCCGCCCGTGGTCGGTGCGGCTGTTGCCGCACTGTGGTGTGGATTACCACCGCTAAAGCGTCCTAGGATACTGGATGGCCGCGCTGATGTCGGGGCGTCCGCGAGCCCTGGACATCCCGACCTTCTTGACAGCGCGTGGACCACGCGCTCAGGCCGTCTGGACCGCCGAGTCGGTCGGCTGCTCGGGCACCGACTGGGTCGCCGCGCGGCCGAACGCGACCAACGACAGCAACAGATCGTGCTGCATCCGCACCGGCATCCGATCCAGCACCGCCTGCACCGCCCGCTGCCGGCGCTCGGCCAGCTCCCCCAACAGCGTCAGCGCCGCCGGGGTCGGCACCAACCGCACCTCGCGCCGGTCCCGGGGATCGGCCGTCCGACGCAGCAGCCCGGTCGCCTCCAGCCGGTCGCAGAGGCGGCTCGCCGACGACGGCACCACGTCCAGCAGCTCCGCCAACGCGTTGACGTTGGTCTCCGGTCGACTGCTGAGCAGCGTCAACACCCGCAACTGGGTGGGCGGCACCTGGTGCCGCGACGCCGAGTCGAGCACGGCGATCAGCGTCCCGGCGGCCGCGTCGATAGCAGAGGCGAGATCCGCAGGTCGCTCCACGTGATGTCCCCTGCCGTTGTCGCGCTGGTGCCCGCCAGACGGGTTGGCAGGGACCCTCACCCGCTGCCCCGCCCACGCGGACCGTGCCAGTCCAGACACACCACGACGGCGTCGTCGCGCAGGTCGGAGTCCGCGTGGTAAGCGTGCAGCTCGCGCATTACCGTACCAACCGCCTCGGCCGCCGGCTGCAACCGTGTGGCGCGCAGCGAACGGGCCATCATCCGCTCCCCGTACGGTTCCTGACCCGGTGGCTCGGCCGCCCACACCCCGTCGCTGACCACGACGAGGCGGTCACCCGGCGCGAGTTGCAGCCCCTGCACCTCGTACCGGGTCTCGGCGAACATCCCCAACGGCAACTGCTGGTCCAGCTTGATCGGCTCCACCGTGGCCCCGCGCATCCGCAGCAGGTGCGGGGAGCCCGCGTCGACCGCCCGCACCCGACCGGTGCGCGTGTCCAGCTCCAGCAGCAGGGTGGCCACGTACCGGCGGCCCCGGTGCTGGTAGAAGACCGTGTCCGAGGCGAGCTCGGCCTGTTCCACCAGGCCGCCACCGGAGCGACGCGCGTTGCGCATCGCGTTCACCGTCACGCCGGTCAGCATCGACGCGGCCAGACCACTGCCCTCGCCGTTGAGCGCCGTCACGGTGAGACGGTCGCCGTCGAGAGACCAGTCGAAGTGGTCCCCACCCACGGTGTACGCCGGTTCCAGCTGGCCGGCCAACTGGAACGCCTCGTTGGCGACGCTGCGACCGGGCAGCAGATCCCACTGCATCTCGGCGGCCATCGTCAGTCGCTCACGGCGGCGGGCCCGCCGGTACCGGTCGGTCCCCCGGTCCGCGGCACGCATCGCGACCGCGAGCGCGGCGGCGATGTCGGTCGCCTGCCCGGTGACCGTCGGATTCGGTACGGCGGGAAGCTCGACCAACAGCACGCCCAACCGCTCCCCCCACACCGTCAACGGCAGGTAGAGCCGGCAGGGGCCCTCGCCGGCGGCGTCGCGGACCGGTTGCTGGCTGCTGAAGCACCGCTGCGCCACGGTGTGGCAGGCCAGGAACCCGGCCGCCGGCAGATCCGGGTCCAGCAGCGGCCAGAGACCACTGATCCGATAGTCGGCAACGAACACGTCGGTGCGCAGCGCGCCCAGCGTCGACCGGATCGCCTGGTCCGCCGCCTCGGCCAACTGGTCGGGCGGGGCCTCGCGCAGCGCGCGCGTCACCACCTCCGGCGGATCCACCATGGTCGTCCTCTCCAGAAGCTTGCTGCAGGGCAAGCATCATACGGACACCCCGACGCGGCGAATCCCTGCGGTCAGTCGGCACCACGGGTCGCGAGCACACCGTGGAACGCGTCGGGCACCTGCGCCGGCGGACCCGTCGGCCGCCACCGCGCGACCGGCACGATCCCGTCCACCGTCGGCGCCCAGCGGCCCAGCAGCGGCGCGAACGCCGACGGCGGGCGCATCCGGAACTGTGGCCCCATCATCGCCAACGCCTGCGGGTGACCCGCCAGCTCCTCGGTGTCGAAGTCCTCGACGAGCAGGCTGCCCGGCGCCGCGCCGGCCCACAGCTCGTCGAGGGTGTGCGTCAGCGTGGCGTCGTCGAGGAACGCGGCCAGCCCGAGAAAGACCACCCCGACCGGCCGACGGCCCCAGCCCGGCACGAAACGGTGCAGCTGCGCCGGGTCGATCGTGCCGATGTCGGTCGCGTCACCGAAGCCGTAGCCGGCCCGGTCGCTGCCGGTGAGGATGCTCTGCCCCAACCGGATGGTCACCGGGTCGACGTCGGTGTAGAGCACCGTCGCGTCGGTGGCGACCTCGTGCACGTTGCCCATCGTGGGCACCCCGGCGCCGAACACCAGGAAACCGTCCACACCGTGGGCGACCATGACCCGCACCGCCCGCCCCAGGAACGCCCGCAGCTCCCGGAACACCGGCGCGCACGGCCCGTACGCCTGCTCGAACGCGGTCGCGGCAGCCACGTCGACCGGGAAGTGGTGCTCCCCACCGAGCCAGAAGTCGATCATGCGGCCGGTGCTCGGTTGGTCCGGTTCACCCATCGACAGTCCCCCTCCCGGACCGGTGGTCGCCAGCGTACCGACCCCGACGCGCTCGGCGGTATCGCGACGCGGAGACGGTCCGGCCCGCGATACTGGCCCCGAGCGGGAGGTGGGCGGTGAACTCGGCGAACAGCGCGGCGGTGGTGGTCGGCGTGGACGGCTCGCAGCCGGCCCTGCGCGCCGTACGCCTCGCCGCCACCGAGGCGGCGCGCCGACATCGGCCCCTGCGCGTCGTGCACGGGTTCATCTGGCCGCTGCTGCACGTACCGGTCTCCCCCGCCCCGGACGCGCCGCCCGGCGGTGGACTGCGCCACCAGGCCGAGGAGCTGGTCCAGGCCGCGGTGGCCGAGGCCGAGGCGACCGTACCGGGGCTGTCGATCTCCGGTGAGATCATCGACGGTGAGGCCGCCGCGGTGCTGGTGGGCGAGTCACCGACCGCCGCGCTGATCGTGCTCGGCGACCGGGGGCTCGGCGGCTTCTCGGCGCTCGTGGTCGGCTCGGTCGCGGTGCAGGTCGCCGCGTACGCCGACTGCCCGGTGCTGGTGGCCCGCGGCGCGCAACGGCCCGACGAACCGGTGTTGGTCGCGGTGGACGGCTCGCCGGCCTCCCGGCTGGCGGCCGACTTCGCGGCCGAGACGGCCGTGTCACGCGGCGTGCCGCTGGTGGCGGTGCACGCCTACCGGCATCCGGGCAGCAGCGGCCCCGGCGACATGCAACCCCTGGTGTACGACGAGGCGACGCTGCACGCCGAGCAGGAGCGGATGCTCGCCGAGTGGTTGACCGGGCTGACCGAGCACCACCGGGAGCTGCGGTTGACCTGTCGGGCGCTCCGCGGCCGGACCGGCGCCGTGCTGGCCGAGGCGTCCGACTCCGCGCAACTGGCGGTGGTGGGTGGGCAGGGGCGCAGCGAGGTGACCGGGTTGCTGCTGGGGTCGGTGAGCCAGTCGATGCTGCACCACGCACGGTGCCCGGTCGCCGTGGTCCACGGCCCCTAGGCCCCGAGGTTGGCCGGCCGCCAGACGGGTAGACGGCCGCGGTACGCCGACGGCGACAGATGCCCAGACCCGCCGACGGCGGCGCATGTGCCCCGACCGCCGACGGCGGTAGCGGAGCCCAGACCCGACGAAGGAGGCACCAGATGCCAGGACCACGGCCGGGCAGTAACGCCTACGACAAGCAGCGGGCGCGGTTGCGCAACGCGATCGACGACTCCGGACGCCGGGTGCCCGACGGCAAGGCCAACCAGGTCGCGAACCGGATCCTCCAGGAGGATCGCGGTCAACGGGGCGTGGTGCGCGGCGACCGCACATACGGCCCCAAGAGCGAGCGCGAACCGGGCGACCCGAAGTGAGCAGGGTCGACCTTGCCGACGGTGCCATCGCTGGTGCCGTCGGCAGCACCGCGCTGAACGTGGTCAGCTTCCTCGACATGGCCCTGCGGGGACGGCCGGAGAGCGACGTCCCCGGGGAGACCGTCGACCGGCTGGCCGGGATCGCGCACGTCAGCCTGGGCTCCGACGGCCGGGCGGCGAACCGCCGCGCGGGCCTCGGGCCGCTTGTCGGCTACGGGCTGGGCATCGCCGCGGGCGTCGCGTTCGCGCTCTACGCCGGTGGTCGGCGCCAGCCACTGCCACTGGCCACCGGCCTGCTCGGCACCGGCGTGATGACCATGACCGACGGGTCGATCACCGCGCTCGGGATCAGCGATCCCCGCACGTGGCGGCGCTCCGACTGGATCTCGGACATCATTCCGCACCTCGCGTACGGGCTGACGGCCGCCGCCACCTGGAACAGGTTGCGGCGGCCGTCCGGGCGCACTCGTTAGTTAGTTAGCGGGTGTCACTGTCGTCGTCGGCCACCGGCTCACCGGCCGGGCCGTACGGCGACACCTGCCCCTTGGGCACCGGCCGGCCCTCGTCACCGCGCGACGAACCGCGGTTGAGTGGATGCCCGGTCGGCGTGGGCCCCTTGCTGTCCTGGCTGGTGGCTCCCTTGGCGTTACGCCGGAACTCCTCCTGCTGCGGGTTGACCACGGTGCGTCTCCCTCCGGTACGCAGGCGGCATCGACCGCCTCCACCGCCGGCATACCCGCCCGCCCCGGCGGCATTCCGACCCCGCTCGACGGTGCGACGGCTAGCGGGCCACGCAGTGGGTACCCCCGCGGTGTGGGCAACGATCGAACGGTGGCGCGGGTCCTGCTGGACCGGCGTGGCCGCACGTACGCCGAGGAGGCCGGCATCCAGCTCGCCGACCGCCCCCGGCCGCTCTACCAGCTGCTGGTGCTGGCCACCCTGCTGAGCACCCGGGTCCGGGCGTGCCTGGCGGTGGACGCCGCGCGGGAGCTGTTCGCCGCGGGCTACCGCACGCCGCAGGCCATGGAGGCGGCCAGTTGGCAGGACCGCGTCGACGCGTTGGGCCGGGGCCACTACCGCCGCTACGACGAGCGGACGGCCACCATGCTCGGCACCGGCGCCCGACTGTGCCTGGACCGTTGGCACGGTGACCTGCGCCGACTGCACCGGGAGGCCCAGGGCGACCCGGCCGGGCTGCGTCGACGCCTCACCGAGTTTCCCGGCATCGGCCCCACCGGCGCGGACATCTACCTCCGCGAGGCGCAGGCGGTCTGGTCGGATGTGCGCCCGTACGCCGACCGTCGGACCCTCGCCGGGGCGAAGCGGCTGGGTCTGCCGGGCTCTCCGGACGGGCTGGCCGGCCTGGTCGACGAACCGGACTTCGGCCGGCTCGCCTCGGCGCTGGTGCGGGTGGCGCTCGGCGAGGAGTCCGCCGGCGAGGTCAGCCGGGTCGCCGCCCGCTGAGGCGGCTCACTTCACCGTCTTGTCCCCCGGCCGGGTCAGGTGCCACACCAGCAACGCGGCGAGCAACGCCAGGACCACCACCCCGCCGGAGATCCCACGCCCCTCCTCGGGGCTGCGCCCGGCGCTGCCGAAGTAGATCACCGCGAGGCCGGCCAGCACCGCGACGAACGTCCGCAAACCTCGATCCCTCACGACTCGCACCGTAGGCGGACCGCATCCGCCACGGGGGTGTTCGGCACCGGTGTCCCCCGTCCGGGCGACGCGGTCAACGCTCGGCGGTGAACCCGCGCAACCGCACGCGCCGCACCGCCCGGTCGGCGACCTCCACCACCTCCAGGGTCAGCCCGGGGAGTCGGACCGTCTCCCCGGGCCCGCCGGGCAGGTGCCGCAGCCGGGCCAGCACCAACCCGGCCACCGTGGTGTAGTCCCGGGACAGCGGGAAGCTCAACCGCACCCCCAGGTCGGGCAGGTCGTGCAGGGGGAAGTCACCGGGCACCAGCAGGGACCCGTCCTCCTCCCAGACCACCCCGTGCACGTCCCGGTCGGTCTCGTCGTACAACTCGCCGACCACCTCGGCCAGCAGGTCCTCCATGGTGACCATGCCGTCGATCCCGCCGTGCTCGTCGACCACCAGCGCCAACTGCTGATGCTCCTGGCGGAGCTGCCGCATCGCGTCGGCGACCGGAAGGGTCACCGGCAGCAGCACCGGCGAGCGCACCCGCTGCCCCACCGGTGCCGTGCCGGCGCGCACCAGGTCACGGATGTGCACCACCCCGAGCACCTCGTCCAGGCCGCCGGGGCCGGTGACCGGAGCGCGGGACCGTCCGGCGGCGGCGAGGCGGCGGACCCCCTCGTCGGCGCTCAGGGTGGCCGGCAGCGTCGTCACCTCCCGGCGGGCCACCAGGATCTCCCGCAACGTCCGGCCGGCGATGTCGAACGCGCCGGTGAGGATCTCCCGCTGTTGCGCCGACAGGCCGCGCTGGCTGGCCAACATCTCCCGCAGCTCGTCCTCGGTCATCTCCGCGCGGTTGGCCCCCGGGTCGCCGCCGGCCAGCCGTACCACCGCGTCGGTGGCCCGACTGAGCAACCACACCGCCGGCCGGGACACCCGGGCGAGCAGGTCCAGCGGTCCGGCGCTGAGCAGCGCCCAACGCTCCGCCCGCTGCATCGCCAGTCGTTTCGGGGCCAACTCGCCGAGCACCAGCGTGACGAACGTCAGCAGCACGGTCACCAGCAGCACCGCGGCGGGACGGGCCACGCCGCCGAGGAAGCCCAACGGCCCGACCAACGGCCCGGCCAGCGACACCGCGGCCGCCGCCGAGGCGAGGAAACCGGCCAGGGTGATGCCGAGCTGGATGGTCGCCAGGTAACGGTTGGGATCGCGGGACAGTCGCACCAACCGGTCACCGGCACCACCACGCCGACCCAGCCGCCGCAACTGCCCCTCGCGCAGCGTCACCAACGCCATCTCGCTGCCGGAGAGCGCGGCGTTGACAAGCACCAGCACCGCCACCAGTGCCAACTGCACGAGCTGACCGCCCATCGCGCACCCCCGTCCGCCGCCTCAGGTCACTCAACCGCAGCGGGGCCCGCTCCGGGTCCGGTTCACGTCCGCGCCACCGCTCAGTCGACCTCCAGGTCGTCCAGCGAGATGGCATGGGTCATCAACCAGCGGGCCAGCGCCGACATACCGAACAGCCACAGCGGCACGGATTCGGTGGGGCCGTTGGTGGCGTAGATGGCGAACCGCAGATCCGGCGCGCGGTACGCCTCGATCCGCCACCGGTGCTGCCGGTCCCGCCAGACCGCCGAAGGGTCCATGGCGTCACCGTAGGTGACCACCACCGACCTCGGGGCCGGTTGGGCCGGCACCGCGGCTCAGCCCGGCACCACCGCCGGCCCGAGCAGCCTGCGGGCGGTGAACACCAGCATGGTGAGGCCGATGCCAGCGAACACCAGCCAGCCGAGGCCACGCCAGCCCGAGCCGCGGTCGGCAGCCGGGGCTGGTGGTGGTCTCCACAGCTCACGGTACGACCAGGCCAGCACTCCCAGCCCGAACGGCAGCAGCCCGATCCAGAACCAGAACCACCGGGTGCCTACCAGCGGTGGCGCGCCACCGATCAGCCGACCCAGCCACAGCAGGGGCAGCACGACGGCGAGCAGTTGGGCGGCGCCCGCGATCCGGTGCGCGGGGGCACCGGCCGTGCCCCACGGGTCCGCGACAGCGGCGAGCCGCGCGTCCGGCCTGCCGTCGACCGACGAATCCGGACCGGCCGGATACGACTGGGCAGCGGGCGGGCCGACCATGGCATAGCGGGTCTGCCCGTTCGGCACGGTCCAGACGAGCATCCAGCCGTGAGCCGAGGACCGCGGGTCCGGCCGACTGCCCCAGTACGCGCCGTTGTCGGCCCAGCCATCGGCCCGCTGGAAGGTCACCACCCGGCCACCCGCCAGATCCCGGTCGAGCTGGGCCTCCGTCGACTCGCGGGGCTCCACCCACCAGGCCAGAGCGGCCCACAGCACCCACAGCAGCGCCAGCCCCCACCGCAGCGCCACCGGGACGACGACACGCCACCTGCCACCGGCGGGTCGCGACCGGGGCGGGGACGGCTCGGCCATCAGCCCACCATCGCATCCGGGCGCACCCGTGTCAGCCCCGGAGGGCGAGCGCTCAGGTGACGACGATCCGGGCGTCGTCGGGCAGTCGGCGGGTCGCGCCGCGCCGGTCCAGCAACTCCAGCAGCGGCACCGCGACCCGCCGGGTGGTGTCCAACGCCTGCCTCGCCGCGGAGAGGGTGAACGGCTGCGGCAGCCCGGCCAGCACCCGGACCGCGTCGTCGAGCACGTCGGGCAGCAGCACCACGTTGTCGGCCAACCGCAGCAGGGCACCGGCCCGCACCGCGGCGCCGATCTCCCGGGGGCCCAGGCCGAGGTCGACGAGGTGGTCCGCCTCCGGAGCCCGGAACGGGCGGTCACCGTACTCTTCGCGGACCCGCCGCACGGCCCGCGCCACCGGCTCGGGCAACCCGTCGGCGGCGCCGGCCGCCCCGACCCGACCGGCGTGCACGCGCAGCGGCGGCCGGACCAGCGCCTCGACCAGCACCCGGTCGGGCAGGGCGAGGCGCTGGCGCAACGCGTCCACCGGCATCCCCGGCTCCAACGGGTGCTCCCGCGCGTAGCGCGCGACCTCCTCGGTGACCTGGTCGCCGAGGAGCCGCCAGTGCTCGGGGTCGGCCAGCCAGTCACCGGCCACCGGCGCGACGTGCACCGGCACGCCCATCCGCAGCAGCGCGCCGGAGCGGACCAGTCGGCGGCGGCGCAGCTCACCGGCCAGGTCCGGTCGACCGTCCAGCTCGGCGAGGACCTGCGCGCGGGCCACCGCGGCCCCTCGGCGGGCCAACGGCGGTGGCGCCACGTCCAGCACCCGCACCCCGCCGGCGACGTGGTGCCGGCCCGGGTCGCGCAGCAGCGCCCGGTCGCCCACCAGCAGCGGCAGCGGGCGGGCCAGGCGCAGCCGTACGGTGTCCGCACCGAGCGGTCGGACCCGGACCGGCACCGCCGCCGACCCGACGTGCAGGGTGAGGGTGGCCGGCAGGTCGGCGGCCGGGTCGCCGGTGAGTCGGACGTCGACCAGGTCGGTGTGCTGGAACCGGCCCGGGGTGAGCAGCGCGTCACCGCGGCCGAGCTGGTCACGGGGCGTACCGCGCAGGTTGACCGCCACCCGGGCCACCGCGGCGGTCTCCGGGCGGGCCTCGCCGAGAGAGTGCAGGCCACGGACCCGGACCGGTTCGTCGGTGCCGGCCAGCTCCAGCGTGTCGCCCACCCGCAGCCGACCGGCGCCGAGGGTGCCGGTGACGACGGTGCCGCTGCCCCGCACGGTGAAGCTGCGGTCGACCCAGAGCCGGACCGGGGCGTCCAGCATCGGCGGCGGCAGGCGGGCGGCGAGCTGGTCCAGGGCGGCCCGCAGCTGCGGCAGACCCGCGCCGGTCCGTCCGCTGACCGCGACCGCCCGCACCGCGCCGAGACTCGTCGCGCCGATCTCGGCGCGGGCACGGGCCGTCGCCGGCCCCGGATCGGCCAGGTCCGCCCGGGTCACCACCAGCAGGCCGTACGCGACACCGAGCGCGTCGAGCGCGGCCAGGTGCTCGGCCGACTGGGGCATCCAGCCCTCGTCGGCGGCCACCACGATCAGCGCCGCCGGGACCGGGCCGACACCGGCGAGCATGTTCGGCACGAACCGTTCGTGCCCGGGTACGTCGACGAAGGCGACGGTGCGCCCGGACGGCAGCGTCGTCCAGGCGAAGCCCAGGTCGATGGTCATGCCCCGGCGGCGTTCCTCGGCCCACCTGTCGGGTTCCATCCCGGTCAACGCCCGGACCAGTGTCGACTTGCCGTGGTCGACGTGCCCGGCGGTGGCGACGACGAACACGCTCAGTCATCCCCGGGTACGCGCAGCACTGCCGCGCGGACCGCGTCGTCGGCGTCGGCGGGCACACACCGCAGGTCGAGCAGGAGGCGGCCGCGCACCACCCGGCCGAGGACCGGTTGGTCTCCGGTGCGCAGCGGCGCCGCGTACCGCTCGGGCAGGCTCAGCGCCCACGAGTCCACCTCGACACCCGGGGCGCCGCCCCCGCCGACCACCGCGACGGCCGGCACCACCTCCGCCTTGCGGCCGTCCGCGCCGAGCCGGTCGCGCAGCCGCTCCACCCGTTCGCGCAGGGCACCCGGGTCGGCGTGCAGGGCCGCCCGGGTGGGGGTGTCCGCCTGGTGCAGGGTGGCGGCCAGCGCGGCCAGGGTGAGCTTGTCCACCCGCAACGCCCGGGCCAGCGGGTGGCGGCGCAGTCGGTCGACAAGCGCGACGTCGCCGAGCAGCAGCCCCGCCTGCGGGCCGCCGAGCAGCTTGTCGCCGCTGGCGGTGACAAGCGCGGCGCCGGCGCGCAGCGTGCTCGTCGCGTCCGGTTCGTCGGGCAGCAGCGGATCCGCGGTGAGCAGACCGGAGCCGATGTCGGCGACCACGGGCACGCCGAGGGTGGTCAGGTCACGCACACCGGTGGCGGACGTGAAGCCGGTGATCCGAAAGTTCGACGGGTGGACCTTGAGCACGAAGCCGGTCTGCGGGCCGAGCGCGGCGGCGTAGTCCGCGAGCGTGGTGCGGTTGGTGGTGCCCACCTCCCGCAGTCGCGCACCGGTGCTCTCCAACAGGTCGGGCAGGCGGAAGCCGTCGCCGATCTCGACCAGCTCGCCCCGGCTGACCACGATCTCCCGGCCGGCGGCCAGCGCGGTGGCGGCCAGCACCAGCGCGGCGGCGCCGTTGTTGACCACGTGCACGGCACCCGCGTCGGGCACGGCGGCGGCCAGGGCGTCGAGCGCGTCGCGGCCCCGGCGGGCCCGCCGGCCGGTGTTCAGGTCCAACTCGACGTCGGTGTGCCCGGCGGCGGCCACCACCGCGGCGACCGCGGCCGGCGACAGTGCCGCCCGACCCAGGTTGGTGTGCAGCACGACGCCCGTGGCGTTGAGCACCACACGGGGGCCGGGCGCGGGCAACGCGGCGACCGCCGCGTCGCGTACCTCGTCGGGGTTGATCTCGCCGCGACGGGCCCGGTCCTGCGCGCGCACGACCACCGCCTTGACCTGGTCGCGGCCCAACGTCGCGGCGGCCGCGGCCAACAGCGGGTCGGCGAGCAGCGTGTCGGTGCGCGGCACCCGACGTCGCGGGTCCACCGGCCCGTCGCCCATCGCGTCATCTCCTGCAGCGGTTTGGCGGAGACGGACGGGAATCGAACCCGCCTGGCCCGGGTCCCGGACCACTCCGGTTTTGAAGACCGGGAGGGGCACCAGCCTCCTGAACGCCTCCACCGGACATTCGATCACACCGCCGGCGGGCCCGCCCGATCAGCTGGAAGATCCATGCGGGCCCGCCGGGCGTCGACCCGCGCACGCTGCGGCACCACCGTGTACCGCGGATCGCGGGCGGAGGCGACACCGCCGTAGAAGATCCCGAACCGGGTCAGCACCGACGCGGCCAGCAGCGCGGTCCCGGAGAGCGCCCCGACCAACCGGCTGCGCCGGCCCAGCAGAGCGCCCGCAACCCCGCCTGCGGTCAGCAGCCGCCCGGCGCGCAGCAACCGACCCGGCCAGCCCTGCCGGTAGGGCTCGCTGAGCAGGCCGAGGCGGGTCTCCACCCGGTGCGCGCCGTACAACTCCAGGGCCGCGCCGGCCACCGCCATCCGCCGGGCCGGCCCCGCCTGCGCCGGCGGCGCGGCGAGCAGACCCACGCCCGCGCCGCTGGCCAGGGCGCTGCCCGCGAAGATGACAGGCAACTCGGGGTACGCCTCATGCCACGACGGCACCGCCGTGTCAGCCAGCAACACCCCGGTGTACGTGGCCAGCGCCGGCGCGGTGCCGGCGGCGAGCAGCCCAGCGGCGTGCCCGATCGGCGGCAACACCCGGGCGGCCAGCCCGAGCGGGCCGTGGCGGGGCAGCACACCGGCCGCCTCGGCGATCGCGGCGACCCCCGCCGCCGGCCCGTACGCGGTGAGGATCCAGGTGCCCATCGACATCGGTGAGGTCGGCTTGGCCACCCGCAGCATGTGGTGGAACCGCGCCGGCCGGCCCAGGTCCCTGATCAGGAAGACGGCGCTGGCGCTGACGGCGACCAGCGCGGTGACCCGACCGGCACGCCGCAACGCCGGCCGCCCAGTGAGCTGCCCACCCGCGGCGAGCAGCGACGAGCCGGCGGCCAACCCACCGGTGAACAGGTACGCCGCGATGTCCCACTTCCAGACCGGCGCCTTGAGGATCGGCCGACCGTAGTACGACGTGAACTCCGCCTCCGGCACCCGCAGTTCCTCGCCGCCGCCCCCGCGCCGCCCGCCCCGCCGGCCGGACGCTTCGGCGCTTCGGCGCACCGTCACCTCGCCCCGGCGGCTGCCGACGGCACCGTCACCGCTGCCGGTGCCCGTGTCGCTCGGGTGGTCGCCGCCGCTCGCGGCCACGGCACTGTTTCCGCCGCTGGGGCGCTCGTCGCTCACCTCTGGTCGGGGGGCGCCCCCCGCCGCGGCCCCCCCCCCCCCCCCCCCCCCGCGGGCCCCCCCCCGGGGCGGCGGGGGCATAGTGGACCAACCCCGAACAGTGCGGCAGCCGCCCCCCCCCAGCGCGCGGCAGCCAGG